>JAGXOC010000100.1 GCA_019894665.1 Candidatus Thorarchaeota archaeon
CTCCTTACAATCCGCAAAAGACATTCTTACTTTTAGATACTACTGTTTTGCCCGACCCACAGCTTTATCAACAAATGAGAAATAGTTAATAACTATGAAGGATTATGATTTGATCGTCATAGGCTCGGGTGCGGGCATGAGTATTGCATCGGGGGCATATGAACAGGGACTCAAAGTTGCGGTTGTCGAAAATGGTCCCATGGGAGGAACTTGTCTCAATCGAGGGTGTATCCCTACTAAGATCCTCACCTATGTAGCGGATATCATCACGCAAGCAAAGCACCTTGAAGAGCTTGGTGTTGAAATTAAAATCGAGAAAATTGACTATCCGTGGATCATGAAACGGATGAGGGATGAGGTTGATGGTGACAGTACTTCGCAAGGAGAATCAGTCGACCGTGCCGAAGGCATTGACTGGTATAAAGGAACTGGATCATTCGTGGACGATTACACTATGGAGATTGATGGTGAGAAAATCAAGGCTCCCAACATCATTATTGCAGCTGGATCAAGACCAGAGATACCTGATATCAAGGGTCTAGACAAGGTAGAATACCTCACCAATGATGGAGCACTCCATCTGATGAAACAACCCAAGTCCATGCTCATAGTTGGTGGAGGTTACATCGCTACTGAATTTGGACACTTCTTCTCTGCAGTTGGCACAGATGTGACGATCATTGGAAGAAATCAATACCTTGTGAAGAATGAGGACCCTGATGTTTCAGACATACTCAAACAAGAACTCTCCAAACGCATGAATGTACATACAAATCATGAGGTCATAGAAGTCAAAGAAGAGAATGGCGAGAAAGTCGTCATTGCCAAAGATCGAGAAACAGGATCTAAGACGGAGTTTAGAGGAGAAGTTCTTGTCATCGCTGCAGGAAGACGTTCTAATGCAGACCTCTTCAAACCTGAGAAGACAGGAGTCAAAACTGACAAGAAAGGGTGGGTTGTTGTTGACGATTACTTCAGAACGAGTAAGAAGGGTATTTGGTCATTTGGTGATGCCATAGGTCGGTACCAATTCAGACATGTTGCTAATGATGAGGCTCAGATTACCTGGTATAATTTCATGAGAACGCTAAATGCACAACATGAAGGAACTGAGCCAGAACTTCAATCAATGGATTACAGCGCAATACCAGGTGCAGTATTCTCCTATCCACCCATCGCCACAGTAGGAATGACGCTCAAAGAAGCAAAGGAATCAGGACTCAAATTGCTTGTTGGTCAGGCAGACTATTCTATTGGAGCTAAAGGTTTCGCGATGGGTAATCCAGCCTCACTAGTTCGAGTCATTGTTGATGGAGATAGTAGTAAGATACTCGGTGCCACCATAATCGGACCTTATGCACCTATCCTGATACAGGAGATCATCAACTTGATGTATACGCCAGATGGAAATTATCAAACAATGTTCCAAGCCATGCACATTCATCCTGCCCTACCCGAGGTAGTCCAACGAGCGTTTGGTCGACTCGCTCCTATCGATGGTGGACATGAGCATCATCATTGATGTCCACTCTACTCACTGGTGAGTAGACACACGAATCCCAGTACACTTATCAAGTAGTAGGAATTTTGCCGAAATTTATGAAGGAGTATGACCTCATTGTCATTGGGTCCGGAGTGGGAATGAGACTCCTTGGGTTAGCTCATGAACAAGGAATCAAGGTTGCGGTCATAGAACGTGGTCCAATGGGTGGCACGTGTCTAAACCGGGGTTGTATTCCAACGAAAGTTCTGACTTATCTTGCTGACATCATCATGCAAGCAGAGCATCTCAATGACCTTGGAGTGAAGATCAAGGTGGAGGAGATTGATTATCCGGGTATAATGAAGAGGATGAGAGAGCACGTTGATGGAATTAGCGATAAGCAGATGAAGTCAGTTGATGAAGACGAAAAGATTGACCGATATCATGGTACAGGAGTCTTCATTGAAGATTATGTAATTGAGATAAATGGTGAGAGAATCACTGCCCCAAACATAATCATTGCGTCAGGTTCACGACCTCTCCTGCCGCCAATCAAGGGTCTTGATGAAGTAGATTACCTCACGAATGATGAAGCGCTTCGTCTCATGGAACAACCTCAGTCGATGCTCATCATTGGTGGTGGTTACGTTGCAACTGAGTTTGGACACTTCTTCTCAGCAGTTGGTACAGATGTGACAATCATTGGAAGAAATAGGTATCTTGTGAAGAATGAAGACCCAGACGTTTCAGATCTCCTCAAGGAAGAGCTATCCAAAAGAATGCTGGTTCATACTAATTTTGAAGTAATCGAGGTCAAGGAAAAGGACGGACTAAAGACCGTTATTGCTCAGAATCGAGCGACTAATGAAATGAAGGAGTTCACAGGAGATGTCCTCCTTGTTGCTGCAGGCAGACGATCCAACTCAGACCTTCTTTAACCTGAGAAGTCGGGTGTCAATCTTGATCGTGATGGTTGGGTGATAGTTGATGACTATTTCCGAACCAACAAAAAAGGCATATGGGCTCTTGGTGACGCTATTGGTCGATATCAGTTCAGACATGTCGCTAATGAGGAATATAGAGTACTTTGGCATAATATGATGCAAGTCAAGGAATCAAGCGAGCAAGCCTTCAAGACAATGAATTATGGTGCTATACCACGGGCGGTGTTCTCGTATCCACCAATAGCTACCGTAGGGATGACCTTGAAGAAAGCAAAAGAATCTGGTCTGAAATTACTCGTAGCACAGACCGACTACTCCTTGGTTTCAAAAGGATTCGCAATGGGTAACCCACCGAGCTTGGTCAGAATCATCGTGGATGCTGATAGCAGAAAAATAATTGGAACCACAATTATTGGTCCTTATGCGCCGATACTAATTCAAGAGGTTATCAACCTGATGTACACATCTGAAGGAACGGATGAGAAACTATTGGAGGCAATACACATTCATCCCGCATTGTCAGAAGGGGTTCAACGCGCACTCTACAAACTTGCCACTCTTGAGAATGAATGATCACTACCAGACCATCGGAATATATCCTTCATTGACCAAATCCGCAATCATCGTACCAACATAATCCACCTTGATACCCATTCCTTCAATTCTTTCAGATGTACCATCCCGATCAGAAAGGAACTTGCATGCAATGGGTTGACCCAAACCAGCCAGCTCGGCAGCAGAGTTTGTGACATCAGTATCACTCACTAGCAAGTTTTCTGAAGGACCAAAGAACATGACCTTGACGTCGGGTATCCATCCATATTTGATGGTGTTCTTTGCATACATTAGACCTGTGAGTGCTTTTTCTCTATCACCGGTTGCGATGATGACCAATAACTTTGAGCTCATTATTGCTGACTCCGAATACAGTAGCAAAACCGTTCCCTAGTCTAAAAGGTATCTAATTGTGAAATAGAATCACAGAGATGTGGTAGTCATTGAGAATGGCCTTGCAATAGTTTTCATCCGGAACACTGAAGAGCTGAGAAATTTAAGAGGTCAATGTGGTATTATGGTTCGTAGTTTTGTAACAGGTGGAACTGGATTCGTGGGTTCATACATTGTCAAGCTGTTATCAGAAGGAAATCATGATGCGACCATTCTGAAGAGAAAATCCTCTAGTCTATCTCTTATTGATGGATTAACATTCAATTCGGTTGTTGGTGATGTTACAGACCCAATCAGTCTGGAAGAAGGTGTACCCGAGGATACTGAATGGTTCTTTCACAATGCGGCAATAATGAAAGACTGGGGAGGAAAGTCTGAATTCTTTCCGGTCAATGTCGAGGGTACAAGAAATGTTCTGGAAGTCATTCGGAAGAAGGACATCCCGAAACTGATTCATACATCATCAACTGCGGTTTACGGGTTCCCAAACATCAAGGGCCCACTCACAGAAGAAGCACCTTGGAAACCAATGAACAACTACCAGCGATCAAAAGCTGCAGCTGAGAATCTGATCAGAGAGTATGAAGAGACCTATGGTATCAGAGCAACAATGATCCGCGGACCTACTGTTCTTGGAAAGGGAGACATGTTCACAGGTCCGCAGCTTGTTGAACGGATCAAGGATGAAAATATGTTCACTTTTGGAGGGGGCAGCAACTTTCAGAGCTATGCACATGGTGAAGATTTTGCAAAGTGTTTGATTCTTGCCGCAGAACATTTCGACATAGCTGCAGGGCAAGCATTCAATGTGACATCATTTAATTGCACATTCAGGGTACTACTCGAAGCAATTGCAGATGAGATTGATGCTTCCAAAGACTTCTCCAATATCCCCTATGCTCCATCTGTAGCAATGGGAGCTGCCGCTGCTGGACTCTACAGAGCTTTTCATAGAAAGAATGCCCCACTCCTAACTCCATTCCGAGCCAAACTCTTTGGTTCAACATACATTATCGATAGCGTAAAAGCGAGAGAGAATCTGGGGTATGAACCAAAATGGGATCTTAAAGCAACCGTCCAAGACCTTGTGCAATGGGGTGGGACAATCAAAGCAAGATAAGGTCGAAGGATTTTTCTGAAAGATTGGTTCAATGAAGACAATAGGTGCATTCAATATGGGAGAGAAAAAGCAAGTAGGAATCATCACAAGATACTTTCACAAAATCGGTGTCGCTGCCATCATGCTTGAGGACACGCTTGATGTTGGAAACAAGATCAGCATTGAAGGAGCAACAACCAACTTAGAGATGAATGTAGACTCAATGCAAGTGGACCGGGCAGAGATTCAATCGGGAACCAAAGGACAAGAAATTGCCATCAAAGTTGCAGACAGGGTTCGTGAGAATGATGCTGTCTATCTTGTGGAATAATAGAGAAAATCAACAAATGTGAAAGAATGGTGGATGCAGGAAGAGAATCAATCCTCCATCCACATATTGGAATCAGATTTTGTCAAGAACACTTTGAAGGTCACGTGCATCATCAAAACTATTTGGATCTATCAAGAGACCAGCAGTTATGACTTTCTTCTCACCTGGCATTAACCAAGTAAGACCATCAACGCCTCCCAGTAGCATAATCTCACCAAGGGTTGCCGCAATCAAACGAGCTTGGTCTCCAGCCATCATGAAACAGAGTCCAGAGGTTGCTTTTTGACTCTCCTTTGGTTTCAACCACACAATGTTTGCAGTAGGAGTAACTGCGACAGGGACCATTCCCTTCCTAAGAGTGACATCCTCATCACCCCAAACTGTTTGATAACTACCTCCAGCGAGTTGAGCACTTAAATCAGGATCTACAAGAAGCGAAGGCCAGAACTTCATAGGAGCATTGGTCTTGTTGGTAATAACCCACTGTATGAGAACGACTGGACTCTGAGATGCTGTAAGATATCTAAGCTTGAAGTCAACACCTCTAGTTAGTTTTTGCAGCTTCCCGACCCAGCTAACTTCGACCCCTTTCCAGTTGGCTACCTCAAATGACTTTCCAGACATTTTCTCCTTGTTTGTCCTCGCCTTGGTAAGATCTTCGCCCATCTCTTCATCGAAAACAATAGGTTGGACTCCACCATAATAGTATTCGAAGAAACCACCAGGTTTGGGAGTAGAAGTAGGGAATGAGTTGGCTAAGAGGTCTATACTGTTTTTATTCTTCAGAGATATCAAACATCCTCCAAAGTCAGGAGATACAGTGAATTCTATCAACCCATTGTTAACATGGAAAACCTTCAGACCTTGGTCTATGTCTTCAAGTACCTCGACACTGCCCTCTGATGAACCCAGTTGAACTAAATGAATAGGTCGTTTCACATCCCAGTCCGAGCTAAAAGTGACTAATCCTCGATGAATTGAAAACTCATCTGAGGTTTTAGGTCCGGGTTTCAAACTCAATTTAAAATTACTATCATGAGTTAAGTGAATTTCAGCCGATGTCACAGATCCTTCTTCTTTTACATCCAATTCTATGTCAGTAGAACTGATAGATGCGGACCATCCTTTTGGCGCAACATAATGAATAATTCCTTTGAGTGGTACAACAGTTGATTTTGACAAGCGGATAGTAGTTTCTGTATCTTTGAGATGGGGGATGATGATTGGATCCGAATCTAAGTTTACCAAATGCTTCAATGGTTCAGTTTTGAAAGATTCAACTCGGTCGTTAAAGTATCCAGCTACTCGGGACCGCCAGATTCGCTGTATATGTTGCCAGTTCTGAGCACCATAAACTAACCATAGTTGGGACAGCCGTCGAGTTTCTCCCGGTTCTAGGGTGACTAGTGGATAACTAATCATGTTCATTTGTCCATGACCTAATCTGACTTCTTCAACCTCTTTGAGATCCCATAACTCTGCCGTTGTAATCCCATCTTGATCGGTTGCAATCCATCCCTCATTAAATCCGGATGGTTCGCTCGGAATTGCAGGATATTGGGTGTAGAAATTCCCTAGTTTCTCTTTCATTATTCCAGATACGAGAGGCACATACATATTCCCTTCAGCAAATGAGATGCCACCACCTCTTCCCCTCAATCTCAGTTGGAATGTTTCACTATCTTTACTTGTATTTGTGACCCAGACTTCGTGTATTATAACTCCAGATCTGTGCTCGAATCTCGCTCGGTCCTCGATATCTAAAGGCCTATCAGGATGGCTTGCTTTCATCGAAACAATGGTTTCGTCTTCCGTAGATGTGACACTTGGTTCACGTTCTGCAAGACTGAACGGATTGATTCCAAAAGGGGGGCCAATTGACGCCTCTACTCGGAGTCCAGATTCACTTTCTGAGTATTGATTTCCCGCACTGAGGATTGCTCCTTCTTTACTGAAGAACGCATTATAAATTGGTGAAGCAATAACCAGTCTCCTGCGTTGATCATCGTGGCCAACAACAACACCTCGTGTTCCGAGACAAAAAACGGGAACTCTAAACTTTCGTGTTGTGACTTTCAAATCCTTCCCGGAGACAACCTCCAGACTAACCCAAATATCGTGGGCACCTTCTTCTAAATCTAACCCAGATGAGACCTGAAGGATAGTCCCGCCAAAACCATCTGAATCCAATTTAACAACATCGTCAGTTGAGTTGGCAGTGATTGATGACTTCATTGAATCTAAATGAACGCGAGCCGTACCCTTTTTGGGCAAATTACTCACTATTGTCAAGGGAATAGAAGCGCTACCTCCCGCTACTATTCGAGAAATACCCCAACGAGTCTTGATCTCAGCAGCTGGTTTCACCTTGAGTCCCGTTACCAACTCCGATTTTTGTCCATCAATCTCAAGCTTCGTGACGATAGTTGGAGCTTTGATGCTATCTCTATATAACGGAGCGGATGAGTCTAAGTGGAAGGTAACAGTCCATTCAAGCTTCTCTTTTGCTTTGAGCGTCTTCGAAGAGGATGGTTCGTCATCAAACACCATGCCTTCAAACGCATCTAAATTGGCAGAGAATTCAAGATCATCATCAGACTCATTTTCAATCTCTAGGGTGTAAGTATAGGGTAAGCCACACAGTACTTGATGAGAGTTAACTTTAGCTTGAACCCTGAGCTTCGAACCGTCTACTGCACGCTTGATAGAGGTTATACCTCGTCCATAGCGATCAACTACGACTGAGAGTGTGTTCTCACCATGTTTGAACTCATATGGATAGACTGCTAGCCCATCGATCTCGTATTCGTCAGGAGCTTGCATTGGATCTCTAACGTGAACATCGTACCACTCGTGATTGCCACTGAATGGTACAAAGAATGGCAAACAGAGGGGATGTTGTAATATGCCAGGTATGAAATCTTCCATGTGCACCCCACTAATCTCGGGGTTCCACATCATACCAATCTTCTTGTACAAAGGAACAGCCTTCATGTTTCCAGCCCAAGTATTAAGATCAATCCTAGTGTAGCCTTTTTCAGAAGCCCGGTTGATAGACTCTAAGAGAAGGCGTTTTCCGATCTTCTTGCCAAGAGCTTCAGGTGAAACACCAAGCGTTCCAACATAGGCAGCTTCAGTATCCCTCCAATGGGCAAAGAGTGTACAAGATCCCAATGGTTTCTTGGTCTCATTGTCTATAGCAATAAGAATCGCTAAGGCATCAGATTTGCCATACTGCTTCTGGACACGTTCTGCAGTATAAGGAACTCCTTGAGTGAAACCTCCAGGCCAAAGTTCGTCCCAGGTATTCCACATTGCTGCAACATTTTCCGCCATTGATTCATCATATTCTAGAATTTCAATTGCAAGTTCTTCAGTCATAAACACACCAATCCAATATGTTGTGGCTCATTTACTATAGAATGGTCACAAGATATGCTGTTTCTGAGACTAACTGACCAGTTCTGTGACCACATAGCAACCTATCATTGGTCACCCTAGGTTCAGCAGAAATCAGTAGATCAGTCACTCAGCATACTGCACGTCTATCCCCTTACGACGGTCATGTAAGCATAGGTCAAAGCCTTGGTTGTGACACCGCGACCTCTGTTGTTCTTCAGCACAGATGTTGTTCGTGAGTTAGTAGTTAGAGCCATGATATTTCACAATGATTAGTGTACAGTTTTGGTATATATAGCGGAGCCACTTGTCAGGGTCACAGAAGGGAGTCACATGTTGTTACTATCACATATACCACATCAACGAGCAAATCTGGTCTAGCCGGACGTTGCAAAAGATGAGCATTCATCTGGGCTGCTGCAAAGGACAGTCGCCCTGAAACGCCTGGGTATAACGATAATGGGGACGGCGTGGGTTACGACGTTCTCCAAGTTGCTTTCGCTAGCGGAGCAGGAAGTACGCCAGGAAACTATGTCTACTTGAACGACCCACCCATACCCTAGTTGCAGAAAATATGGATAGAGTGTTTCTAAGCACTCTACCATTTCCTTTTTTATCGCAGAATGTTCATTTGTATAACGTTGAAGATGCGGATTCGCTACTCTTTTGTCATCTTTCGCGTTCCTTCACGAGATATGATCTGGTCGCCATCTCCTTCTTCCAGATTCTCGTATCGCGACATGACAAAGAGC
>JAGXOC010000101.1 GCA_019894665.1 Candidatus Thorarchaeota archaeon
GAGTAATAATCTCTAGCTCTCCTGGAAAACGACGAGCCATCTCAATAATTATATCAACCGCATGACCGGATTGTTTCTCTAAGGTTGGAGATGGTAAATCCATATTCCCCAAGCCATCCTGGCCGTGTACATATTCAGAGGTCACTAGCTCACGGAGTAAGGGTTGTGGCATCCCAGCATAAACTGGCGGGGTGTATGTTCCTGCCTGTTCAACAGAGATCAAAGCATTCTTCACACAGGTTTCCAAGGGGCAATTGCCGGCCACTACTGTTATCGCTTTCACCTTGACTGAAGGTTCCCTTAAGGCCATTAGCAACGCTACAGCATCATCAGATGCAGTATCAGTGTCGATCAAAAAGTGTCTCATGAAAGTCTCCTGCCTTATTTGAAATTCATAGGAATCATAAAACATTTCCTGAATCAAAAGAAGGACTTAGTTCCTTTTTCTGCAATTAATAATATAATGTGGGGACTGATAATTGTCAGGGTCTAATTTGATTATTGTTCCATAAATATAGGGGCGATTAATCAATTGGAATCAAAAATCTTTAGATGTTTGCTGCTAATGGAATCAAAACAAAGGCACTTCAATATACTATCATTGTTGGAACAGATATAGGACTGAACCTCCATCCTTTGTTGTCTATCTTTCTGAAAACAAAACGCTGAAAGCTATCTATACACGTCTTGCAGCCTCATAAACTTGAAACAAACGAGCTCTCCATACAGCAAGCCGCTCCGGTGATTTCGGGTAATCAGAGTAGATATTCCTCATCTGAGCCATCAGTTTAGAGACCTCAGACACCCTCTTCAGAAATGGTATGTTTCCAAGTCCGGAGATCAATCGTCTAAACTTCTCACCACTCCCTGTCTTCATCTCACCAGTGATGCTTACACTAAGAAGGTCTGAACCTTTGATGATTCCTTTTCTGAAAGCAAAATTGATCTCCTCATTTGTGACACTGAGAAGAAATACCTTGAAGATATCAAGTGCTGCTTGCTTTACACCATAACTTTCCATGTATCTAGTGTTGTAAGACCAGAGAGAACCGATAGATGTGTCATTTGCATCAAGTGCTTCTGAGGCTGAGATTCCGGCAAGTGCTCCGCCAAGCATGGAAGGTCCAATCCCGCCTCCATGCACTGGGTTGACCTGGCATGCTGCATCTCCTACGAGTATGAAGTTGTCATCGACCAATGTGTCTATTGGCCTTCTCATGGGTGCCATACCTCCACTACTATCTATAATATCCAGTTTCTTTTTCATGAAGTCCCACTTGGGTTTCACAAAGTTGTCGAATATTTCACGTGGTCCTCTATGTCCTGGAAGAGTTAGTAGCCCAAGACCAATGTTCACTCTATGATGTCCTTGCGGAAAGACCCAAGTGTACCCCCCTGGTGTTTGGTCTTGATCCCAGTATATCTCGAGTATATTGGGTGTTTCAAAGGTATGTTCAGGAGTTTCAAGAATGGATCGCCAAGCAACCATCATATCTTGTTTGTCAATGACTCTGTCGATAGGCGAACTTGAGGGCAGCTGTCTTCTGAGCATCCCTGACGAACCGGTCGCATCTACGATAATCTTGGCTGTGAGATTCCTGTCTTGGTCTTCACCATCGAGATTCGCGCTCACACCAGATACCTTTCCTTCATTAAACAGAAGGTGCTTTACTTTGGTAGAAGACAAGACTTCCACTCCTTCCTTTTCTGCTAGAGCCAATAGCCACTGGCCAAGCTTTAGTCTGTTGAATGAAACCCCCTCAATGGTCGGACCATCTAGTCGTAACTTGTTCTCTCGATCAGGTGCAATCAAGTCTATACCATCGACCATGTATTCTACAATACTGTGAGGTATAGTTGGAAGTCCAATCAGCTCTTTGAGTTTCCTTGGGTGGTGAGAGGCAAGTGCATCACCACAGGTCTTGTCACCGATTCTCTCCTTAGCTTTTCTATCAATCAATAAAACTACATGTCCTCTCTTGGCAAGAGTCAATGCAGTTACCACACCCCCAGTACCAGCGCCTGAAACTATGACATCGTAATCCGTCATCTCTAAACTTCACCTGACCTGAACAAACTCCAATATAGGATTGAGTTTAGATACATGATAAGCTCTGTGGATGAAGGTCTAGCGAATGGTTTCTGTCCGTGTTTGAAATCTCACTATTTATTCAGAATCATCAACGAGTTATTTGGATGACTCTTAGAGCTGCCAAGGAGTGAATTGTAGGAACGTGACCTCCATCCTTTGTGGTTTCAATTTTATTATTTTCTTAACTTAATGTTTAAGTAAATTCAAGAGTAAATCATATCGTGAGATTATGAGAGAGTCAAAAGATGAAGGTCATAGAAGCCCTTCCTTAAAGCGACTGCTAGGAAAGATTACACTAGGTGTAGGACTGATTCTAATTTCCTTCGTGATTACCTTTGGGATGCTTGCATCATTGGTTTCTGCGGAAAGTGGCTCAACAGGCCTAGTTCTTGTGTATGACGTTATTGCAGGTCCTGCTCTCGTCTTTGGTTTTCTTTTCATAGTCAGTGGTTTGTCAGCTATTCTATTGCCAGAGGGTCTATCTCAAGATGGAACTTGGACCCTCCAGACTGGACCATTTAGATGAACACTGTAATCTTATGCTGAGTGGCACAAGGTTATAATCACAAAAACCAATATCGAAACAAAGGTAGGTTTCTACGATGAAGGTTCTCATTCTTGGAGGCACCGGTCTCTTAGGGTCATCTCTGGTTCCAAAGCTACAAGCACGTGGTCATGATGTGTCTGTATTGAGCAGGAGCGAGGCAGCACTCTCAAGTCTTGAAGATCAAGGAGTAAAGGGAATCCTCGGTGATCTTCTTGAACCTGAGGCATTTCTCTCCGATCTGACCCCACATGATGTTGTTGTATCTATTGCGATGCCCTTGGAGTTTGGAAGAATGTCAGGGAAGGCCTTCAAGAAAGTAACTGAGCGAACCACCAAGTTCACACAATCTGCTCTTGATATCGGATACAAGCTGGAGTGTCCCATTATCTTCACTTTGGGTACGAGCTACAAGACAGGACCAGGAGAAGTAGCTGATGAGACCTGGCCGATCGAGAGATTTGGTCTAACCTTGGCTGGAGTTGAGGCTGAACGACTGATTAACGAAACAAGAGCTGAGGGTCACCCCGTCATCCAGATGATTCCCGGTCAGATCTATGGTCCTGGTGGAATGTTTCTCAAGATGTATAATATGCTCAAATCAGGGAAATTTGGTGTAGTGGGTAAGGGAGAGAATCGTATACCACGAATCCATGTTGAAGACTGTGCTGAGGCATATGCACTTGCAATTGACAAACTACCTATCAATGAGTCATTCATTATTGCAGACGACACTCCTTGTACTATGAGAGAATTCATGGACTACATGGCGTCATGTGTTGGAATGTCCAAACCAAGAACAATCCCCCGAATCTTGGCAAGACTTGTCATGGGTAAGCTATTGCTGGAAACAATGGAAATTGATTGCGTTGTTTCCAATTCCAAGTTGAAAGAGATGTTGGGATGGGAGTTGAAGTATCCCTCATTTCGTGATGGATTACCTAATGTCATTGAAGCACTTGAATCGTAGGTTCGCTGTCAATGCTTTCAATTCTACAGATGATTTCTGATGAAACTCCGCCAACACTTCAACTTGCATATGTTAGGACTTTCGATACTGTAGTAATACGATGATTGCGAGAAACGCGATTACTCCAATGAGCGCAGCAATGAGCCATCCTAACTCCTCGAGTGCAGTTGATGGGATAGACGTGGTTGGACTTGTGGGTGTTGTCGTAGATCCGAAATCAAATACAGCAACCCTGATATTTCCAGTTAGGCTATTTCCTTCGTTATCGGTGACAGTCACCTCTAGGTCATAGAGCCCTGTAGCCAAAGTAGTCCTATTTGTCAACAGTCCGTCTGTGATTTCGAAATTGGTTGTATCATCGACAGACCAACTAGCAATTCCAGACAGGTCTGAAGCTGCTAACTGATAGGACAATGCCTCTCCATAATCCAATACTCTGTCTCCTGGAGTAGATGTCCAAGCTGGTGAAGTAGTGTCTTCAACATCAAAACTATTGAGAATCGTTGCCCAAGTTCTTGAGTATGATTCTAGAAAGATTGTATATGAGATATCTTCTCCAGCTGATCCGGGGACCCAAGAATACGAATAGGATTCACCTGCGACAACCATTGTGTGATTTGTTCCGTCGACCTCCAACTGTGCCTGTCTGATTCCAGTGGTATGCGTCGCATTGATCGACACAGTCATGGATTCTCCTAGTTCAATGGGACTTGATGTTTCCAAGTGACTGGACCACGCAGGCAAACTCGTCAACACCTCATACTTGAAGCTGCTAGTTTCCCATGGACTCCAGATACCCATGCTATCACAAGTTCTAACACGCCAGTAGTATGTTGTTGCATTGACTAAAGGCGAACCAGAGTATGCTACTGCATCTGGTTCGTACGTAAACTCCAAGAGCATGTTATACGTCGAGGTGTCATTTCCTGTGAAAGGCGTAGAAACAAAGGCTCGATATCCTCCACCCCCGCTTACATACAGTGCTCTTTGATTTCCGCGAACAAAGCTATCGAACCTCATTTCAATCATAAGATTATGTGTATTTGTGTAAGAGAATATATCATCGACATCAATCACAAGGACTCCACCAACATCTCTGACAATGTACTCATCAGCTGATAGTACCAGAGTAGGACTCGCGCCTGCGTAGTTGCTGTCCATATCTGTATGACTCAGTTTCCCTGCATGTGGAGTTTCAACAAGATAGACTGAGAAATTCTCATACACGACATCACCGACCAATCCTGCAGGAAAGAGAATCTTGTCAATGACTCCTTCATCATCGATCAGGCTCTGATTGTATTTGAATTGAAATCTACCAGAGTCTCCCACACTTAACCCAAATGGAATACTGTTTGTTGAAGCACCAGTCGAAAACACATCATGACCTACAATTTCCAGTTTGAGGCCATGAGTACGGGTCGTAGTAAGATCAGCAGTTGCACGATTATAAGAATCCGACGGGTGACCTATACTGAAAGCAATTGACCCACCACTATTTGTGTAGTTGGAGCTGACTGCTGTTCCCGAGAAACTTCTATGCCGAAATTCAATAATCAGGTTTAGTCCAGAATTTACAATGAACGTATTTTCTATGTCGAACTCCATGAATCCGTTTTCTAATATTGCAGTGAATACTGACCGATTCATTACCTGTATTGGTGTCTGACCATCATAGTTTGATTGGAAATCAGTGCCTAGGTCGCTCGAATCATCAACAGAAAGCATGTAGATTTGTAAATCGTTGTATGATGTTTTCCCTGATAATGCGTCCATCTCTATGAACAACTTATCAACAACGCCTGATTTGGAAATCATACTTGACGGCCATTTGAATTGACAGCGTGCTTCCATCTGGATGTCGAACAGGTCTATACTTGAAACTCCTACTCCCCCGGTATCATGCACAAGTGTAATCTCACTGTTATTATCATGCATCAAGAGCGTATCGTCAAAGGCGGGGTCGTTCCACACCTCAAGTTCGTGGTTCTTTTGAATATCATTTGGATCTGCGTCATTGAATGTCCAGCTAAATTCAGGATTTACACTGTTGATGTAATCGATTTGGGGTGATTCTGAGAAACCGTCAACCAACAGATCGCTAGTGGTCGGGACTGCATATTCAAGTGAGATATAGGGGATTCCATCATATTCATTGACAATACTGATTTCTCTTGATGCAAATTCAAGAACTGTATTGCTGTGTGTATCCTCGTCTACTAGACGGACTGCAAGTGAAAGAATTCCATCTTGTTCAAGTGTCTCGATAACCTCAGCTGTTATCTCCCATTCGTACCAATATCCAAATTCGAACATGTTTGGGCTCGCAGGCGAATCTATTACCGCTGCTGGTAATGCATCATACGCAGGTTGATTATTCCATGTGACAGTTTCTTCTGTCCATGTGTTATTTTCCGAGAAGTATATCCCAATGGGATAGTCTGTAGTTCCAACAGCGCCCCACGTGTATAGATTTACCGTTGCTCTGGTGAAAGGAAGATCGTTAGGTAAGTGTTTTAGGTTGAATTTTAACCATGAACGTCCTAAATTTCCAGTCCAGTTACTAACTTCGAGGGATGCTCCATTGTAATTGGTGTCTGGATTGCCACTAGACACAGGTGCATCATCACTCACTTTAATCACAGAATTGTTAGTCTCTCCAAGTGCTGCAGGAGATATGTTCTCAATCAATCCATAATCTGCGACTCCGTCACTACCATAAGTTGATGTGGCAGTTGGGATAATCGGCACAATCATCCCAAAAATCAGAATCGTCACTAAAATGAGTGAATACTTTTTCATTCTTCATTTTCCTCCAAAGACAAGAAGTGCTCAATACTCACTCTCGTTAGTTTTGGCAAACTGGCGTGCGAATACTGATGCCTTCATTCTCCTAATTGGATAGACTATCGCACAATATATCATTATTTCTTTATTTTCAGTCATTTGCTCATATGAGCAGTTTAAAGGTGAAAGTTGAGAGAATTTCATTGAGTGTGAATTGATATTGACCAAGATCGAAATTGATTCTGGAGGGTCACCTTTTCCAAAGCCAGTAGTTCTTGTAGGTTCAGTGGTTGATGGTCTACCCAACTTCATTACAGTAGCATGGTTCAATCGTATGAGCCGGAGTCCGAATGTGTGGGGTGCTTGCGTGGGTAAGACCAAACATACGCTCCAAGGAATAAATGAAAACAGGACTTTCAGTGTTAACTTCCCAAGTACAGATTTGGTAAAGGAGACTGACTATTGTGGTATTCATTCCGGAATGGAAGTTGACAAGTCAAAAATCTTTGATGTGTTCTATGGAGAACTTGAATCTGCTCCGATGATTAATGGCTGTCCTGTGACTGCAGAATGTACTCTCACGGAACTCATCGATATGTCAACTCACTATCTGGTCTTAGGTGAAGTGAAACACCTCTACTCAGAGGAGAAATATATGACTGATGGAGTCTTAGATCAGAAGAAACTCAATCTGCTCATCTTCACAAACCCCGCTCGACAGTATTGGACACTTGGTGAGGTTGTGGCAGATGCCTACTCTATTGGAAAAAGTTACGATGTTTAATCGTCATACTATCATTGGGTGGAATCATCTTCGCTATCTTGAGCATCATCTTCGACACCATCTTCTTCATGAGGCATTAAGACGTACGGTGCTTCCAACATAATCTGACGTTTTGCTTCGCGTTCCCTTGCACTTGGATCACCTGCAACCCAGCTGATAAGGAAAACAACAGTTATCAAAATAGCAGTGAGAGTGAGGTATCCAATAATCTCCTCCATAAGAGAGGTGTCCGGTACGATGTTCAATCTCTACAATAGCTTGGCCAATTTTGGTCTGATAGCAATGGGTGCGATTACTATAGCTGCACTCGGGAATTTTGTTGGAAGCTATCAGATTGGTTGGCAACTGGCTTGGGTTTTCCTTATTCTGGCGCTTATCCCAGGTTACTATCTTGCCAAGAGTAGTCATGAAACCGTGGAAGACGCTGATGAGATACAATTGCCCAATTTGTGATTTCAAGCAGCCATATGGTGAACATTATCAAGTGGTTCAATATTCCCATGTCAAAGTACCTAAGTATGATTGACGGAATGTGGTTTAATGAGCAAAGGCGTTCTCAAGGTATTCTCGGAAGTTGCTCACCTGTATGAATTAGTGAACCATGTCCTGACTTTAGGTCTTGATATTCCATGGAGAAAGAGAGCTGCTCAAGTAGCTGCATCGGGTGGTGGCACACTATGGTTAGAGGTCTGTAGTGGAACAGGTGATATGGCTGTGAGCCTTCAGAAACTTGCAGGTCCTGATACCAAGTTTGTCGTATCTGATTTCTCATTGCCCATGATTTCAAGAGCCAGTGAGAAAGAAGAATTACGTACAGCAACAATTTCACTCGCTGACTCACAGCAGCTTCCTTTCCATGACAATACTTTCGACCTTGTAGTAATCTCCTTTGCAACCCGGAACATTACACCAAATCGATTAAGACTTGCAATGTTCCTTCGAGAATTCCATCGTGTATTGAAACCCGGAGGTCGCTTCATCAATCTTGAAACCAGTCAACCTTCGTCAACTCCAATCAGAATTGCATTTCGTTTCTACACAAAACAAGTGGTCAAGTTGGTAGGCAGAATGATCTCGGGGTCAAAGACAGGGTATGCATATCTAGCACATACCGTCCCCCGATTCTTTAATGCAGAAGCCCTTTCTAGCATTCTTTACGAGTCTGGCTTTTCTGAGGTGAAATTTGTCACTATGACTTTCGGAGCTGTTGCTATCCATCGAGCTGTGAAATGACTCAAGCGAAAACACTACTAAATTAGCTAAAGACTGATAGTCTTCTCCTCTTTTCTACTTCTCTCAGCAGCAAAGGTCATGAGGTGAGTTTCTAGAGTTTCCTCAGGTCCAGAGAGAATCAGGCTTGGATTATTTTGAGCAACTGCAGAAACAAATGAATCGATTAGCGCATAGTCCCCACCACCGTGATCAGCGAGTGATGCTGGGACGTCTTCAGATGTGTCAATAATCTCAGTTTTCCCACTCAAGAACTGATGAATCTGGATTTTTGTCCCATTTCCATAGATCTCTCCTCTGGTGCCAAAGATGCGAGTCTCTCTCTGCCTGGCTTTGGTGAAAGCAGTCATCGTGAAG
>JAGXOC010000102.1 GCA_019894665.1 Candidatus Thorarchaeota archaeon
AGTCACCCGCTTCACATTGTCAACAGGGGCTCCATTTCTACCCTTGGCTAGTTCGTATGCATATCTAGCAATTCTCTCAGAGCCTTTGCCAGTAATCATCCTCAAATCGAATGCAACGTCTCGGTCCGATTCTGTGATCCTACCGTGAGCAGGAATGTAGAGACCCTCCGTGTTCTCACGCACAATGACCATATCGATGTCATTTGGGCCCTTTCCGGCCAGAGGTGTTGGAACCCCTTCGAATAACTTCACTGGCCTAACATTGGCGTAGAGGTCTAATTCCCGTCGGAGACCAATAACGACACTATAGCCAGCAAGGTTTCCATCAGGACGTCTGACGATGTTTCCATCTGGTCCTTTTGCGCCAATCCCACCAAGCAATATGGCATCTGCTTTTGTCTTTGTGAAAGCCTCTGCTTCTTTTGACCATTCACGTCCTGTCTTGAGAAAGTACTCTCCTCCGCACTCAAACTCCTTGAATTCCAAGTCCATGTCGTCAACAGATTCAACTGCTTCTGTCATTACTCTTCTGACTTCTGAAATAACCTCTCTTCCTACACCATCACCGGGTAAGACTGCAATCTTGTAGTTACGACCCACTCCAAATCACCTAGTAGCTCCCTAACCAACCAAGGTCTTTCCCATTATCATCAATCAAATTCACTCTTGTATCTATTCTTTCACTATCCAAGTAGTGAACTTTACATCGTATTGTGAATTGGCGATGACACTTTGCACACTCAACTAACCAATCTTCATCGACTACCAAGTCGCCTTTGCTAGGGATCTTCTGGTCCTTTGGGGGCTCAATGAGAATGAGCTCTTGTCCATCACAATCGTATGTGCACTCTTTCAGTATCAGGGGTTCCATCCCTCTTCTACCAAGAGCTACAAACACCTGATCTGGTAGTTCATCTAAAGACCGGTCGTCAGACAAATATTCCACCGGAATCAAATTCCGCACCAGTACGGATAAATGAGATGGTTGTTATGAAAACACCATGCGACTCGTAACATATTCAAGGATGGGAGTTCCCTCAATTGGTGTTGAACTTGAATCTGGCATCCTTGATATCCCCGATGCAGCCTCACACTTTGGAAGAAAGTATCATGTGAGGGGTCATAGCTTTCCAGCAACAATGATGGACTTGTTACAGTGGGAATCAGGAATTGATGTGGTTCGTCAGATTGTTCAGAGGTACAAGAAAACCCCTGAGGGTGAGCGACTTATGACCCGCCCATTGGATGCTGTAACCCTCGAAGCTCCATTGTCCCGTCCAGGTAAGATTGTAGCGTTAGGCAAGAATTACTTAGACCATGTTGAAGAAACCGGTTCTGAATCTCCTAACTTCCCAGTAATCTTTGCCAAGTTTCCTTCAAGCGTCATTGGTCCTGATGAATATATTTCCATTCCTGCGGTCTCATCCATGATTGACTGGGAGGTAGAACTGGGAGTCGTTATCGGGAAGTCCTGCAGAAATGTAAGTGAGAAGAAGTCACTAGATTTTGTTGCCGGATATACTGTGATTAATGATGTAACCGCTCGAGACCTCCAGATGAATGATGGACAATGGGTACGAAGTAAATCGCTTGATGGTTTCTGTCCCATGGGTCCATGCATTGTGACACAGGATGAACTTGGCGCTGCGTCAAAGCTGAAGATGCATACCAAAGTGAACGGAGTGATCAAACAGGAGTCTTCTACATCCAATCTGATATTCAGTGTTCCAAAGATCATATCATACCTTTCAAAATCCTTCACCCTCGAACCTGGTGATGTCATTGCCACCGGTACACCCTCTGGAGTTGGCTTTTTCAGGGAACCTCCAGAATTTCTGAAGAACGGAGACAAAGTTGAGCTGTATATTGAGAAAATTGGATACCTGCGAAACAAGGTCAACAAATAGACCTAGTGAACCTCATGCGAATCATCAGTCCTTTCCCGTGAAGTCACTGTTAGATCTTGCCTGCCCTGTCTAGGGCTTCCTCTGCTTCCCCATATTCGAAGAGTCTCTTATGAGCTCGATTGAGCATCTCCCAGACCTCTCCATCTTTGGGTTTTATTTCGAGATATGCCTTGCAGAAGATCTTCATGTTCTCCCAATCACTGAGTGCCTCATAGCATAGTGCACCATAGTATAATGCTCTCTTGTGATTCAGTCTTGGACCTGCTAACGCCTTGAAGATTTCGAGAGCTGCTTCATATTCTTCATTTTCATAACGTGATTTTGCCTCATCGTATCCGATCTCCATCTCACTGTATTCTGGTATCCTCTGGGAGTACGACGCGATCATCATTGTTGCGCTACAACAAATCAGCATAACAACGAGCATAATTGACAGTCCCAATGTCATGACGGGATCGATTGGTATGTATCCCAGACCAGCGAGTAAGGAAAGGATAACACCCCCCACGAAGATGATGACCACTGCTACGCTAACATATTTTTGCGCTGGGAATTTTATTCCTGCATCCTCATCCGGAAATTGAGGTATCATAGTGTGAAGGGCATTAGGATTCCTTTTAGGTCTGGCGAATCAATCAATCCGTACTCAAAATAGTTTAGGTCTCTTTGGAGTCTTTCTTTTCCAGCTGTCTTCTTTTGTGCTCTGCATCCTCCCTTCTAGACGTAATTCGGTTCCTTGCAACATTGATCCACTGACCCACCAATTTGCTTAGCTCTGGATCCAACTCAACAGCCAGCTCTGCATAGGTGATTGCCCTCTCATCTTGCTCTTCTATGTGGTGTGCATTCGCCTTGTTATAGAATGCTTCAGCATAATCCGGTTTCAGTGCTACTGCACGAGTGTATGCTTCAATCGCAGCTTCTCCATCTGCAAGCCTCGAGTGGCAGTTACCAATATTGTTCCATGCCTCGGCATCATCTGGATTGATTTCCAGTGCCTCCTCATAACAATCCCGGGCTGCTTCGAAGTCTCTCAAGGAATAGAGTGCCGCGCCCTTATTGAACCAAATTTCAAAGATGAAGTTATCAATTGCCAGAGCCTCATCATACGCCTTGACTGCTTCGTCATACTCTTCTGCCTCTGTCAAGGCAACACCAAGATTATACCAACCCTCAATGAGCTCTGGTTTCTCTTCAACCAGATCTCTTAGGACCTCTATTGCTCTCTCTACCATACCTGATTCTAAAAGGTCCAGAGCTTCTTGGAGCTTTCCAGTGTCTATCTCGGGCAATGTAACCGAGCTTCTAGTTTCCACAGAGGGAATAAGGATTCCGTAGTGGACTTATTCCTTCTTAGCCATACTTCGAGCTACAATTGACATGATGACGCCAATCCATGCGATAGATTGTGAAATCAGCGTTAGGAAATCAGTGAGAGCTGCTAATCCCCCTGTCAGATATGCTTCGACCAACGTGATGATGAGTCCAAAGAGACCAACACCAGCCCCTAGGCCTATCACGACTTTTCCAGTTCCAACTCTTTCCCTTGCAATCAATATTCCACCAATGATGACTGCTATACCACCAAGTGAAGCAATATAGAGCAAGATTGTCAAAACCAGTGTAATAATTTCCGCTACAGCTGGGAAGTATAAAGCCGCATATGTAGCAATATCTGCAATGAAACCAATGCTTCCAATCCAGCTGACTTGGAACAGTAAAAATCCTCCAATGAGGGCTAGAACAACCGCCAAACCATTTCTCAAAATATCACCGAAAAGTTTGGACCTTAACTGGTTTAATTCTGTTTCTCATAGTCCGACCATGGTATAATTGTCGATTTTCGTTTCCGATATGTGGATGGACCATCAAAACCTGCTTGTTTAACCATGTCAAGTGCAACATTGATACCTTTGCCAACATCAAAAGGTGTGTGAGCATCAGAACCAACAGTGACCGTGCTAATCCCTTCATCCCTCAATGCCCTCATAATTCGTTCCTCAGGCATCGGCTGTTGCATACCTCTCCTCAATGATGATGTGTTGATCTCAAAGCCCACCCTCTTGGATAGCATTTTACTCGATAACTCTTTCAAATGAGGCTTCCAAAGATCATGAATGGATTCGCCATAGAACACTTCTCCATATCGTCGATAGAGGTCAATATGCGCCAACACATCAAAGATCTCGAGATCAATTGAGTCAATTAAAATCGAGAAGTATCTCTCTCCCAATTCTTCCATCGAATACTTCCTGAATACCTCCTCCGCCCTTCCATTTGCAGAGATTGCTATATGGTCGATAAGATGTACTGAACCTATGATAAAATCAAAATCTGTTGAGAAGAATCTTTCCGGAAGAGCACCTTGGACTCCTGGGAAGCAATCGACTTCGACCCCAAGTAGTACTCGAAGTCCCTGTTCCTCATAGCGGTCTCCTGTTGTCCGGATTCTGGATTCATAATCTTCGAACCACACACTTGATGCGATGTCCACTCTCTTTCCCTTCACATTGACATAGCAATCATCACCAACTCTATCTGCATCCAAATGAGTTGTGAATGCTATCTCTTTGAGTCCTACAACAAGTGCCGCCCTACAGAACTCCTCAACTGTTCCCTCTGCGTCGATTGAATAGCTTGGGTGGATATGGTAGTCAAACATCAGATATTCTCCAACCTTTCTAGTATTTCAGACTGTCTGAAGGTGATCAAATGTCCTACTCAATTGGAGGGGGCGCATCTGCACAAAGCTGATCTTCTCTGGTAGACCTGGTAGATTTGACATCTCTCATGAATAGAGCCACTATTGTTGCAAGTGTAGTGGTCACCACTAGGAACAGGATTGATGCTGAGAGTCCATATGCGTCACCAATCATCCCGAATATGATTGGCGATATTGCTCCTGGGAACGCACCTACCGAGAACAACAAACCAAAGGCAAGACCCCTATTCTCTCTTGGACTCACTTCTGTCAAGTAAGCTGTATTAGCTGGTACTCCTAGGTAAAAGAAGAAACCAACTACAATCAGCGTAGCGATGAGAGCGCCTTCACTCAATGAGTAGTTAAGTAGAAGCAAGGCAGGGGTTGCTAGCCCTGTTGAAACTACAAGGAATGATACACGTTTGTTCCACTTGTCCGAGAAATGAGCAGCTACCATCTCACCAACGAGACCTGCACTAAGCATAATGGTTGTTAGATATCCTGCCCAGACCAAATCCGTTGAATATGTTTCCACAAGGTAGAGGGGCATGAGTAATGATGTGGATCTAAAGGACATGCCTCGCAGACCCATGAGGATCAAACCCAGCCAATATGATTTGGTCCATCCATCAGCACCTTCACACTCTTCTTCCCGCTCAATGAATCCGTGTTTGTTTCCTGAATTTGAGTATCTCATTAGAAAGATGTAGGGGATGAAGATTATGAAACCCATTATCCCAAGAGTCACTAATGAAGGTCTCCAACCACCGAGGGCCACGAGGAGGGTCACTCCGAGGAAGGGAATTACTGCCATCCCTACAAGTCCACCCATAGCTTGGATACCCGTAGCTTTTGCGAGATCCCTCTGCGGAAATCTCTCTGCAAGCGCTGGAAATACACTTGGATGATATCCAGACGCACCGACGCCGAGAAAGAATTGGAACACTGCAAGAATCAGAAAAGTGCTAGAATAACTAACAAGAATCATTGCAACGGCACTGAGGAGAACGCTTACTGAAATGAACCCATCACGCCATCGAGTTCCGCGGTCTCCTAGATACCCTACAACAAAATGCGAGATGGTCATGGCTATTACTGCTGCGCTTGTGATGATTCCAACTTCAGTGTAAGTCAGTAGCAGTTCTGTCTGTATCAACGGGAGAAATGGTGACAAAGCTCCAACGAACACGTGATTTAGAAAGTGTGCCATTGTGACTGCTGTAAGGACTGCATAGGATGCTTTTGTGGATCTCGCCAATATTCTGACTCACACCCAGATATCGAGGTCCGTGTGTATCCTTAAATTAAGCATAGTGGTATAGACAGCACCGAAAGAAAAGAAATAGGTCGGTGAGCTGGTGACCTGAGAGTATCCCATGCCACCAGCATGTTCCGACTTCGACTCGGAAAGGTTGTTAGTGAATTGAATCAAACCCTTTTTTACATTTAAAGCACGGAATACCGGCAATCATAGTGTTTCTTAATACACCTTGGCATCAGAATAGCAGTCCTGCTGTCCACAAGACTATCCTATATGCGATGAGCGCGTTGTCACCAACGCCGTATTCTCCAAGCAGCGCGTAGTTGTCAATGAAGAAGTTCGTTCCAGTCACAACGATTTTTCCACCACCCACACTTTCCTTATAGCCCATGACCGTTGCTGCGGGATGAAAACTTGCTAGTCGATTTGCAAGTGGTATGTTCAAGGTGGCTCCCAGATAATGAAAACCGCTTAATCCAGATGTGATGATGTGGTTTTCGAGATCAACAATGAGCGCTGGATCAGTTCCAGAAGGCACTTCCACTGCTGTAAGTTCGAATCCAGTGAAGCTGAGGAAATCATTCACCTGAGTGATGTTTGTGAAACTAGATCCCAGAGTCGCTAGGAATATTCCTCCTCCCGCGTCATAATAAGCCGCATAGGCTGTTTTCTCAGCTCCAGAGAATGGTAGTGAGTATGGAGTTGCTACGGTAGGGATTGTTTCATTGTAGTCGTATACACAAGGGTCAAGAATGACGACTGAATCGAATTGCTGCAGCACAGCAAGTGTTGTTGCCGTACTGTTTCGAATCTCTGTGACTGAAATATCGTTCGCAGTCAATTCCTTGTAGAACTCCCTAAACTGACCATATGACGTGTCTATGGACCAAGAACTATGACTGATATCAAATGCAACTCTCGCAATAGCAGATGACAACTCAAATGAAACATCTAGACTGGTCTCTCCAAATTCAGCAGAGGTGAACTGAATTGTATTGTTTAACACTGAGGGTCCAGATGAAGGCATGTTCACTGTCAGAGGAATGAGACGGCTTTGATTCACTGCTATACTGGAAGGAATGTTGAATATTCCTGGTGAATCTCCAGTGATTGCTACGGTGAAAGTAGTACTCCCCGAGGTGAGAAGTCTGACATTGAACTCGTAAGTGTCATCATAGAAGAGTGTTTCATAGTCTATTGGCAAGGATGCTGGAAAAGCCAGACTCAGAGCGGGCAGTTCACCTTCCTGAGATGTTGTATCAAGAAGGGCGAGGGAGTTTTGTACATTCAATTTGCCAGTACCTACCACATAACTCGGATAATCGGTCATTGGCTCGGCTCCTTTCATCAACGCAGTCATGATCGAACCAGGCGTGTAAGTGATGTTATTGTCAATAGAATATCCAATGAGCTGCGCGGCTGCTCCTGCGACCCGGGGAGCTGAAAAACTAGTTCCATAATATCGGGATGATGAATATGTGACCCATCCATAGGCGCTGATATCAGGTTTCATGTATCTGTCAAACGTCGGTCCAGTCGATGAGAACTCAGCAGGCTCGTCGTCTTCATAGAGGGCAGCAACTGCGATGCACTTTTCAAAGACACTTGGTGATGAGATGCTATTGCCAGCAAGACCACTATCACCCTCGTTGCCTGCTGAGGATACAACAACAACGCCCCTGGAAAATGCCCATTCTATTGCCTCTTCCATAGGGTCTCCAAGCACAGGGCTCGAACCAAGACTAAGGCTGATTACACCACACTCCTGTTCAACAGCCCAATATATGGCCGCAGCGAGAGCGATAGATGTAGCCGTACCATCTTCACCCATTACCTTTCCGTTCACTATTTGAGCATTGGGGGTTTCAGCAACAAGAGTGGCAACCAACGTACCATGAGGCACATTCTCAGGTCGAGAATCAGTGGTTGTTATGTCAGTTTCATCATATCCATACTGAGGTTCGATGAAGCTCTTCTCTTCAACAACTCGCCCTTGTAGTGCCAGATCAATATCGATTCCTGAGTCTAGAACCGCAACTCTAACTTCAGTGCTTGGTCCACCACCTAGTGGTACGACTTGGAGTATGAAGATCAGCCCTGAGGATATAGTGATCATCAGGATGACAATGACTGCGATTATTTTCGTTCCACTGGATTTCTCTTCTTGAGGTGTGGTGGTTTGCCAGTAATAATCGCTCATCTTTTGCACCAAGCTCAATTAATTCGCATGCGGCATGTCAATCCTTACTCTAGTATACATGAACCTATCGACGACGGTAACAGATATTCTATGTTCTATTCCATACAGATGTTAAACCGGAAAGCTTCAAAAGGTCCAGAAAGGCAACAGCGGGTGTCGGACTTGAGGTAGGAACATTCGAGTTTGATTTATCTGTAGAAACAATACAGCAAGTATATCCTTGAGAGGTAGTAGCCTTGCCCAAAGAAGACGCCATCACAACGGAGAGTTCTGAGATTCAAGCCTACCATGCTATGCCTCTAGAGGAAGTTTGCGAAATTCTTCAGGTTGATCCTGAAAAAGGGTTGCCTGATGATGAAGTAGAATCAAGGATTCAGCAGTTCGGTCAAAATGCAATACCCAAATCCCGTGGCCCTTTCTGGCAGGTCTATATTGCTCCCATAATGAACTGGTTGATAACTATCTATATCCTCAGCTCAGTCGCTCTAATTG
>JAGXOC010000103.1:0-2936 GCA_019894665.1 Candidatus Thorarchaeota archaeon
ATGCTAGACTCTTCACTCCTGGCCTTGCATCGCTTGTGGATGGTAGAAAGGGTCCACTTAATGCTGCTGAACCAGCCAAGGCTCGAGAGTTTGGTCAGCGATTTGCGGCTGAGCTTGGTGATTGAGATCAATCAGAAACATGGTCAACTCAAAGATGCACAAGCTACGCTTCTGGATGCATTGAATATTACCGACTCGCTTGGTGTTGCAACTCTTAGAAAGAAGATCAAGGAAAGAGTCTGTGAACTGAATCAACTTCTCAGAGAAGCAGAGATATCTACTGAGAAGAGGAAAGAGTGACTGGTCGTTATTCGATACCCTTCAGGAACTCAATTGTGCGAGCGAACAAGTCGTCTTTGTATCTGTCATCGGTCATGATTGGGTGGGGTGCTCCTTCAATCATGTACATCTCCTTCCTCTCAGAAGCCAGATTGTTGAAGATCCTCTGTGCACTGTTCCTTGAAACAGACCCATCAGCAGTTCCCTGAATGATGAGGGCAGGACAAGTCACACTGTTGAGAGCTTGTTTCAGGCGCTTCAAGGCATCATGCATGACAGGACCAATGCTTGTTGGAATCCAATCATACCCAACCCACCCCTTCTCCCGCAACCATCTGGGTGCCGGTGACTCGTGTCGCTCAGGAATGGCTCTACGAAGGAAGGGAATTCTACTCATGACTGGGAGTAATGAAAAGAGTCGACTCTGGACATTATACGGTGCCGCCCACGTCACAAGACCATCGACTTCATTCCTCTCTGATGCTGTTAGTAAGGCAAGCAATCCCCCAGCACTATGTCCTACAAGGAAAACTTGCTGGCAGGTCTCTAAGAGCCTATCAAGTCCTGAATGAGCATCCGCTAGCCAGTCGTTCAGAGTGACTCCAAAGAGGTCCTCTGGTTTAGTTCCGAATCCGGTGATTGAAGGTAACCAGACTGTCATTCCCGTCTTCCCATGCAGGATATTCGCGAATTCTTTCTGGTCCCAAGCACTACCACCACCTGCACCATGAAGCAGAAGACAGCCTCTTGTATTGCCCTCGATGAACAGTGGTTCTGCTCCAGGGATATAGACGGTCATGTTTTTTGTCCACCATTATGTTCCTGCCTGAGTGCGTCGAAATCTGGGTCTATGTCGACATAACGCAAGATGAAGGCAGCTATCAGGAGGAATGGCGCGAACACTGGACCCCACCACATGAGACCCCATAGTTCTCCTCCGGTTAGGATGACTGAAAGTTGCATGAGCCCTCCCAGAACAACACTAGAGGCTGCTTGGAACATGTTCAGAGGGACGCCTATGAACCCCGTGTATATCCCTGATCGGTTTTCTCCAGTGATAATCTCGTCAACCTGTGCGATGTCCGCAGGAACTACGTAGCTCATAAGATAGTAGATTGCCATTCCTGCTCCAACGGGGATAAAGAACAGTGTTGCAGCCAGTGTGTATCCGATGACATCCCCAATGCTTCGCAAAACCGGAGTTAGGGGTGTAAACACGGCAAGTAACACCAGTCCAATGATCAGAGACCGTCTCTTACCAAGCCTGCGAATTCCGGTCAACCAGATGTAGAAGAACACCATTGTGGACCCTAACATGGCCAAGGCCGCTGGAATGAGCGCCTCGATTGATGCAAGGAGCATCACTTGTTGGAGGAATCCCACAAGAGACTGGGTTATTGCAATCAGAGTGAATGAGAGAAATCCCACAACTAGAGTCCATCCGATAAAGGTGCGATTCCCAACAGCAATTCGTGTTTCTTCTCGTAAACTACGTTCGATGGGTGCGATGCCCGGCTTTGCCCGAATGATAAACATTGATGGCAACATGAAGAGGAGGGCGATACAACCGAAGACTAGAAGCAGGTTGAGTCCGGTCTCACTCAACTGCTCTGGTGGACCTGCTACAAACAACAGGGGTGTCATGAACCCCAGGATACCGCCAGCTGAGTCTGCAGCAAAGTTGAACGTGTTCATGAAACCTGATACGAGGGGTCTCTCAGCATCATCAGTGATCTCAGGTAACCATGCTTGATGAGCAGTCATCACAAAGGCATAGAAGAACTTGAAGAGGCACAGGAAGACAATGTAGTATGTGAAGAGAATTGGTTCAATCGCAGGATTTGCGGTGTCAAGGAACCAGTTTGGTACGAATAGTAGCAACGCCGAAATCACAATACCTGGGGTGCCAATGATGACAAAGGGTCTTCGTCTGCCCCATCTGCTCTCCAACCTATCACTATAGTACCCCGTGAACCAGTGAGTCAGTCCAATGACAACATATGATGCAGCCAGTGAGATGCCATTCAGGAACCAGTTGAGTCGAAAGCTAGTCCCATAGACATAGAACACCGTCATGGTGATCATTGTCATCAGAAAGGAAGGTCCGAATCGTCCCATTGAATATCCTAATTTCTTTGGCAGAGAGAGCATTGTTACCATCGCTGCTTATTCCGGACCTTGTTATTGAGCTTGCTGTTTCTAAGGGAATACTGCAACAATCTATTTGTAGCTGGAAGAAATTGCACCATAGTTGCATATTTCATGTTGATGAACTACTCATCCTCTTGGAAGAGTTGGAGGTAGAAAAATTTTGGACATCTCCCTTTCAGCTAAACAAACAGCGCCCTCAGCGACACTAGCGATAAACGAGCTCATCACTGCCAGTCGTGAACATGGCGAACAGGTCTATCACATGGGGTTTGGCGAATCTCCTTTCCCGGTACATTCTCTCATCCAGAAGGCTCTGTGTGATAACTCCAGGCATCAGAGTTACCTTCCGACACAAGGGCTTTTTCAACTAAGGCTTCAGATATCCAAGTTCTACAAAACGATGTTCGACCTTCGATATTCGCCGGAACAGATTGTCGTTGGTCCCGGGAGCAAATCTCTCATGTTTGCTGCACTGGCAGCTCTTGATGGTCCCATTTTCCTACCTG
>JAGXOC010000103.1:3033-8265 GCA_019894665.1 Candidatus Thorarchaeota archaeon
TGCTCCCTCTTGGGTCAGCTATCAACACATGGGTCATTTCTTGTCGCGAGAGGTTCATCATATGGTGACCAATTCGAAGAATTCCTATCGATTGGAACCTGAACTACTAGCGAATACTCTGCAACAGAACGCTCCAGATCCTAGTCAACAGAAAATTCTTGTTCTGAACTACCCCTGCAACCCTACTGGACACAGTTTCTCCGCACAACAATTGAAGGACCTTGTCGATGTGGCCCGAGAGAATAACGTCATTATCCTGTCAGACGAAATCTATGCCCTGACACATTTCAGGGATCAGGAGCATAACAGCATTGCTAAGTTCTATCCTGAGGGAACCCTCATTACTGGTGGTCTCTCAAAGGATAGGTCTCTGGGAGGTTATCGCTTGGGTGCATTACTACTTCCTGAAGGTGAGAACCAATTACTGCATACCATACTAGCTCTTGGAAGTGAGATATGGTCCTGCGTCTCTGCTCCAATACAGTATGCGGGTATTGAAGCATATCGTACGGATACTGGAATTGTTGAGTATATCCAGGATTGCGCATCTATCCACGAAGCAGTCACAAAATACGTTTACCATCGGATTCAGACCATGGGTTTATCATGCCCATCCCCACAGGGAGCCTTCTACGTGTTCCCCGACTGGAACCAGCATAGAGAAACACTTGGAGCGAAGGGTATAACCACTTCCGACGAGCTTGCACACCATCTACTGGAGAATTATCACGTTTCAAGTCTTCCGGGATCCGAGTTCGGAATGCCCGCTGAAGACCTCTGTCTACGTTTTGCCACAGTCGATTACAAGGGTGATTTGGCGCTTGAAATCTTCCTCAAGGATAGAGATTCTTTAGTAGAGAACCCAGATCAATTTGTAGTTTCTGTTGCGCCTTCTGTGGTGGAAGGGTGTAATCAACTTGAGCATTTCACTTCACAACTTAATGAGGAATAATCGATGGACAAACTCATCATCACAGTGGCTCCCACGGGGTCTGTGCCAAGAAAGAAAGACACACCACACCTACCTGTGACTCCCGATGAGATTGCAGAGACCGCATATCGCTGCGAGCAGGAAGGCGCCTCCGTCATTCATGTCCACTGCCGAGACGAGAATGAGAACCCAACCTCTGAATATCGTCTCTTTGAGGAGACCGTGAACAAGATACGAAAACGAACCAATCTCGTGGTCATGGTATCAACGAGCGGGGTTGCTGGGAAGTCAGATGAGGAGCGAGCTGAGCCACTTAGGACACGACCCGAACTGGCTAGTCTTACCACTGGCTCACTGAACTTCACTACTCGCAAACCTTCTGTTGTGTATGCGAACTCCTGGGAGACAATCACGTACCTTGCTCAGAGAATGCGTGACCTTAGCATCAAACCTGAACTGGAAGCTTTTGATGTGGGATTCATACCCCAAGGCATCAGGCTCATTGAGGAGGGTTTCGTTGCAGAGCCGCCGCTCTTTCAGCTGGTCATGGGAGTCGGTGGAGGAATTCCAGCTACGATTGACAACCTGTTGCAAATGCGATCACAACTCCCTCTGAACGCGAAATTCACCGTAGCAGGGATCGGGAGGACGCAGCTTGACATGACTACAATGTCCATAATGATGGGTGGACACGTCAGAGTTGGACTTGAGGATAATATCTACTTAACAAAGGGAGAACTCGCACCCAATGAGGACTTCGTCACTCGGGCACGTCGGATTGCAGAAACCTTACAGAGAGAGGTTGCAACTCCTGACGAGGTGAAAATGATTCTTGGATTGTAATTCTCTCTGAGCTTAGTTCTATCTGTAAGAAGACAATAACGCCTGCATAAAGGTGGAGTCTTTGATTTGCTTTGGGACTAGTGCTCTTGCCAACTGACCCTGTCCAAGAGCCTGGGATATTTTTATTGGATCACTCTCCAGCTTTAGTGTCACCTTTACGGAGTCTATCAGATCCTTATCGAATGGAGGTTTAAGATGGGTTGAAGCTAGTCTGATGTATTCAATCAGTTTCGCCATTGTTCTGTTCTCTCTACGTCTCCAGTAGTAGCTATAGCTTCTAGCAGTCCCCCGTTGCTTCCACCTTCTCATTTCCCTCTCGAGTTTATTGATCCGAATTGCAAAGTATTGATGAACCGGTTTCATCTCTGCCACACCAGAGATTTTCAACATCTTTGTTAGTGCGGCCTTCGAAGGTCTGTCATAGCCTATCCGTTTGATAACACCGTGCGCGTTAGTTCTGATAGCTGCCTCACCATTCTTTCCAAGTTCCGCCAGTGCCAAAACACTGCCCCGTACAACAGGTCTGCTCTTATCTGCAAGATATGGAGCTATCAGCTCTACCAAGTCAGTTGGATCCTGCTTTCCCAGAGACTCAATTGCCATTGCTCTGGTGGTGTTTCCAGGAGCTTTTAGCAACTCGATGAGGGTCTCTTTACATTGAGGTGAATATATTCCTCCGAGACCTCTGACCATAGCCTCACCCTCTTTGGACATGTATCGCCCTTGGGTCATTACACGTTCATTCAAGACACCGATGGATGACTCATGACCAACACTCCCAAGGGCTTCAGCTATGGCAATCCGTACCTTCCCGTTCTGTTCAAGAGGTAGCCGATGATGGAGGAATGACAATGCTCTCGAGTCCCCAGTTCGACCAAGCTTTCTCGCTGCAGTGCCCCGATGTCCAGGGGTCTTATACAGGGTGAGGCGAACCGCGTCTGAGAGAATGCCTGCAGTAGTCTTGGTGCATCTGTTCTTGAATACTGGATTACTCCCAAGAGTTCGATATGTCTTATCCATGTCCACTTCTTCTGCTAGTTCTCCTGTGAGATTCTTTACAGCATGGGCAGCGGTCTCAGTTATCTTCTCATCCAACCAGGTTCTACGTCGCCGGCGGTAGTATCCATGCCCACTGGAGTCTTCATGGGGCTTGGAGCCATCGGTCATGAGTATCTGGAATCCATAATAGGTCCCAAGCACTTTGATTCTCGATGGAGTCCCTTCTAACTGTTCGAGCTCTCGTTTACGGGCTTCGATGACCTCCTTGACTAGAACTACGTAGGGCGACATTGTCATGGCTTCAATGTCTAGGAAGTAGGTGTGTTTGTTCTCGATCTGCTCGTTCAGGACTATCATAGCACGTTCAGTAGCGTTCGCTCTGACCTGGTGGAAACTATCGCCCTCCAGTGATGCAAACTCCTTGAACACGTCGGAATCTGTCCCCCCTATAGATTCTAACTTCAGGAGGGTGACCACTGCATCCCTGGCCTTTCCATCAGAACGAGTGTGTTCGAGAAGACGAAGGAGGTCATCCCATCCGTTGGTCCTGATATGCTCATCCGCCCGTTTCTCTAACTCCACATATTGTCGTCTAGTGGCAAGATTAGGAATTGTTGCCTTCTCCATCATAACTCCCTAGATTCGTCGGTCATGATGGTATATTAACCACACAACTTCTGACTTCAGGCTCTCTTACGTATGATGAGGACAATAACAATCGCTACGGCACCAATGGGAAGTGCAATCGCAAGCAGTATCGGATCAAACCCTGGGTCTATGGGAGTTGTTGGTTCAGATCCTCCCTCCATATCAGTCCAAACATTGTCCTCATAGGAGTATGTCCAAGTGACATCTCGCAGACCATCATCCATGACATATCCTCCAAATAGGATGGTGACATTGTTCACAGGGTCAAACGCAAGCCCTGTGTTTATCATACCCTCAGGAGCATCATCTGGATACTGACGTGTCCACGTGTTCAGCTGACCGTCGTACACCCAGGTATGGTCCACAGCATTGTCCCCTATCTGACCCCCGAAAAGGATACACTTCTGGTTCACTGAGTCGTAGGTCATCATTGGCCATTTCAGCTCATCCGGAGTTCCGGTTGGTGTGAGTTCAGTCCATGTGTTAGCAGTTGCATTGTATACCCATGTGTCATCCTGATGTCCCTGACTCGCAGTGTTACCTGCTGTCATGACAATCTGATTGATGGACTCATCATAGACCATGACACACCCGTATCGTGCGAGAGGTTTTGTTGTTGGGAATAGTTCGGTCCAGTCCCGTGTGTCACAGTCGAACTCCCAGACATCGTCTGTCAACATCCCATCCCCTCCAAAACCTCCGAAGAGAATTACAACATTCTCCTGAGGGTCGTATGCTAGAGCTAGTGAGTGATGGACCCCTGGATTGGTCGCCGTCACAATTTGAGACCAGGTCTGAGTTTCGCAATCAAAAGACCACGTGTCTGTCACAACATCTCCACCGTAGAGGATGATCTCATTTGTCTGATTACAATAGACCATTGCATGATTGGACCTTGCAGATGGCGAAGGGGAAAGTGTGAGTCGAGTCCATGAATTGTCGGTATACGAATAGGTCCATGTGTCTCCGAGAGAATGCCATCCCCCGGCAAAATTGAATCCTCCAAATATCATTGCTACTCCATTGTACTGATCGAATACCATGGAATGAGCACCTCTTACCAAGGGTTTGTCTGTGATCACTGCTTGAACATACTCAGCATCAGACAAAGGAACGGTCTGGGTACTGAGCGCTATAATCATGAATACTACAATGAGGACTCTATACTTCAAACACTTTCCACTCCTAATCTCGTATCTGGACGTATCATTTGAAGACCCGTTCTATATAGACCTACATTCCTACGCAATCGTGTTGCGAATCTCAGTAGTAGGGATCAACCATCGCCTCTAGTTTGGGAAAGAGCAATCTCACAAGGGGTTTCAAAGCCGCAGCGCACTGCACATCGGGCTCATGGCTCGCAATCCCATCGAGGGTCTCGTATCCCATCAGGAGTCTTATGAGTTGGTTTCTGGGTATCCTAAGGTGGTAGTCGTCAATATTCTTCTCACTCTTCTCAGTTATCCCCTTGAACACACCACCATCAAAGGAGAGAGAATACCCCTGCTTGTAGTCCGTAACAGTCAATTCTCCTGTAAAGTCATGAAACTCTGTGTCCTTTAACCGATCTGAGAAGAGAGGACTAATGGTCTCAATGAATCTGGTGACGGATGGTATCTTGATGTACCAGGCGGATCTACCGACATCCTTCACTTGGGTACGTGCATTCACATACTCCCTGATGTGTGCTTGGTTTGGTAGAGTGACCCTCACTGGGATTCCATCCCACTCCTGAGCCCTAGATGCAGCGAAGCGTAGAACTGCATCTACATGTTGGTGGTCGTCTAAGTAGAGCTCGGCGATGTCCAACC
>JAGXOC010000104.1:0-6735 GCA_019894665.1 Candidatus Thorarchaeota archaeon
GTTTGAAATGTACCCACCCTATACCATGAAAGGATTAGGTCTCCTCCTGTGTCGAGGTACGATGAAATGTCGTCGAAGTATAGTTGAAGACCCGGCCATGCTGAGTCTAGAATAACAAGACTCCACTGTTGGCTGTAAATTGAGAGATTCATGTAATTGTGTGTATAGGTTAGATAGAACGAAATGTCCAAGTCATTCAAGGCATCAGCAGCAGATGAACGGTAGATGTTAGTGAGCGTGGGACTAAGGTTATAGACTAATAACAGAACATCAGCAGTAGCTGCAGAAAGCCAGTTTGCAACATTGACTCCAAATTCGAAGTTGTTCACACTTGCTATTTGATTATGACCCAGTAAATCCATGTCACCTGTGAGAATGATTCTACCACTTCCAAATTTCTGTCCCGCAACTGCAGTGTTGTCGTTGGCATCGTACCATATTGGATATGCAGCTCCAGAGTAGTTCAGAGCACCACTGGATGTAAAATCGAGAGTAGTGCATCCTTCAATTATTGGATGGTTCTCGTAAGTGTTAACAAGGTCATTCCCAGAAACTGTGTAGTTGCTTTCGAGACCGTAAGCTCCGAGTAATCTGTTCAGTTCTTGCTTTGACCCAAGATCGAATGTCCAATCAGCCATAGCGAGAAGTCCTCCACCTTCGTTGACCCATGATGCGACATTTGAAATCTCAGCGTTTGTGTAGTTGTTTAGAGACATAACTAAAACGAGCATGTCGTAACCAGCAAGATTTCCAGACGTTAAATTACCAGCTGATGAGGGATTCAGTTTATCGAATGTGTAACCTCTACTGACGAGTGAATCTCTCCAAGTATAATAGTATTCATTTGTCCAACCAGCAGTGTCCCAAGTATCAACACCATATGCTGGTAGATGACTCAGGTCAAAGAGAATTCTTCCCTTAGGTCTAGGTGCAAGCCAGTCCACAGCATCAATGATGATTGGCTCTAACCAGCTTGAGATTATGCTGCAATTTCCTGGGAGGTGCACAAATTTACCCCCTCGATTTGGATTATCGAGCGCAAAAAGATTCCAAGCTGTTGGATCTAAGTCGTTAACACCCAATGGTATGTATCTATCGCTTGTAGTCGTAGCGATAACAGGATTGAAAAAGGTGACATTGCCAGGTTGCACGAAGCGGTCACCAGCATCATATGCTTTTGTTACTGGATGACGGTCTTCAATCGTAATATTGGGAAAGCTTGCTAACCACATCCACTCAGTTACAATTTGGTCACTTCCTTCATAGGAAGGATCTATGATTCCCGCGTAGAAGCAGAAACCAACACTTTGAGCGAAATTAAGGATACCTCCTCCGCCTAGCCAATAATCTTTGACCTGATTGACTATGCTTTCCTTAGGTCCTTGATTTGGCAAGACAAATACATCAAAGTCATTGACCATTAGTTTGTGATCTAGAATGTCCTGAGTCGATAATGCAGTGACTGCATAATCTGCAGATTCAAGCAAACTGATGACATTCGCATAATTGTCTGTGTACACACCTCCCGTGGCGTATGAAGGCAGGGATGTATTATCCTCTGCATATACAGCCACTCTGAGGGTCTCTTCAGCGAATTGAGCTGGTAGAGCTGTGTCTACTGGAGCTCGATTCGAGAGAACCTCATTCGGTCCTGTGACCACTGCTGGTACAAGAACGAACATTGGGAGGATCAAAATAAATATCATTAAGACGTGCTTTATTTGCGTCAAATTATTGTTCCTCAACGTTCAACAAACTCAAACAGTTATATATGATGTAGAAAACTCCATCTTATTTTAAAATAATTAATTAATTAATTAAAATAAATTCTATTTTTTCTTCAATATGGCCATCTCTTTCTCGACTCGCTCCTTATCAACGAGAAGACTCCGACCCTGTTCGACTAGGGCTGCCATTTCCTCTTGGTATTGCTTCTTGGTGATGAACTTGCTCTTGAGTTGAACCTCAAGCGTTTCTCGTCTCTTCTTGATTTCACGTAACGAGCTCTCAATACTCCGATGACGAACCTTGAGCATCAAGAGGTTCCGCCCATCTAACTCTTTGATCTTAGCAACACTGAGAGTCTTTGGGTTTTTTCGCACAGTAGCAATGGATTCACCCAGTTCTTTCTTTGCAGGACTAACTAGGACTTGGGGTGGTCTGAATTGAGGTTCATTTGGTTCCTCTTTCCGCGCAGGTGGTCTGACGGGATTCACCGTTCGTTTATTTTTGGGTTGAGAAGTCTTTTGCACCTGTTTCGTTGACTTGAGATTTCTGCCCTCTTCCTTCGCCATCTTATCTAGACTTGTCTTGTATCGTTTGAGCCTATCTTCAGGAGAATGTTCGTATGGCAAGTTGATATCCCTCAGTCTAGATGCATCTCAAAAGATGTACCGGTCCCACTGAATATCTAACATTGAATCTATTAATGATTATCTAGGTCGAATGGATAATAGTACCTAGAAGAATGATGACGCGGTTTCGCTAACAGTGCTTGGTCCTTTCTGCTTTGCAGTCTTTTTCGGTGAAAGTACTTCCACAAGTTTGTAGTCTGTGGAGCCCATTCCAAGTTTCTCAGCATAATCGACCGCTATATACGGGTTCTTCATTGGACCGTTTATTCTCTGGAATGGGTGCAAGCCTGGATCATTGTGCAATCTGACGAATGGTGGAACCATACTCTCTATCACTTCTTGTTTTCCAATCAGATCAAGACTAGCCTGTTCTATCGCAACAATATCTCTACTACCTAGAACACCCACGTCATTGAGAATGTTTGGCATACCCATGCCCCAGCAATCACAGAATGGCGTGATGTCAAGGAGGAAATTCAGGAAGAATCTCTTGCCTTCATCAAATGTCTTGAGAATCTCATTAGCACCAATTGCCATTAGCTCCTGAAAGAGTGAAAAGTTCTCCTGCTTGAAATCAAGACATCCAATTGTTTCATCAGCTTTTATACAATCCATGCATTGGTTGCACATACCGAATGAAAGGGTTAGCTTGTGTTTCTTCTCATCATACTTGATACAATCTTCTTTGCATGCGTTAACGAGCTTCTTGGCATGTTCAGGTGTACATTTATCCGCATCCCAATATGGAATTGACTGCTCAACACCATGTATCTTCTGCCATCGTGAAGGTCCATGATATCCTCCTAGCGCGATGTTTTTGATTGCACCACCAAATCCACACGAGTTGTGTCCTTTCACGTGTGTGAGGTCAACAAGAACATCTGCATCATATAGTACACCTCCGATTTTCAAAGTGTCAACATTGTGGAAGTTGACATCGAAATCGTAGGTATAGCCGTCTTTGATACCCGCAACAGGGATTATAGGACATCCACAGGTTTCCTGTGTGTATCCTCTCTCAACCGCATTATACACCGCAGTCGGATTATCGGTGATGAATGGATATCCTCCTGCATCCTTTACTGCCTGGACGATTCTCCTGACAAAGAATACAGGTACTGTCTGATAGCCATCATTAAAACCAAGGTGCATCTTGATTGCTACCTTGTCCTTCTTATCGATGGTCTTGAAATTCAGTTTCTTTACAACTTCGTCCACTTTGGCTCCAAAGGCAGCCCATCTACCGGTGTTGCCTAAAATGACAGATCCGAAGTAAACTTTCGAGGGTCCCGCGCTCATAACACACGATTTATGCCTGTCACGTTAAAACGGTTACTGATTAACCAATGATGTGCAGAGAAAGGATGTAACAGGATGAAAGACCAATCGGGATGATACGTAGAATACGAGTTACATCCTTTCTCATGTCCCCGCAGCCGATATTCGGCATGCTCCCGTGGGGAACCGCAACTCAGCATGGCGCTCTATTGAATAAAAGGGAGCTGAAGCACGTAATCTATGTGTCAAGTACGGCACAACATAGCGCTCATAGGAAGAGCTGGTTTAATGCTAGGTGGTCATTGAGAGTCCGAAAGGTCTTCTAATGATATTCCCAAGTCCCAAACCTACAAGGAAATAGAATCCATAGAAACTTATACCAAAGCCCCCGTATACGGGATTGCCAATCCATCCAACTAGGAATGGCAGTACTTTGTGGATGTTGAATGGGACCACCGCTACAATAGAGCTTCCAAAGATTGCGTTCATGATTCCAAAGATAATGATAAACGGGATATAGAAGAAACACATTGGTTTCATTCTTGCAGTCATCATTGAGGTGTTGAGCCTCATGATTCTACCTTGATCATCCATGACTTGCTGGAGTTCAACTGGATCCATTGATTCTCTGGCTTTCTTGAATCTATCCTGCCAGACTTTGACCTCTGCCATGTCTGCTTGCATCTTATCCATGTCCGTGAATCTTCTAGTTGCCCAGATTGAGATTAGTGCCAGACCGAGGGACACTAACATGATGAAAATAGTTGAACCGGGCATCGTTGATAATAATAGCAGAAGATCAGTCAAGAACTGCATAATGCATTCGCCTTGGTTGTCGATTCAGGTTGAACTCATTTTAAGGCTTGTCTTTGATTAGTTAGTTGTTGATTGTCTGCATTGTCTAGAATAGAATGAAACCGTTGTTTCAAAGGCGGCGTATACTGAGTGAGAAGTAGACCTCATGATATAATCATCATAGTCACTGCTCTAATTGATTAACCATTCGTCAATTGAAAGTGTGATTCACCTTGTCTCATACTGGGGTCATACGGGTTAGTCGTCCATACAGTACACGCTATAGTTTTTGATATGTAAACGTTAGAGCATTCTTTAGACCTTTTTTTCCATCCCATTTGTAAACGTTGAGCTATTCCGCGCGATTCAAATCACTTGGAAGCTAGAATACATGGAAGCTAGCTCATAAATTCTATATTCAATGTTGAAACCATTGATTTGTGCAGTTATACATCTTAATATTATTAATTTGTATCGTTACAGGCAGCTTCCACCGAATACGATATGGCGCGGAAAGCTTGCGTTTACCTCTCAAAATCCAATGTGTTTATATTGTCGTTAGCGTGTACCTTCTCTGTCTTACGCCGGGAGGGTACGACAATATGATGATGTTCAGTAGAATGCTCAGACGACAAGGTTTCTATCGAGTTAAGAACCAGGACGACCCAGTGTACATGAAACATGGGGTTGGACTGGGCGGAATTTATGTAAGAATTGAACACAAGAAGGCACTGATTCAAGTTCGTGATCTGGGAATTCAAGAAGAGTTCACTAGGGTCAAGAAGCTTGAGAACTTTATCAATGAACTTGAAGATCAGGCTTATCGTGAGAAGTGTTTCATCGTCCATAAGATGCGTGGGTCCGGGTCCTAGTTCTCCACACCCTCTTTATTGGCCTAGCTGCAGAATCTAGGCCATTCCCACCTTTTCATTTTGAGAGAGGTTATGTTGATAAGATGGTCAATTGATATTTAGTTTGAGCTGATTTGACAGACATAGCCCTTAATTTTCAGGTCGCAGTCAATGAAAGAAATTATTCGACAAGTTCTCAACTGATTGACCAAGCTTTGGGAGAAGGCACATTACCCGATTTAGTTTTAGGACTTGAAGAGATAGAAAAAGCTGTATCCCATATTACCCTGGAGCGGAGGGACCATATCTTCTCTTACTTAGGAATGTGGGATATCTATTTCGCAGTTCAAATTCCATCGATAAATGTCTTGGAATTGTTGCAAAAACATGATGCGCGAAATAATGCTCAAACATTCATGGTTGATTTCATCAGAGATCTCATTGACAGACAAGACAATAGGTTTGACCAATTCTGCGTCAATATTCAGACTATAAGCAGGGGCCAATATGCGGTTCTTGTACCGTCTATATTGGAACAAAGGACTGAAGAACTTCTCAGTTGCAAAATTCAATTCAAAGATGAGACTCCTCGTCTTTACTGCACTGCGGATCTATTGGGAACATATTATGGGCGAAAAATAATAACTGCTACACATGGGAACAGGTCTTTTGACATCGTTGCAAATGAAGATCAATATGGCACAATTAGAAAAAGCCTTGCATCAACAGGTCTTGATACTGAACTCATGCTTATGAAGATCGATTCTGACAAATGGGATGAATATGTGAAGCAAAGAAGAAGTCCAAGGCTACATCAGTCGATGAGAGATGACAAGGTGTCTCAATCTGATGGATCTGGTGAACTTGCTGTGCTTCATAGAGTGAAATCAGCTCGGTCTAATATCTATTCAAGGAATTTCAATCAGCAACATACCGCCTTTATTGCCATGAATGCAGCAAGGACGCAATTGTGCAACGATGTATTGGCAGATATTGCAACCGATCCATCTCATTCGCTACGGAACAGGGCACTGAAACAACTTGGTGAATCTGGTGACATACATACATTGGAATTGCTCGATGACATAATGAAGAATGATGGATCGACGGCCATCAGAAAGGAAGCTTCCCGCGCATATTCAGCACTTGCTTCAAGAACAGTAGGCATAGGGCTCATTTCTCCCGCCCCCTCGACTAAACCACCTGTAGTTGATATCTCGAAAATCAATATTATTCTCAATTCTTTGCTTACAAAAGGGATGCCAACAACAATGATAGATGAAACTCTAAATTCGGTAGCTCTCCAGGGAGGCTCAGATTCCGTTGAGATCTTACTCCGTCTATTTAGCAGGCCACAAGAGAATATTCGTCAAGCAATTGTCAAGGCAACAAGATTGCTCGACAAACAGAGTGCTGCTTTAATTATCCGTGCGGCTCTCAATGATGAATCTCAAGCT
>JAGXOC010000104.1:6834-8198 GCA_019894665.1 Candidatus Thorarchaeota archaeon
GTCAAGGCAACAAGATTGCTCGACAAACAGAGTGCTGCTTTAATTATCCGTGCGGCTCTCAATGATGAATCTCAAGCTATCATAAGTTTGGCTGAAGCTGAGATTGATGCTCGTTGGTCTGACGAAGTGTGGGATTAATGAATAATTGCTCGCAGAGGGTAACGAGACCGCTAGTAGGTTATGGTATGTCGATGAATCAGCTTTGTCGTATCAATAGGATAATGTCTTTGATGTATCTATAAGCTGCCATGTCGAAGGTGGTGGTTTCTTGGTCAGCCACAGATGTCGATGAATCGTTGTTCTTACTATCTTGGATATCGATTGTATTCACTATCCGATCCAGCGATCTCGTTTTGATTTCACCATTTGGTAATGGTGATATGGAGCTCTTCAAACTTGGTCCCGCATGTTCAAAGAGCTCGCTCCACGGTTTTGCGTTTTGTTCAAATTCGTGCCTGTCGGTTGCATATCCACGGTCTACATGTATGACCGATGAAGGTGAGGCGGAGTAGGAGAGGATTCCATTGTCGTACATGCGGGTTTTCCCCTTTTTTTGTTTCACAACTTCCGCAGAAGTCGTAACACTACACGATGATATTGCATTATCGATATTAAGAAGTAATATACCGCAATCCTTCAAGCCCGTCTTATTTTCGAAACCAAATACCCTGGTGCAGCAGCAAGAATGGCGCTCCTGACAGAGCGTACTCCTGCTAGCATCTCAGCAATCACTCGGGTGGATTTGTCCGAACTAAGAAATGTCGAACCCATTGAGCTAGAACCTGCTTCAAGGAATCTCTTCTGAAGCCAGAGACCCCATTTTAGATCTGAACCAAAAGCATTGGTCCACGAGTTCTCATACCGTGATAGGGCTTTATCGGAGAAGTCTTTCTTCCTAATGCAATCGGCTGCAACCTCGGCTGCTTTCTGACCACCTATCATCGAGTAGTGAATTCCCTCTCCAGTAATAGGCGAACATTGACACGCTGCATCGCCAGCAAGCATGATTCTTTTCCCGTATGATGGACTAACTATCCCTGCGAGAGGCATTAATGCCGCCTCTTTTTGTACAATCTCAGATCCTGCTTCCTGTAGTTCGGTAGTGGTGGGGTCTGTGTTCTTCAAAAGGTCGTCCAAGTATGCAGTTGTCCTCTTTTCACTCTCTCGTACTGTGTCCACAATGCCGCCTGTGCCCAGGACTGTCTCATGTCCCCGGGGAAAGTTCCACGCGTAGCCTCTCGGGGAGAATTCACTTCCATAGTAAACACATGAAATCTGTGTATTTCATAGTATTACACAATAATCTCTTGCATCTTATCCTCGTCTGGAATATTTGATATTGGGATGAACCAGAGTTCACCTTT
>JAGXOC010000105.1 GCA_019894665.1 Candidatus Thorarchaeota archaeon
GTGATTGTAAGTGAATCCCAGATTATAAAGGTCTCATCGTTTGTGCCAATAGTCGTTATCCCATAAGTGTCACCAGAAACGCTGGACACTGTGTAACCCCAGCGTCCTACAGTCCCATCTCCATTGTAGTCGGTGTTGTTCATTGTAAACGAACCATCAAATACAGCCCCATCATAATCATAGACAGCACTCACTAGGATACCTGTTGCGTTCGCATTAACGTCCTGTCTGTTATCTGTCGGACCAACAATTGTTATGGTCACAGAGTCCCAGATGTGGTAAGTGTCATCATTTGTGCTAATCCATGTGATACCATGTGTTCCACCACTAATTGATGAAACAGTGTAACCCCACCGGACCGCTGTACCATCACCGTCATAGTCTGTGTTGTTCATTAAAAAGGTCCCATCAAAAGCAGTACCATCATAATCATAAATTCCAGTAATGACAATACCCGTGGCGTTTGCATTCAGGTTCTGTCGTTGATCAGGCGGGTCTGTGATGATAATTGTGACTGAATCCCAGATACAGTAGGTGGCATCATTTACACCGATAAGTGATACTCCATGAGCGCCTCCAGAGGCTGTTGAAACTGTGTATCCTCTACGTCCAGCCGTCCCATAATCGAAAGTTGTGTCATTGAGAGTTAGTGTTCCGTCAAAGGGAGAATCATCGTAGTCATAGATTGCAGATACAATAATACCTGTAGCATTCTCACCAATGTTGATTCTTTGGTCTGTTGGATCTGATATGATGATTACTAATTGGTCTGCAATGTAGGTATCAGTAAAGCTAGTTGTGTAGTAAAGATCAGAACCACCAGAACCTGCACCTTCTTCCACAGTTTTTACTGTGTAGATGTCTGGAGATACTCCAACTGCATCATCAGCATAGCATGTAACATCGAATGCTCCTGAGCTTATGGCTGTGTCATTCCAAGGACCTACATTTGTACCGTATTCAGATGCTTCAACCCAGACATCAACCTGGTCTGTTGGGGGATAGACATTTCCGGAATTATAGTAAATGATTGTGCCAGTCATAGAAAAGGACCCATCCAAATCACCTCTGTATGTAGTCCCAGCACCATCATTGACACTGGGGACAACCGAATAGTCCAATCGTGTTTCGACATCCCAATCGACCTGACTTGTGTACCAATCAGTATCAGACGCGGTTTGAGCATCTACTACATAGCATCTGGCTGAGAGGTTTGTGGCGTCTGGGAAATCCCAGTCAATCGTGAAGTAGAATGTAGCATTAATATCATTACCAATTCGTGTGGCGGTTGAACTTACTAAGTTAAGGAAAACATATGTTCCTGCATCATCAAATGTCTTTGAGAAGGAATTAGTGTCCTCAGTATATTGGAACCTGCAATATTCTACGTCTTGAGCATCATTCCAAAGACCAAGTTCCAGGTAATTAATATCTGAGTACCCATTCTGATCCGATACATAGACTGTAATCTGGTACTCCTGATTTTTTGCATACATTACGTTTCCATTAGTCGGGTTGTCCAATGTCGGAGCTTGATCATTCACGGGTGTATAACTTGGAGTCCATGTATGTATCAGAACTGCATCAATCTCCCAAGTATCCTGAGTGGTGTCCCCTGTTTCTGTACCTCCAAGAAATCGCATCTCGAATGCAGTTCCAGTAAGATAACTGCTGATGCTTACATTATTCCATTGGTCAGGTGTCAAGTCTGCAATCACGTTGGTCCATACACCATTCCAGACATCTACCTTGATGTCCTCAGCAGGCCAGCTGCCTCCGGTGACAGGAAAGATGCAGAGTTCCTCATTTGTTTCATCAAAATCAGCTACAGTCCAACCAACTTCCAAGTCCAATTCATAATCACTCACAGGAGCTGTCCAGACGTGAAGTATCATCGAGTCAATAGACCATGTTGACTGAGTTGCCTCGTCACTCTGCAATGAGTCGTTGAGTTTAATGTAGTATGTGGAACTAGTCAAGTATGTTGCAGTGAAGTTATTCCATCCATCAAAAGAGCAAGTGCCAAGAGCTGCCCAGTCTGAGCCGGTCCATTCCCAAGCCTTTAGGTTCTCCCCACCTTGAGATGCTGTCTGCACATTTATACAGACTTCTTCATTGGTTTCGGAAGAACTAGCACCGGTCCATTGGTACTCAAAATCAAGCTCATAATCTGTGGCACCAGCCTGATAAACACCAAGTCTTGATGCGTCTATACTTTGCTGGTCAGGTCCACCAATGCCTTTATCGTATAAAAATCGTATTTGAGCGGCATTAATCTCTGTTACTGTGTCAAGTCCTGTAATTGTTCCAAGACTTGTCCATCCCCAAGAAGCCCTATATGTGACTGGGCCGCCACTTGCATCTGCAACATTATCACCAGTCCAATCAATTTCCCATTCAAAAGTAGAGTCCGTCTCCGCTACGTGATAGACTGAACAATTCACTGAAAAAGTTCCACTTGTTCCGGACGTATCTGCAAATGTGAACCATCCGGTCCAAAGACCATTAATGATTGTGTGGATATAGTTCGTAGGTTGGTCTTGTGCGTCAAGATATGGAGTAGTCCCAACTGTGGTCCATGCAGGAGTCGTAACAGCGTCAATGGACAAATTTTCGTTAATGCCTGCACCACCCACATCAGCCTCTTGAAGGGTCATGAAATCAGCATCAGCTAAATCCTGAGCATTCGCGAATGTTCCCTGAGTACCTACATCGGGGCTTGAGTCAATATCTGTGGCGTCGCTATCAACGGTGTCTTGTACATTGTTTCCAGCGGTCCCTTGATTTGCCTCAGTTAGAGCATCATAATTTGTGTCATCAACCTGAAGGTCTGTAAACACATTATGCGTCCCTATATCCGTGGGAGCATGTAGATTTGAAACTTGATCAACATAGTCCTCCATATTGTCTCCGATTCCAGATATTGTGAACAGATCTTGTTCTAGTAATCGTCTAGAATAGGATTCGAAATCTGCAAGAGGAGTAACCAGACTCAAACCAAAGAGTGTTACAAAAACCGCAATGACCAACAAATTCTTTCTCATCATTTGACACCATTCTTTTGCTGAAGCAAACTTAGACATGCCATCTTGCCTGCCGAGTCCTAAGTCGGACTAATACAAAGAAATTGAATGGAAATGTAAGATAAGATATTCTTGGATGAACGAGAAAAAATTAGAGAGGAATTTCTAGTAAAACTCATGGAGTTGAGAAGATTCCCACCACCATATTGTTACCAAACCCACCAATGTTCTGTGTAAGTCCGATCTTGGGAGCCTCAACTTGTAATCCCTTTGGTGCCTTCTGTAATAACTGACAATAGATATCATGAATTTGTGCTACACCCGTTCCCCCTGTCGGGTGTCCTCGAGACTTGAGACCTCCGGTTGTATTGACAGGGATTTGTCCATCCACCTCAGTGGCCCCTTCCTTCACCATATCAATCGCATGGCCACGTTCTGCAAGTCCGAGGTCTTCCATGTTCACCAGTTCAAGAATCGAAAACGCGTCGTGTAGTTCACACACGTCAATGTCCGCAGGTCCGATCTTCGCTATAGAGAATGCTCTGTCAGCAGCCGCTATTGTTGCTCCAAATGAGGTCATTGATAGTCTGTGTTGAACGGCATGATAATCGGTTCCGTGCCCAACACCTAGAACTCGTACTGCCTGATCTGATACTCCAAGATCTCTCACGATTCTATCAGATGCGAGAACTAGGGAAGCAGCTCCATCACTAGTGGGACAACAATCGAACAATGTCAGGGGATCCGCAACGACACGTGCATTGCTGACCTTCTCAACTGTCGTTTCCTTCTGAAAATGAGCCAATGTGTTCTTTGCACCATTGCGATGCGCTTTCACTGGCACCAGAGAGAGGTCATCGCGTGTAAGTCCGTAATCGTGCATGTAACGACGCGTAACCATAGCAGCCAAAGCGGTAGGCGTGGCTCCATAGCGAGTCTCATTCTCATAGGACATCATTTTAGCAAGTATCTTTGATGCAGTCCCTCTGTCCACCTCGGACATCTTCTCAACCCCAATCACAAGGATTAGGTCAGAGTGTCCTGAGGCAATCATAGTAAATGCGGTCTCGAAGGCACTCGACCCCGAGGAGGGGCCGGTCTCTACACGGGTTGCACCAGCTGGGACAAGCCCCAACCTGTCAGCAATGAGTGTAGATAGATGACCCTTGTTGACGAACTCATCAGGGTTCTGTGATCCCACAACGATATGATCGAACTGTAGGTCTAAGGTCTGTGAATCACTCATGGCCTTGAATGATGCTTTTTCAGCAAGTTGGACTATCGAATCGTCGAGGATACCGAAGGGGGTCATTCCTGCACCAATGACATTCACTGGTTCCATTGTTTTCATACCTCACTCGATGATCACAAGTAAATCATTAGTGGTCACCATCGAGCCAACCTCGACATTGACCTCCTTCACAGTACCAGATGAGCCGGACTTCAGTTCGTTGAACATCTTCATCGCTTCAAGGATGCAAATAGTTTCGCCCTTGTTGACGGAATCGCCGACCTTGACCCGGAGTTCAGTGATTTTCCCAGGCATGGGAGGGTAGACACCACCACTGACCTTTGGACCTCCTGCTTCATCATTAGCCCCGCTTTTCACAACTTCTTGTTTTCTAAGCCGCTCCCACTCAACTATTCGTTCTTCACCATTTATCTCAAGGGTGACAGCTTTTCCTGTCTTTTTCAGAATCTTCACTGAGTAGTCCATTGCAGTGTCATTGACAAGCCAAATACCACCCTCATCGAGTGTAGGTTTCATGGTGAAGCTTTGGTCGCCCACCTTGATGACGAGTAATCCACCCTCATCCAACATCTTGACATCGACTTCGAAGGGTCTTTCATCCATAGTGACCTTGTATTCCGGACTCACATCAGTCCCCCCTGCTTCGACCGCGCATGATATCCTTGCGACCTGCCGAGGACCAAGAAGACGAAGACTTGTCCCATTGTCCGGGACTGTATTGGACAGTTCGACCATCAACAAGATCAGACCTGCCAGCATCAGACCATGTCTGTGCTCGACCAGATGTGGTGGCAAATGATCCAGGTCCTGCACCGTTCATGTGAAGAACCGCAGCTGCGAGGGCGACTTCAAGCTCAGGAGTCATTGTGCCCCGACTCAACCGTTGGGCCTTTCGCTTCAGAAAGTCCAAAGCATACTGTGGATAGAGTGCGTATGAAACGAGGTCTCTAGGAACATGTGGAATATCTTTCAGCGCCTCACGAGCAGCAGGTAGTTCAGGTTCTAACATGTCCGCAGGTCTGCAGCTAAGTGGCTCTTCATCACCGATTGCTTTCTTTCTTATCTCAGGATCAATCTCTGCTGGAGGACGACCATAGTAGCCACGGATGTACTGTTTCACCTCTGTGGGAATCATGCTGTATCTCTCTCCAGTCACAACATTGAGTGTGGCTTGTGTTCCAACAATCTGACTCGAGGGGGTGACAAGGGGAGGATATCCTAACTCTGCACGGACACGTGGGACTTCTGCAAGGACCTCATCATAGCGGTCCGATGCGCCCTGTTCCCTGAGTTGATTGTCAAGGTTTGAGAGCATTCCTCCGGGAATCTGGAACACGAGAACCTGGGGGTCAACGCCTTGCAGGCTTCCCTCAAACTGACCATACTTTCTACGAATCTTTCTAAAGTAGGCAGCAATCTCAGAGAGTAGATTGATATCAAGCCCTGTGTCTCGTTTGCCACCCTTTAGAGCTTCAACAATAGACTCGGTTGCCGGTTGTGATGTTGCCATTGAGAGTGCAGATATCGCGCAGTCTACGACATCAACACCAGCTTCTGCAGCCTTTAGGTAAGCCATTGCAGCCATGCCACTTGTGTAGTGTGAGTGGAGCTGGATGGGAATGTCAACCTCTTCCTTGAGTCTGGTGACCAGATCAAACGCAGCATCAGGTGAGATCAATCCAGCCATGTCTTTGATACAGATTGAGTCTGCATCAAGTGAGTACAACGTCTTGGCAGTCTCAACGAACTTCTCATTTGTGTGGAATGGACTTAGGGTATAACAGAAGCTCGCCTGAACATGACCACCCTCACGTTTCACGAACTTAATAGCAGCCTCCATGTTTCGGATGTCGTTGAGTGCGTCAAAAATCCTAAAGACATCAATTCCCACTTTTACGGATTCTTTTACAAACCCCTCAAGGACATCGTCACTATAGTGGCGATAGCCCACAACGTTCTGTGCTCTCAATAAACATTGGAATTTGGTCTTTGGCATAGCATCACGAAGTAGTTCAACTCGTTCCCATGGGTCCTCATCCAGGAATCGCATCATGGAATCAAAGGTAGCCCCACCAAACATCTCAAGGGACCAGTAGCCAACCTTGTCCAGTTTCTCACAGATTGGAATCATGTCCTCAGTACGCATCCTGGTTGCTAACAAGGATTGATGCGCGTCACGAAGGACTGTGTCGGTAATCATGAGTTTGGTCATGGTCAGTCATCCTGAACTGGAGCGATGACGTATTTAGTAGTTCTGCTATCTTAAATTACCATGTTCACTTCTCATTTCCACGTTTAAAGTTCCCAGTTACTTTAGCCATGATGAGTTGTGTTTCTTTTGGGTTTGCCTGAGAAATCTTGGTCTGAAATCTGACAGCGCTTTCTTTTCTCAATGTAGTCACTAGTGTCCCATTCCAGTAGATACGAACCTCTCCTTTGACCTCATTCCATGAGTAAGGTCCACGATCCAACGCACCACGAGGGTCTTCAGAATTCAATAGCACTCACTACATCACTCTGCATGCCGAGGGTTCATATTAGTCCAGACCTAGTGTTAGGATATTCGATACTGTTATCAGAGGGAGTCGTGAACGACGTCGACTATGGGCGCTCCACTCTGGATGGTTGAACTCCTCAAGAAGACCTTTCCAAGAGTCCGGCTCATCGCGCTGGCGACCAAATTACCGATTATTGGAAAAATTGTGGACAAGTTGCTTTTTGATGGCGATGATATCATCTATCTACCAAAAGACAATGTAGTAGAGATCATGATTGGGAAGCAACTGGAGAGACCAACTGAAACCGCTCTACCATCCCAGATTGTCCATAAGTTCATTGAAAAAGCCAACTACCATTGGATAATGAATTACTGTATCTGTAGGGAATCCTCCACGTGCGAGGACTATCCAATTGATCATGGATGCCTGTTTCTAGGCGAGGCTGTTCTTGATATCAATCCTCATCTGGGAAAACTGGTCACAAAAGAAGAAGCTCATGCATATGCGAGAAAATGCAGAGAGGCGGGTCTAGTACATCTGATCGGCAGGAATAAACTAGATGCAGTGTGGTTGAATGTCAAGCCAGGCGAGAAACTCCTCACAATATGTAACTGCTGTCCATGTTGTTGCTTGTGGAAAATCCTTCCCGATATCAACCCTGAGATTGGGAGGAAGATAACCAAGATGCAGGGAGTCAATGTCAAAGTCACAGATGCCTGCGCTGGCTGTGGGACCTGCACAGAAGAGGACGTCTGTTTTGTAGATGCAATCCAACTGGTCAATGGCAGAGCCGTTATAGGATCAGAATGCAGAGGCTGTGGCCGATGTGTTGAGGTATGTCCTGAGGGAGCGATTGAACTCACTGTTGACAACGACAGCTATGTCGAGGACTCCATTGAGAGAATTGACTCAGTCATCGATGTTGAATGACCCACATACAATTTGACCATTATTTACTACTCGATGCTGACCTTCGTTTTACAACTATGACTACAATCACAATAACGACCACAGTAGCCACAATCCCAGCAATGAGCAAAGGCAACATTGCTTCTATAAATGGTATCGGCAGAATTGTGACAACTGAGAACAGGTACAAAGGACAACGAATCGATGAGTTTGATAAGGGTGAGAAGAACATGATCAAAATTGCCCTTGAAACAATCAAGCGTTTAGATAGTACCTAGATTGCTTGTACGGACCCATTGATCAGAGAAAGCGTTGCATCATCTGGTCAATCAAACTGTCAATATTCTGTGGATTAACATCATTTTCAGACATGACCTGAATGACTCTCGCTCTTTGGCGTGTGTCATGAAGATCCTCCAGACTTTGGAACGTACCCAAACGTCTCCCAAATCGATAAAGAATCTGCTCATCTTCATCCAAGTCAAGAAATTGTTGCAGAATTGACA
>JAGXOC010000106.1 GCA_019894665.1 Candidatus Thorarchaeota archaeon
GGAAAATGCTTGGCCATCCATAGAACTGAGTTAATACACCCCCAACAACTGGACCCATTCCAAGGGCTGCCGCAAGCACTATGGAGTTCATGCCTATAGCTCTTCCACGGTTTTGGGGTGTCGTGAAGTATGTGACTAGAGCCAACCCATTCGCAGATATCATACTGGCGCCCAGTGCTTGGAATACTCGTGCAGCAACTAGCATCTCGAAACCAACTGAAATTGCACAGAAAAGTGAGCCAGAGATGAATACTAGCATGCCAAGTTGGAAGACCCTTGTCTTGCCAAGGCGGTCTCCAAGCTTTCCCATGAGTGGCATTGCCGATGTGACGATCAGGAGATATGCAACTACCACCCATTGGATTGCAGCTATTGACACACCAAAACTGTCCTTCATGGTGACAAGCGAAACATTCACTATAGATGCATCAAGCGCACTTAGGAAAATTCCAAAGCTTGTGGCTGCCACAATCTTATACGGACCTGGCATATTGGACCCGGTCATATTAGGAATGGTCGAAGGTGTTGTCATCTATGGTATCATCACACAAGTAGATTGCTCGAGTTTCTTCTTCGGGTGTTACCTGCTTTATTGTTCTTGTGGTTGACCTGCCACCACAATTTTTCTAGGTTCTCTCTGGGCTGTCAACAACTCTTTTAGGAGTCATAGCGAAAAGACTTTGGAGTATAAAATGAAGCCCTATATGAAATTCTCCACCACAAAATTTGAAGGTGAAGAAACTACTATCTGTGATGATTTTGTCACCATAGAATCAGTTCTTGAGCTACGACTGGACAACGAATTCATTGCTGCGTTTGTGTGTACACCTGGCCAGGAAAAACAACTTGCAGTTGGGTATTTGTACTCATCAGGAATTATCACTTCTCCATCTGATATTGAACATCTTGTTTACAGGAACAAACTGTGTAATGTGAAATTGAAAGACGGGGTATCAGTTCGGCGCGGAAAGGGATTCTCACAAATTCGGAGGTTTGTGGGAACGGAATGTTCTGCACCTGAGATGCTTCAAGAACTTCGAACGGGTGGTGACATTCCAACACTTGAGAATTCTCTAAACATACCCCTCTCTACACTCTATGAGACTTCAGCAATTCTAAGGCACCATCAGCCGATTCATCAAAAGACCCACGGGACTCACGCAGCGATGTTAACTCAGATTCCGGACAATACTCTTGTGTCTGCAGAAGATATTGGTCGCCACAGTGCGGTGGACAAAGCTATAGGCCTAGCAATTGAAACTGATATCGAATTGAAGAAGTGCTTCTTGTTCTGCACGGGTCGTTTGACTGCTGATGTAGTAAGCAAGGCAGCATGGACTTCAATCCCATTAGTTGCCTCACATTCAGTTGCAACTGATGCTGGAGTAAGGTATGCCAAGAAAGCTAACATCACGATTCTCGCAGGATTCAGACACAGGAGATTCTGGCAGTATCACGCTGGCGCAGGTCTGATCAGTCAATAAACAAGGTAGGATTTTTTAGAGACATGCATTGATTTCGGTTATGCAGGACTACTCCGAGATGATGAAGAGAGCACGAGAGGATATCGAGTGTGCTTTAGAGGTCTGGGCTGGAACCCTTCCACAGTTCTTTGGTTCTCGCTTGGAGTATGTCTATGCAAAGGGATCAGCTACGAAACCATGGGATTCTCATATTGACTACGTTCCTACTATTAGTGATGTCGACATCCATATAGGGCTCAAAGACGATGAACCACTTCTTGGAAATACTCCAGATGATTTCGATCTAGCAGTTAGTCTATCTCGACAATGTGAAGAAGAATTTCTCCGAAGGCGACCCAATCATCTCCATGTACCGCGCATGCAAGTAATAGAAACTCGATTCCTATTGCAGAATGTACAATATACTCCCCCTCGTCCTCAGGATATCCAAAAACTGTATGGTGAACCCCATCTCCAAAAACTGCCATCTCCTGACATAATTCGTGCTGGTGACCTCGAGAGAATTTCCGACGAGAAGGAATTTGTAGATGACTTACCACGGAGGATCCTTGATAGAACAGGACTAGATTGGTGGGCGATTATCCGAACAATGAGCTGGCGTGTTTCTCCTTCTCCTGTTAGGATTCTCACACAGAAACATTCAGACCCCCTCGAGGTGTGGTCTTGGAACCGGACCACCATTCATAGAGAGTTGTTGAAAGAAGGATATGATACAATAGCCTCCTATTATCATGGGTTCTACGAATATGGATGGAGTCTCTTTCTTTCGGAGTTCAAGGAGTTGAGTGAATTTCGTGCTGTGGTCAACAACGGTTACAAGCTTCTCATTGAATGCCAGAAAGAAGCAAACAACATCCGTTCCAAATAGGACGTTCCTACAGGTTGTAATCAAAGAATTTAGCAACCGTTCCTGTTATGTCCTTGATGCTCCTCTTCTCTTCATCAGTGTATTCAACAGAATAGTATGAAGGTGGTCGAAGAGTCTTAACATACTCTTCCTTTACACTCTCAAACTTCTTGGGGTCTAGTTCTGTGTGTTCAATAATTTGGTCTATGGTTGCATCTGGTTCTTCACACAAAGTTTCGTATCGAACAACTAGAGCTGCCTTTGCTAGTTTCTCATTATTCTCGAGTGTCTGATGAACGTGTGAATAGATTGATGCCCAGTACTTTGCCCAGCCTGTGACATATGTCCTCTTGTTTCTCCAGAGGTCTCTGATTTCTTGAACGGTATCCGTGTTATCGAGGTTGATGCATATCTTAGCACCACCGAACTCTCGATGACCTATGATCTTGGTCCAATCCAGTAGGCGGGGATCTTGTCGTTCGACCTCACTCAATATCATGTCCTGTTTTGCGAGTGATGCAATATGATCGAATGGATTTCTGACGATGATGAGAAACTTGACATTCGGAAAAATCTTCTGGATATACTCCATTCGAGCGACATTGTAATTGTTCTTCGCAGCATATCGGGTACTCATTTGGTATTGTATAAGCTTCCGAAGGTGTTCTTTGTAGAACTCTTCGAACTCCGGATTATTGATGTCCTGTTTCATGACATTTGATTTTGTTTCATCCAATGTGTCCTCAAAGTATCTTTGCCAGAAAATCTCCTCAACTGCCTCTGGGCTGTTTCTGTTGACCATTATTCCGTCTTTGTGAATACGTTCTGTAGGTGACAACATTATCGGAGTTTTATCTGCAAAACTCTGCATCCAGTGAGGGACATAAGGCATGACCATGTGAAGATACCGATGTGTGGCAACGTCCGGATGTTGACTGAGCATCTCGAGTGTGATGGTTGTTCCTGCTCTTGCTAGTCCCGTGACATAGATTGGTCTATCGACCTTCAAAGACTCTAGGTTCTTTTTCATTCGTGAGAATTCAAGTGAATGAAGGGTGTCTCCCACTGCAGGAATTGTCCTGACCAGCTTGGCTATGTAGTACATGGGAGCTGGGAAATCAAACTGTGCCTTTCCACTCTCTGTTCTCTTTAGTTTCATCCGTTGGTCAACCTGCAAGGACTACTTGGTCATACTCTCATATGCCTCATCTGACAATAAACCATTCGCATGAATCTTGAACAGGATTGTGTTTACAGACTCATTCACATCTTGCTTGTCAGTTTCGACAACCACATCTGGATTCAGTGGTTCTTCATAGGGATCATCAATACCCGTGAAATTCTTGATCTCTCCTGCAAGTGCCTTTTTATAGAGACCTTTAGGGTCTCTCTCAATACAAACCTCAAGAGGCGCCTTTACGAAGACCTCGATTGTATTCTGAATCTGTTCTTTTGCGTAGGCTCGAGTTTCACGATAAGGCGAGATTAAAGCCACTATCACTATGACACCACTTCTTGCTAGTAGCTTAGAGCAAAAGATTACTCGTCTGTTGTGTTCATTGCGGTCTTCCTTTGAGAAGCCCAGATCTCTGCTCAAGCCCTTACGAATCTCGTCTCCATCCATCACTTCGATGAATCTTGAATTCTCAAGTCGTTTGACTAGTTCCTGTGCAATCGTTGTCTTGCCACTACCTGATAGTCCTGTTAACCAAATGCAAAATCCTTGTTCCACTGATATCAATCCTGTTTGTCGTCACTTGATGAAAGGATTCTCGAAATTGAGTATAGTATTTGCTACTTCTTTTCTCATCATGTCCAACGGGGGAGGTTCACCGTTTGATAATAACTCCCTGATTTTTCTTCCTGCGAAATTGATAATGTCATCTCCCTCGTGTGGACACACCTTGTCATTTGCAATGTTTCCACACTTCTTGCAATAGAAGAATGACCTAAACTTGATTGGGGCAATTCCGAGGTCTGGATATTCCTCGAAGATTTCATGAGCATCAAAGGGACCATAATAATTCCCGACTCCCGCATGATCCCGCCCGACAATGAAGTGAGTACATCCGAAATTCTTACGCATGATTGCGTGGTGTATGGCTTCCCTTGGTCCTCCATAACGCATCTCTGTGTGAAGAACTGACATTGTGGCCGTTTGTTCGGGATAGTAATTCTCCATGAGTGCTTTGTACGATTCTAGAATAACATCATCTGTAAAGTCTCCGCTCTTCTTCTTTCCAATGAGTGGATTGATGAAGATGCCATCGACCATCGACAATGCAGTCTTCTGTACATACTCGTGGCCAAGATGAGGTGGGTTTCGTGTCTGGAATGCGACAACTGTTTTCCATCCTTTCTTATTGAAGAGCGCTCGTGTTTCCTCGGGACTGCGAGTATAGTCAGGATACGGATTACCAATATGATTGAGGAAGGTCAAACCTCCTCCAACCAGAGTATCCTTCATTCCCTGAATCTTTGCGACTCCTGGGTGATCGGTATCTGTTGTACCAAAGACAGATTTTGCAAATTCCTTCTTGTCGTAGGTGTAGAATTCCTCGATCGTCAAAGTGGCAATTGGTCCACCATTCAGACGTATGCCTACGTCATCTCCCACACTTGCTCCTTCCACCTCAGATTTATCAATATCCAACACAATGGGGATTGTCCATGGAACATCAGAAGCAAGACGACCACGACTTAAGACATTCTCATAGTCATTTCTTGTCAAAAAGCCCTCTAGCGGACTAAAGACACCTTGCGCGATGTTGTCTATCTCCTGAGCCAAGTTCCTGTTGATGACAAAAGAGTGTAGTTCAGAAAATTCCGAAATTAAATCAGTTCTCTTTTTTTCAGATGCTGTTAGATCGACTAATTTTCCGCCATGGGGAGCAATCATTAGATCATTTCCTTGAGGGACTGAGTCTATTCAGCCACCTGAACAAGGCTCAAACCTCAGTACCATGTTAATAATCGTTCCGTATTAACTTGATATTCTTCAAAAAATAAGGAACAAGGGGATGACTTAATCCCCTTGACTCAGAACTGTGATAGTGCGCCCTTTGACCTAATATAACGTTCAGCACGTCTGAACAAAGCCATCCCAAGCAAGATGAATATCACATCAAGCACAAGGAGTGCAGCTACTGTGGTCACGAGGGCTGAACCGGTCAACGAACCCATCAAGAATCCTCGAAATCCTTCGACACTCCATGTCAGCGGTGACCCATATGAGATGTATTGCAGAATGGGGGGTAATACTGCGATAGGATAGGTCATTGGAGCAACGAGGAAAAGGAAGCTTGACATGAACTCAACTACCATCCACGCTTGCTTTGCAAGAAGCACAACACACACGACAGCAAAGACCAATCCCTGGAGCCCGATGATTGAGAGAGCGATGATCCCTAAAGCTGGCAATACTCCCCATACATTGAGACTGACACCAAAAAGTATCACAGACACTCCTAGCTGGAGAACAACTCCGAGACCGCCATGTTGGATGTTATGAAGTGTTGAACCCCAGACCAACGTCTCTCTTTTCATTGGGGCAGTCATCAGGGTCTCTAATGTCCCTACATTCTGTTCCCTTCTCATAGCCATTCCAGTCCCCCACATCAAGCTGATAGCAAGTCCTGTGAATGCACTTCCCACTGCAATATAGGTCAACCAATCTGATGTCCCAGCAAGCTCAGCCAGATACGCTGACTCGGAACCTCCTGCTACTGCATTCCCTACAATAAGTGATGGAATGAAGAAGACGAAGGGCATTACAATGAACCACAGAATTGAAAGTGGGTAGGCGAATTCTACCTGCCACTGTTTCACAGCCAGCGCATTGGCTGCTCTAATTTCAGCTCTCAAGCCTCTTCGCTTCCACATCCTCTCAAAGATAGATTCCTCTGTCATTTCAGAATCCTCCCATGTGTCCCCTCTGCTTAGTCCATTTCTCTGAATACCTGAAAACACTGATGCCTACTATCCACAGAAAGACTGCGAGTATCCCAAGACCTGCAAGTGCTTGTGAAAAGGACAGAATGTCCAAAGCTCCATTGATAGCAATCTCACGGATTGTAACAATTCCTATTGTTGTCGGAACCAGATATGATGCGAATTGAACTGACTTCGGTAGTGCTTGAACTGGGTAATTGATGGGTGAGACCATGAAGGTCACCTCTGTGATCATTTGAGTCAAGACACTAGGATCTTTGAAGACTAAGATTAGTCCTGCTAACATGAAACTGAATCCGTAAAGAGCGATGATCATCATTGTTAGGATGATGATTGTAGGCAATATAGCTATCAGTGCATATTGCAAACCAAAGAGCACAATGCAGACATTCAGTAGGATCAAAGCTTGAAGTGTACCCTGAATCGTGTCCGATATGGCTGCGCCTAGTAGGATGCTAATCCGAGGAACTGGAGTACTGAACAATGGCTCTAGCGTTCCTGACATCTGCTCCCAGCGGAAGTTGTTGCCTATTGCCCATATCGAGTTGTCTAGATACATAAAGACAAACCAGCCTATGACGACAAACTGAATGTAGTTGTCAAATCCTGAAATCTCGGTGAAGTGAGCACTGGTTTCAGGTCCTGCTATTGCAGTTGCCATCAAGATGAATGGAGCGAACCAGAAGATTGGCATGATTCCCCAGACCAAGAAGTTGGCTGGATATCTGATTGCAATCCTCAGGTTCTTTGCTGCAAAGGACTTCACTGCGTTCCAGTCCATTGATCGATGCTTGAAGCTCTCAAGATACTCACTGGAATCGTGAGTGGTTCTATCTTGGGATTCTTTTACAAGCTCAGTCAATCCTTAATCCTCCTTCCAGTCAGTTGCAAGAATACATCATCGAGGGTGGGTTCCTTCACTTCAAAGTGCTCGACCTTTACTCCTTCAATAGAACGCATATAGTCGAGTAATGTGTGCGCCATGTCGTATCCGTTCTGCGCCGTCACAACCAAGTCTGAATGACCATTTCGTGTGTCCATTGTTGCTGACATGACCAACTCCATCTTCTTGATGGCTTCTATGTCTGGTGTACCAATCACCTTCATGTGGAGACTGTCGTAGTCTCTCACTCCTTCTTTTAGATCATGCGGAGATCCGAAGCTCTTGATCTCTCCTTCATTGATGAGGGCAATCTTGTCACAGAGCATGTCTGCCTCATGCATATAGTGCGTTGTCAGCAGGATGGTCTTGTCTCTTAGCTCTTCTTGGACATACTTGCGTAGGTCAGATGCGAAGGTGGGGTCCAGTCCCTGAGTTGGTTCGTCGAGCAAGAGGACTGGTGGATCATGAATGAGAGACCGTGCAAAGACGATCTTCATTCTCATACCATGACTCAAGTTCTCTGTCTTCTCGTCAGCCTTCTCAGTGAGACCCATTCTTCCCAGCAGTTCATCAGCTCTCTCCTTTGCCTCGTGGGTTGGCATACGGTAGAGCTTGGCGAAGAAGATGAGGTTCTCTCTTGCACTCAGCTTCCAGTAGATGCTTCTCTCGTTTCCCTGACATACACCCATCGATGCTCTGGCGTATGTGGATTCCTTTAGTACATCATACCCGTTCACTCTGGCTGAACCAGAGGTCGGAAGTACAAGGGTCGCGAGGCATTTAATCAAAGTCGTTTTACCGGCACCATTGGGACCAAGTAATCCGTAGATCTGACCTTTCGGGATATCCAGTGAAACCGACTTGAGTGCCTCTACCTTCTTCTTCTCAGTAGGTATGATGATTGCCTTCCTCTTTATAC
>JAGXOC010000107.1 GCA_019894665.1 Candidatus Thorarchaeota archaeon
TAGTATGGAATGCCTTGTATTGTTGAAATGTCGTATTCTCCATCTTGTAGCAATTTTTCGAAGTGTGTGTAGAGCGATCTAAACAATCCCTTTCGACGGTGCTCCTTTAGAGTACCGACCCATCCTAACTCAAGATTTCGGAGAGGGACATCATCGTAGCACCAGGTGCTGGGAATCGCATTTAGAGCGCACACGATTATATTCTTAGTTGTCTCACGGATGTAGAAGTTCAGCTTTCTGCCAAATCCGGGAAGTTTGTCGATCTGACGCCTGAGCTCATCAGGGTCATCATCTGGATGAACAATGGTATGGAATTTCAGCAGCTCTTCGAGTTCGTCATCAGTTTCAACGGTACCGAACTCGTATCCTTCAGGTAGTTTCACTTGTTGTATCACCTTTCGTATACCATTCACACACCTTAGACAATGGACAAACTCCGCATCTGGGATTCCGTCTTAGGCAGACAGCGGCTACGAGGTCGATGATCCCCCAATATAGTTTGGCTTTGTGTGAGCCTCCAAACGGGGCCATAAATTCCCAAGCCTTCGTGTCAGTGGGTCCAGCGAATTGGATTCCAAAAACTCGTGAAATAAAATGGATTACATTTCCATCAACCAGAGGCACAGATTCGCCATATGCAAAATTTCTGACTGCAGATGCAATGTAGTTACCAACGCCGGGGAGAGATTGGAGACTCTCATGTGACTTTGGAATTTCACCATTCCAATCCTTTACTATAATTGAGGCGGTTTCTTTGAGTTGTTTCGCTCTGAGTGTTTGCAATCCCAAAGTAGACAAGGCCCTCACAATAGTCGATTCACGTGCATGAGCTAGACGCGTAGGGGAATCAAATCGATTCATGAAGTCATTGAAGACCCTTGATACAGCAGAAGCTGTTGTTCTACGTAGGAGGATCTCTGCAATCAGAATGTGGTATGAATCAGTGGTGTTTCTCCATGGAAAGCTGCGGCCATGTTGATTGTACCAAAGGATAACTTTCTTTCTAACAGAAGCATGTTTACGAGCTACATCATCCATTCAAATTCCTCACTCGGCTTTGAGGAGGGCTGCAATGAGATTTGGAATTTCAAAGGGTGAATCCATTACTGTGACTCCTTCCATCTCTCTAAGTCGTTGTACATTTTCTAGGTCGATTCTCCGAGGTTTGATTGAGAATTCTTCGCCATTGGGTCCAACTGTTTGAACTTCTTCATCACCCTGATCCACAGGATATAGAAAAACTGGTGTACCGCCCTTCAGAGTCTGAGCAATGGCATTCGTTATCAACGAGTCAGCTATGCCATGTGCAATCTTAGCAGTAGAATTAGCAGTCAACGGAGCCACGACGAAAGCATCATACTTGCCTATCTGAAGGGGTCCAGCAATGAACGGAACATTTGCATTGGACTCTTTCAGAACCTTAGAGAAGGAATTATTCAGCTCATCCCAGACTCTGTACAACCTGAGCATCTGTTCTCCAGCTCTCGAAACAATAACTGTAAGTCGGATGTTCGCATCATCCTCTAGTTGTTTCATGGTCTTGATTATCCCATGCACCAGATCACCAGAACCTGTGATCCCCCAGACAATACGTGCCAAAGTTATCATCATGAACTAGTCGCACTTCCAGAAATACATATCCCCCAACAAAAGCTGGATATTTGAGAGGGGGTTGTATTAGAATAGAGTGATTGAGATGAGTGAGTCATATGAAGTGAGCATTGGTATCACTACACACATGAGCGTAAATGCTACAGGGTGGATCGCACAAAACTCAGACTCTCTTGGTGCCAGGAGTATCTGGATTGGTGAAGATATTGCACTTGGACAAGAAATCTTTGTCCTGACAGCCGCGACACTGCTTCAGTCAAAAAAAGTGCGAGTTGGAACAGGTATCATACCTGTTACTGTTCACAATATTGCAACACTCGCCCGTGCAGGTGTCACTCTTGATGAGATTGGTGCTGGACGGTTTGCATTCGGTCTAGGGATTGGAGGTATCCAGGACCTAGAGAAGTATGGAATCCATATCAAGAGACCAGTCACAGAACTCAGAAAATCAGTAAAGACCCTCAGACGATTGTGGGCTGGTGAAACGCTTGATTCCAGTAGTGAGAAGTTCTCATTGCATGATTTTAATCTAGGACAGCCAAGTCCTATCAATATTCCAATATTCTTAGGGGTCCGTGGTCCAAAGATGCTGAAACTGACTGGCAAGGTTGCTGACGGAGTAATCTTGTCTGGACCATTCGACTATCTACGATATGCAATCAAATTGGTTGATGATGCTGCTGAGGAAGCTGGAAGAAGCAAGAATGATGTTGAGAAAGTGGTTTGGGTACCGACAATTCCAACCTTCAAGGGGATCCAGGAAAAAGTTGCTCGAAGAGTTGTTGCATTGGTGATAGCTGATACACCTGATGCAGTTTTGGATATGCTCACTGTAGACAGGGAGAAAGTCAATCAAATTCGTGAAACTGTGGCGGCGTCTAGCCCGAAGGAGGGGGCGGAATTTGTTGATGATGAGCTATTGGATGTCTTCTCAATTAGTGGTACAAAGGAGCATATGGTCGATCGATTTGAGGAGGTCGCTAGTATCGGTGCTACCGAAGTTGTAATTGGACCACCTTTTTCTGGAGATTGGAGAAAAGCCCTAGTTGAGATATTCGCAGAGGTTGATTCTAGGAGGGTTGCACCATGAGATGGGGAGTTGCTCTCAATGTAAGAGATGATATGTCAGAATCTTTGCGAAAAGCTGAGATTGCCGATAGAGGTGGAATCGATAATGTTTGGGTAACTGATTTTCCTGCTATCAGATACGCCCCTGTTGTTGCAGCAGCAATTGCTGAGAGAACCAAATCATGCAGAATTGGAGTTGGACTTGTAAGTCCACTTCTTTACCCTTCAACTCAGATTGTGCAATTCATGTCAACATTAGTTGATAGTTATGGAGCGCGGTTTGACCTTCTCCTTGGTCCGGGGGACAAACTTGTACTTGCTAGTATAGGAGTGTCGTGCTCCTCAAAGCTCATGGTTGACAAGACTACGCACGCGCTTGATGAGATCAAACAGGGACTATCAGAAGCGGGACATACTTGTTCTGTTCTTCTTGGGGCTCAGGGTCCGAAAATGATCAAGGCATCTTTGAAAGCAGATGGTGTTCTACTTAACTACGCAGACCTTGAAATGGCAGAATGGGCACTGAACCAGATTAAGAACGAAGTTAGAGCTGGTTTTCAACTTGGCCTCTTTCCACCCACATATGTTGGAGATTGTCAGGATATCATAACAAATCAATCAATTTCCTACTCAGCTGCAATGGTCGCCATTGGTCTAAGTCGTGTTGTCAGTAATTCATTTGGTCTCCTCGACCGGATACAGGCGGCGAGGATCTTGATGAAAGAACATGGGCAAATTAACATGGACATGGTAAACTCGTTAGGGAGCGAGATTTTGCAAAGATTTGCATTTTGTGGGACTAGTGAACAACTCCGTAATTACATGAAGACATTAGAGAAGATTGGTTTTACATCAATAGTCTTTGGACCACCTCAGGGAATTAGGAAGCGTGGTGTGGAAATCCTAGTGAAGGCAAAGTCAACATATGGTATGGATTAGGGAGGAAGGCATTGGCGAAGGTCAACTTCTTCAGGTCTCACAGACCAGACTCCATCTTCATACACCCAGTTTCCAATGAGGTCGATGGTCGATCTTGAGCCGCTTTGACTAATTGTCATGATTGGCTGTACCGTTTCAACACCACTCATCTGTTGCAGTGCTCGAAATACCTGATAATATTCCACCTGATGATACGCGGGTACACTTGTCCAGACGACAATTCCTCTAGCTGAAAGATAATACATAGTCCAAGGAAATGTGACAATTGTAGAGAGAATTCGGTCTCTCCAAGATTCAGTACAGACTATTTCGAAACAGAAGTTCGTTGATAGTCCAAGACCTTGTATTGTTGCATAGGGTTGAATCAGTGCTCGGTCGTCAAGTTTGTGGATGACCTGAGATACGCGACGAGGATCAATCTCCCAACCCCGTGCAGATAGGCTCTTACTGATTTTACTTGGTGGTGCACGGACATCTAGCTGAAGTTGTGTGCCAACAGCCAAATCGGTCTGGCCAAAATCATTCTGTAAACCTTTGCACAATAATATGAGAGGTAAACCAGCTATGTCTAGCTCAGCATCTTCAAAGGGAGACGCCACAGCTTGCGCCGGGCTCCAACGACTGTCTGCGAAAAGGGCTATGTTTGATTTTGCTCCAGATCCGGTCTGATAGTGAAGGCTTGCGTAGTCGAAGTATGTTTTTGAAACTTGTCTAACTGATTCATGGAATGCTGGGACATTCCTCTCACGGTTCGGTATCATAAAAGTGGCATAACCAAGATCAGTCATTGTAGTCTTAAGTAGGCTTTTTGTAAATGCATATTCCGAGAGTCCTTGTTCTACTTCAGCCCATTCAATATCTTCCTTGAGCGTGAAGAAAAGCATCACAGATTGAATGTTGAATGCGGAGTAATCAAGTAGCGCACTGAATCTCACAAAATGGCGTTCACGAATACGATCCAATGCTCTGGCAACCGTTCGAGGTGCCATTTGTAATATTTCAGCTGCCTTAACAAGAGAGCTTGTTGGGTCAATTGTCAGGAAACTGAGAACATCTAAGTCTGTCTTTGTAATTGGAACCTCTTCAGTAAGAAACGCAAACGTATAGGCAGATCTAACAGAGTCCTTTGTAAGCAAATTGAACTTGCTCAGTGTCTTTAAGTTAGCTAAGACTTTATTCTTGAACACATTATTAATTGGGACAATTGTAGGGTTAGTAGGATACGCAACATACTCTGGATTTGCTTTCAACTGATCAACGGCTTTCACTGCGTCTTCCATTGAAACAGATCCAGTACAAATTCCTAGATAGATACGCATCGCATCTAGATAGAATTGCACTGAAGGGTCATTGACACTTGGAAAAAGGTCGTCGTATGGAGTTTCGAAATCAATTGATATGCTCCTGTGTGATGGGGTATCCTGAGAAGATTTTCCAACTGGCATACGAGCATTATTCAATTCTTTCAGCGCCGGACTTCATGATCTCCAGAGGGCATGCGTGATGCAATTGTTGACACCACACTCTCAAGTCGTTTTCCAATCTCATTACGGTCTGCTATAAATGTACATATCTCCGAGGTGTTACCTGCGAGATTGGTGAGTATTTCTGACATGGTCAGCCAATCCACAGTATTAGGCGCTTCTAGGTCGAGAATAGTCATTGATGAACCCGAAATGACCCGGGCTTTTGGAAATGTACTGGCTTGTGCATGAAGAACCCGTGAGAGAGACGAGTCCTCTGATTCTGTTTTGATACAAACAATGATTTTCTGGGGAAGTCCAATATTCTTGAGGTCTGCATAGGGAACATGCACTTTCTTTTTCATAGTGGCAATCTTACGCCGGAGTGTTCTTCCTGCACTTGGTTTGATTTGCAATTCTGTAAATCTATTCGCTAGGTCAGTGGCAGTCGCATGATAGTTAGACTCGATTGCAGATGCAATAACCAGATCTTCGAGAGAGGTGCTGGAACCCTCACTTTGTTTAACAGTACCAACAGAAGGCAGCACATCAACATACCCCTTTGCGGCATCGATAGATGCAAGAAGACGAAAATCATTACTGAATGACCATGTGCTTCCATTGAAGAGAGCGAGGTTCATGGTGTGTGAGATGTTTGATGCTTCGCCCAGCTGGATGGTGAGGTTATATGGTCGCTTCCTAAATCGTTCAATCTGTTTTTGAAACCACGATTGTCTATCCCCAAGTGGAACTATCGCTTCGAAGTATACCAACTCCCCGAGGGTTGACGACATCATAGAACCAGTGAGTCTTGTTACAAGGGAATTGGACTTCAACCAGCGTGAGTATTTCATTAATACATCTGAAGCTTCAGAAGCTAGTGCCCAGCCAAACATAAGACGCAGACCAAGCTGACCATAGTCAATGTTACTGCGAATGGTCAATCCGTATTCTTTTTCAAGTTTAGTCCATAGTTGACTGATTGCAGATCTCGTCACACCAAGTTCACGTGCAATAGTAGCTTGTCTCAATGATGGATCGATAGCGAGTCTATTGAGTAAACGCAATTCACTGCGACCAAGAGACCTCGATATTGTCACAAGAATACCTGTGTAATATGGCCAAGTGTTTAGTTATGAATGTGATGTTAGTCCTATTTGTAGAGGTGCTGATTTGATTTGAACTAAATTCTCAATAAATTTCCGTAAACATGCTTCAAATAGCGCTAAGAGGCTTACTAGAAGTGGTTCTCTGTCCGACGCTCCCTTATTATACCAGTTTACCCATGTCGTCCTTGGATTCACACTGCAGACTGAGCTCAGAAGATAGGTAATTCTGACTATGTCAGTTGTATCTAACTTCCCAGTTAGTCTAAGGTAGGCGGTAAGCTATGAACAAGAGAGACATAGACCGCATTGGCCATAGAAGATCAAGTGAATCCACCATATCAACTACCAGCAACGGAGGTGAAAACGATTAGCACTGACCGGATGAGAACTCTATACGAGAGCATGACTAAGAATCGTGCAGCATTGGAGTTGCTATCAATCGGCGTTGTGCGCGGCATTTCGACTGTTGTGCAACCGCCTTGTGAAGATCCTAGTCCATTCTAGTCATCGTCATGTACGACGACTAGGGCATAGGTGAAGACAGGCAGGCACGTCAGCTGAAATGAATCGTTGCTGGCACGGTTGGTATGGATTCTTGACATTCTCTGCAGTGTGAGAGTTCACAGAGAGAATCTACAACGAAGGAGAATTGGATTCCGGAACCACCCCCTGGGTCCGGGAGAGAATCCAAGACCGACCTTTAGAGAGATTGAGAACTATGAAATATTCGAGGAGAGAAAAAAAAATGGCACCATGGAATACAAGCGAAATACCTGAACCTTGGTAAAAATGAAAACAAAATTGCGGGTAAACCGCAACGGAGGAAAAAGAAAAAATGATACGAACACAAAGAATCGAACCAGTATTCGGAGATATCACCACACCCGAGAACGGGCGTGAGGTGGACCCATTCACTGATTCAGAAACTGTCAGACTCGTGGCAATAAACCTTGAGCTAGCAGTTAGAAATCTGATCAGTGCAAATGCACCACCAGAGAGTCTCGTGATTACAGCGGACATTGGCACACAGAAAATCATGGCCATCCCAACAGCGGACGGCGAAATTAAGGTGCTAGTATTCGAATAGTAATAATTACGGTGAAAGCAATGGACCCGGCGTATTACCGGGGTCGCAACGGTCACCCCGGAATAGTAGTACAGCATGTATGAAAAGTGAGGCGTCTATATAGCCTCAGCCAGTACATCTACTTATTCTCACGCCGTTTAGATTGAATCCGAAGATGATGTCGGATGGGTCCCAATTAGAACGGCAGTACACATTTCAACCAGTTTGGAGACAAGAGATTAGTGAAGCTCACACAACATTCTGATGAAAGGAGTGAACCTGACTTGGGTGATGAACCCTCTAAGCTGGAAAGGGATCTTCTCGCTTTGGAAGACTCAATAGAATCTGAGAAAGAAAGACTAAATGAGATCAAAGCGAAACTCTCCAAAATCGAAGGTAAAATCGATGAGATCAAAAAATATAGTCCAAGTTTGATAGACTCTCTTAGAACAATTTTTTCCTGGCGTAATTACTCGGTGTATCTTGCTACCTCTTGGATTTTCACTGCATTTAGTTACATGGGATCATTCTTCAATCTCTATCTGTATGAGGAATTGCATTGGGGATATTTGTTAATTGGAACTGTATTATCCTTCATAAGTGCCATTTCTGCAATATCGCGCTTGATTGGAGGTTATGTTGGTGATGTATCCAATAGGAAGTATCTTTCTGTAGTTTCCATGCTAATGTTAGCAGTTTACAATTTGATAATGGGCATTTTTGTTGAGTTCACATGGATCATCATTGCACTCCTGTTCTTCTCAACAATGGATGTGTTCAAAGGTGGCTCGACCGCATTTATTATGGACAACATCCCCAAGG
>JAGXOC010000108.1 GCA_019894665.1 Candidatus Thorarchaeota archaeon
TGATTACCTTAAACTTCCGAATCGGGTCAGGTCCTGGCGGGAACAGCCCTAAGGATGAGTGGTGGAGCCCCAGAGGTCGCTGCCTTGAGAAACACAACGAGCTAACTCAACGTGGGAAGGACATTCGATACATCGGGAGCCGTTGCACCTTTTCCTTAGTCCTCAAAAAATGGTAGTCTACGGCAATGTTTAAGAGAAAAGTCCAGTCCGCAAATCAACAAGCTGAGGTTTCCGAGCCTGGTACGGAGCCAGCCTGCTATTCGCCCTTGCGTACTGCAGGCGGGCTGACAGTTGGTGTGCCTAGCACGCGCGAGTTCGAATCTCGCCCTCAGCGCCATTTTTTCTTTTATTCTGTCAGATGAAGACGAGTGTCACAGAATGGACACAGAACAATATCCACATCAACTGGAGTAGCATTAGCAAGTAGGAATTGTTTCCCACAGTTCGCACATCCGAAAGTATCGGAGTGGGGAGTTTTCTGAGCTGAAAGTGCATGTTTTCTCATAGACTCTAGAATTCGGTCATCTTCTGAAACATCAGTGGGTGCAATAGTTCTACCCTGTGCCCATCGATAAGTGGCATAGAGTCCGAAGATCACCATGGGGACATAGAAGAACATGTAGAAGTATATCATTTCAGGAGGCATCAACATAGTAGCCCCAATCACACCAATCGGTCCTAAGATGAGAAGCAAACCAAAAATCAACCATCTCCCGATAGATGAACCAGTTTCTTGCTGATACGGGTCATAGTAGTCATCATTCATCATGGTGTGCACTCTACTGTAGACTGGAATATGAGCCCTTCTAACATCTTCTATCTTGACACTAGAAAATGAAATACAAAAATAGAGAAGGAACACGGGCCTTGCGGGCCCGGTTCTGTAAACTTGATTATTCCTTCGATGGGGCTTTCTTCTTTGCGATTACTCTGGGTGTGACTTTCTGGACAATACCAACAGCCACGGTCATTCCCATGTCACGGACAGCAAACCTTCCAAGTTGTGGGAAATCTTTGTAGCTCTCAATGACCATAGGCTTTAGAGGAACCAATTTTGCAATCATGGACTCGCCTTTCTTAACAAAGTCTGGTTTTTCCTCAATGACCTGTCCACTGCGCTGGTCGAGCTTCTGGAGGATCTCGTCGAACCTGCAGGCAACCTGAGCAGTGTGAGCGTGAATGACTGGTGTGTAGCCAACTGTGATTGCACTTGGATGCTGAATGACCATCACCTGACCGGTGTAGTCAGCAGCGACTGTAGGTGGCTTGTCAGTTGGACCAGCAACGTCACCACGACCGAGGTCTTTCCTCTCAACGCCTCGTACGTTGAAACCGATGTTGTCACCGGGCACTGCCTGGGGCAGTATCTCATGGTGCATCTCGATGGTCTTGACCTCTCCAGTCTTGTCCGGAGGCATGAAAGTGACGCTCATTCCTGTCTTCATGATTCCAGTTTCAACACGACCAACTGGTACTGTGCCAACACCCTTAATCGAGTAGACATCGTTGATGGGTACACGTAATGGTTTGTCGGTTGGCTTTGGTGGAAGCTCAACTGCATCAAGAGCCTCTAGAAGACAGGGTCCTTTGTACCATGGTGTGAAATCTGGAGTCCGCTCTTTCAGGTTAGCAGCGTCTAGAGCAGAAGTCGGGATGAATGGAACGTCGGCTTGTTTGTAGCCAATGGTAGCGAGGAATCCGCCTACTTCTTCCTTGACTTCATTGTATCTGTCTTCACTGTACTTGACACTGTCATCATCCATTTTGTTAACACAAACAATCAAGCTTGGTACACCGAGAGTCATGGCAAGGTAAGCATGCTCCTTAGTCTGACCACCAGGGCCAACACCAGCCTCGAATTCTCCTCGCTTTCCAGATACAACAAGCAGACCAACGTCAGCCTGAGAGGCGCCAGTGATCATGTTCTTGATGAAGTCCTTGTGGCCAGGAGCGTCAATGATAGTGTAGTAGTATTTGTCAGTGAGAAACTTGAAGAAAGCAATGTCAATTGTGAGACCTCTCTCACGTTCCTCTTTCAGTCTATCAAGAGCGAAAGCCCAAGCCCAAGAAGGTCGTCCTAGCTTCTCAGCTTCTGCTTTATGTGCCTGAAATGTTCGCTCATCTACTGCACCTGTCTCGTATAGCAATCTGCCCGTCATAGTGCTTTTACCGTGGTCTACGTGCCCTATGACGACGAGATTGAGGTGCTCTTTGTTTTTAGTGCTCAATCTTATTCACCACGTTATTTTAGACTGTCCTCTGAAGGGGACAGACTTTTGATGCCACCTAGCGGGATGCTTTTAACGCTTTCGACGAGGCCTATTGGAATGGAGGGAAGAGACCCTTCTTTGAACACATTTGAACGATATACAAGTAATTCACTTCATAATGTCGGGTATTGAATCTGGCTTATCTTTCAAATCCTGTAAGTTCTCTAAAGGAATCCAACCTTCATCCCCCAGTGGTGTTCGTACCCAAGCCCAGCCACTTTCTTCATTCAAGATGATCACTTCTTGGCCTTCATCAACCGTCAGTTCTCGTGCATTATAGTCCTGAAGAAACTGATAATGTCCTGATTCTGGCGTAGATTCAAGGTAAGCCTTTGGCACCCACGCATGAACTCCAGAGTTATTCCGACACCATAACCATCCGTCCCACTCAGTTTCTCGTTCCTGTCCCTCTACAATCTCACCCGTATTGGCTATCAAAGGGACATTGAACTCACTCTTGTGGTTCTTGGTAACTTTCACTATTTTCATCTATGTCACCAGATTACTGGACAAGTTCTTTGATCCAGTCACGTATCATATCCCAATCACGGAAATCGATTTTCTCGGGCAATTCTTCACCAGGAGGTGTGTTTCTCTTGGCCATACTCTTCACAAGAGCCCGGACCACAAGATTGTATTTCTTGAATTCGAACATTCCGCCAATTAAAGCAGTAGAGATAGGGGACAGTCCTGGGTATTTTTCTGGCATCGCATCTAAATAATCAGCCTGTGCCTCAGCAACCTTGTCAGGATTGCCCGCGTATCCGCTCACAACAAAGAGCGCCACTTTGGTCTTGGAGAGAGATTCAAGCTTCTGTTCGATGTATTTCAGAGGTCGCTTTGTCCATTGTCCTGCTTGAATACCACTCCCTATGATCACTAAATCATATTCTTCAGGTTCAGGAAAAGGAATTCCTTTCTCAAGGTGAATAACATCTACTTGAGCTCCAAGTTCTCTAGCTGTGTTACTCATATCCTGGGCTACTTCAGTAGTAGTACCATAGCGTGTTCCGTAAATAATCAGGATTTTGTTCATCATAATCAATCATGAAAAACGATGTACATCTTCACAAAATGCTTTCGCAATGACAATTTCACAAGTTTCTATTCGCGGATAATTTTACTAGAAGTTCATTGTTTATCTGATGTGAAGACATACGCAATATTAGCACCGGTCTGAACAGCCTGAAGACTTCCTGCTGTGCCAAGGATATCGCCACATGGATACGCCCAGATATAACCATCAACAGGACATTCTACTCTCTCCAAGACGTCGCCGTAGAGATTGTAAATCTCAGCAAACACTTCTCCCTTTTTCAAGAATTCACCAGGCGGCTTCAAAAACCGAATAAGACCTCCTCGATTTGCATGTATTATTCCATGGAATGTGCAGATACCAGGTATGATTGGGAATCCCTCTTGAGGTTCAATATCACCATCTATCATGTCAAAGGCTTTCATGATATTGAGAATCCCACGAACTCCTGCTGTGGTGGAAGGTTCAGATATCCATCGGCCATCGATGAGCTCGATAAGAATGTCCGGGACTCCGTTTTTTACAGCCAGATTAGCAAGTGTGTCTGGAGCAGCGTCGGCGATTGGGACGCTTTCAACCACATTGGTCACACCAAAAACCTCAGCCATCTTCTCGAGTTTCTCCTTTGTCTTTGGGTTGCCGATATTTATCTCCGTGAAGAAGAGGGAGTCTGGTCTTGTGTTGCAATGGATATTGAGGACCATGTCAGCTTTGCTCCATGCCTCCTGCCAGAGCGCGTACGCAAGTCTCTCAGTTGCGTTACCATTGGGCTTGTCAGCAGTCAGCGGACTGGCACTACCTCCGCCACCTAGATCGAGATTGTCAACCCAAGACAGATATTGATGGTGCATGAAAGCTAAAGGGTTTTCTACGGGAATTCCGATAATAGCTCCTCTAAGATTATTGGGATTTACTTTTTCCCTCATGATCTTCAGAATTACTTCGATGCCTTGAATCTCTATACCATGCTGGGTGGAAACAATGAGCACAGTTGGTCCATCCTTTTCTCCATTCATTACGAGAACGGGGATGTCGATACTTGTTGTTGTGTTCAGTTCAATTCCTTTGATCACTCCCTTCTGGAGTTCTCCTTTTCTTGCATTGGCTGTTCCAACTTTGAGTTTATCAGGCATAGTGTTGACCTCTTTGTAAATTGGTAACTATGGCAGGACATATTCTTTTTGGGAGGCTTTAGGATTGAGACCTCATCCTCACTTCGATGTATATTACCAATAGGAGGAGAAACAGCAAAATTGAAAGTAGATAGATGGTCTGGGTCCAGTAGGCGAGGGCAGGGTCAAGAGTTATTGAATATATTCGAGCTAGGTATTCGATTGCTGTTAGAATTAGCAAAATTGTGCCAAAGAGGATTATGAGATTTTTCAGAATATATCTACGATTCATATTTGCCACATAAGAGAAGCCTGTAGCGTTCCTTATAGATGGTCTACATTGGATTTACGTCGTGCCCGTGCCATCTGTGCAATTACAACACCAAGCACTGTAATAGCACCCCCAAAGATCTGTAGATAGGTTACTGTTTCATGAAGAACAAAGATTGACAGTAACACACCCCAGACCGCAATCAAATTCAACATGATTTGGACAAGTGAAGCTTCAATGTGCTTCATTGACTCGTAGTAGAGAATGAATGCAATTACAGTGTTTACAATTGCCACCCACATCACGACTAACCAAGCTTGCATACTCATAGTGAGTAAAACTGTCACATCATCAAGTAAGATGGCTGATATCCAAATGAATGGAACCGCAAACAATGTGCTGTAAAATGTAGTTGATACGGCATCAACAGACTTGATAGCTATCTTTCCCGCTATTCCGTTAATTGCAAAGAAGAATGTAGACACAATCACGATGAGGTTTCCAAGAATGCGCCAGATATCAAATGTAGCAGATTCTGTACCAGTGTTCATGACGATGAGCATAGCACCGATTGTCGCAAGCACGAGCCCTATTATTTTCTCGAATGTGATTCTTTCGTTTAACACAGGTGCAGCAAGTATGACCGCAAAGATGGGTGTCAGGTTCAACAGAAGAAGGGCATCACTCGCTGTTGTGAGTTCGAGACCAATATACTGGAGAATCTGAGAGATGAAAGGTCCGCTCAGTCCAGCAACCAAGAGAATTTTCCAGTTGTTTTTCACATCTTCTACTGTCTGTTTCCTTTTGTGTTGAAGAGTTACTACAAGAAGAAATGGACAGGCAAGGGTGTATCTTAGAGCTACAAAGACAATGGGACCTACTTCGGAAAAGATGAGCTTGGCAAAAATCAATGATGAGGACCATAGGACTGTTGTCACAATGATTGCTAGATATGCCAAAGAAGTCCTGTTCATATCTTGCTCCTCTATTGGTTGTTTGAGCATGAACCTTCTGATAAGCTGAACTGAACAGGTAGGAAATAGAATAGAGATGCACGGGACTCCCCGTGCAGGCTAAATTAATGGATTATCTCGCAGAACGAGCCACTCGCTCTCGCTCTTCTTTCCTAGCGACAGCAAAGCTGCCTGAGTCGCTCTTGTAAGCGAGAAGTAGCTCATCTACCAAGCACTCTTCGAATGACTTGGCATTCTTGTGTGCTGAACGAACTGCACCAACTGAGAGATATTTCAGAGCAAGATCAATTCTTCTCTGTGGTGAAACATCTACAGAACGAGGGTAAGCCATGCCACCGTATGAAATTCGCGTTGTTTCTTCGGCAGGAGCAGCGTTCTCGATCGCAGTGACTAGAACTTGAACTGGATTCAATCCGGTCCTGAAATTGATAATATCAAAGGCACGTCTGAGTGTGGAGATTGCTCGTAGTTTCTTGCCAGCGCCCCTCCCGGTTCGTGTCTTCTTATCCTTCCTACGACCCGCGTTGAGCATCTTGTTAACAAATCGCTCAACAATAGGAATGTTAGACTTGTGGAATCCTTTGTGAGCATGTCTGCCTGATGTGTGAGGAATCAAGACTGGCTTCAAAGAGATGTACCTAGCCAGACCAATATCGTTGATCTGTACATCAGTTGAGTCCCATTTACCAAACAAGAGAAGTTCGGGTTGATCATAATGAGGGATTTCAACAACTGGTTCAATCGTTTCTTCGTCGGACATTCTAACCACCTAACGAATTGGCTTCTCCTTCTTGAGGTATATTAAAGATTCAAGGGAAACGCCGTTTACCATTACTACGCGCCAAGAAACTCCAGGCAAGTCACCTACTGGACCACCTTGTGCACCACCAATCCCCTCAACAACAACAGAGTCGTGTTCATCTATGTATTTGAGGCCACCATCCCCAGGTATGAACGCTGTGATCTGTTTTCCATTCTTGGCTAGTTGAATCCTTACAGCCTTTCGAATAGCAGAGTTTGGTTGCTTTGATTCGATGCCTACTTTTTCGAGTACAATGCCTCTTGCTTGAGGAGCACCCTCTAATGGGTCTGTCTTCCTCTTTAGCTTGAGAATACGCCTCTTGTAAGCGGGTTTTTTCCAGCGGAACTTCTTCCTCTTTCGGAGGAGAGGTCGAGCTGCGAACTCGCCCATGGGGGATTTGGAACCTGTCAAGATGATTTACCTCTTTGTGGTCAATGTACCATTCAGGGTATTTGGTTGTTGGATGGGCTTAAAAGCCATAGTCCTGAATCATTACCTGAGATTGACATTTTGTCTTTATCTCAAGGAGTGCATTCCCAGTGCCGTTTCTGGGAGGACAAGACTCCAATGCCCAACTTTGTCCAACATACAATGAGCGGTACACTCTGCATGGTGGTTATCGGCTCCGGCCGGCTGTAACCTTAAAAGGCTTATGAAAAGTAGGTTTTCGAAAACGCCTCAGGCAATCACTACGTTGTTCAAATCGAAATGACGACGTACTAGAATACGTGCCCGAGCAACATTGCGACCGTCTCGACCAATAGCAATCCCACGGTCTTCTTTGTTAACCGTCACTGATGCCACCTTGGTGCCATCACGGTGCTCTATGATCTTTACACCCTCGACTCTAGCTGGAGCGAGTGCACTCTTAACAAAAGCCTCAACAGTTTCAGCTATTTCAACAACATCGACCGCACGGCCAAAAGCTTCTGATGCGGCTTTCACATTGATGCCGCCACGACCAATCGCTTTTCCAAGTTGTTTTGGACGAACCACAATTATGATTCGCTCTCCCTCATCATCTCGAATGACATCAATTGCTGCAGCGCCTGTTATTTGCTCGAACTTTGCGATTAGTGCCATGTCGTCCATGGAGAGCTTAACTCGACCCAAATGACTCGCCTCAGACCATCTTTAGAATTTTTGAGTCACCAGGCTTGATAACAGCTATTGCAGAAACCATGAATGGTTTACCTACTACCTCGCCCAAGTCCCAGGAAGTACCTTCAAACTTCTGGATCTTTATTTCGGCGAGTTTTGCTAAATGCACTATGTCTTCTAACTCATTTTTTGGACAGTTCGCTGCAAAGACGACAAGTTGTGCCTTGCCAGTCTTGATAGCGTCAATAGAAGACTTTGCGCCTATCTTGCACTCGCCTGTATTTACTGCACTTGCTATTGGTTGATTCAGGCTCATTGTATGACCTCGTATGTGATTTGTTGGTACACCCGAACGGGTTGCGTCAAATGATATTCTGTTTTAATGTTTCCGCCGTGACCTCTGTATTAGACCTATCATTTCTTCTTCTTCTTCT
>JAGXOC010000109.1 GCA_019894665.1 Candidatus Thorarchaeota archaeon
GTATCGACATTGAAATTCGGATAGGAGTCCAGCCAACGGGCTAGGTTTGAGAGTCTGTCCATTTCAGGTTGTGCGGCAAAATGGGCGAGCTGAAATCTAACTTCGGGATGCCTTGCAACTGCCACCTCAAGTTCTTTGAGATCCTCTTCTTTTGTGTTGTATACATGTCTATTTGCATATTTGCTGGCGTAATATGTATCCGGGTCGCTCATATGGAGCAGAATTGGGATTTCATTATCTACCAGAGCAGCGAAGATAGGTTCACTTGATTCGTCGCCAAATCTGATCTTGTCTGGTCCGGACTTGACACGCTTCCTCATCCCTGGTGCATTCTGTAACTTGGCGAGTTGATAACCCTCGTCAAGGAGGCTCTCTATCTGTCTGGCTACCACCGTGATGCCTTTTGTGGATAACTTAGATCCGCTGAAATATTTAACAAAGATGAATCGACCAGGATACTTTTTCTCAGCATATTTGCGTACTCTCTGAGTATGTGGAATCAAGAGGGCTCTCTCAACGCCGTGTTGTTGACCAATTTGCACTAGAAGATTTAGAGAACCGTTGTCGACTGCATGAGTATGGACATCAAAGATAGGTCCATCGTAGGTAAGTTCAGGGTGTAGTAGTGACACAATTTCGCATGAGGATATGCACAATTGAAAAGAGTATGTGTCTGTGCTTACTTTCCGATTGCGATGATGTAGATTCCAATTCTAAGGATTTAGCATTAATAGGCAAAAGTAACCATTCTAAACAGTAGATTCTAATGCCATGATTCATTGTTCGAACATGAGTCAAATGAAAACAGAGAGAATTGGAAGTAGAGGATTGCTCTTTTCGTTCGAGGATCCTTACCTCACTAATGTCTACATCATTTTTGGAAAAGAACATGTGTTCGTATTAGACACATTTCTTGGGAATGATTCCATGAAGGCTGTGCATCAGTTAATTGACAGTGAGGGATATGAGGACAAGCAATTAGTCATCTTCAATTCACATGCTGATTACGACCACTATTGGGGGAATGGAGCATTCAAGGATGCGACAATCGTTGGGCATGAACATTGCAAAGAAAGGATTGTTGACGAGGGTGAAGCATCACTTGCGAAGTATGCAGACCATCAGAGAGGGGAGATCGAGCTGATACCACCCAATCGTACATTCAAAGAAACCTTGAGTTTTGAGGCGGAGGGCGTAAAATTCTTTCATTCACCAGGACACACTCTAGACTCATCATCTTGCATTGATGAAAGAGATGGAGTGCTCTTTGTAGGTGACAATGTTGAGAGTCCAATTCCCTATCTGAATCACGTTAACTTCGACCAGTACATTCGAAGTCTAGAATCTTATCTGGAACTTGATTGGAAGTACATCATTGCTGGTCATGATCCCCTCCTGGAGAAATCAGATCTGATAAAACAGAACATAGACTATCTACGAAAGTTCAGGGATTGGAGTCTTAACATTGATTCATTTAGTGTTACTAAACTTCATCGTCATGTTGAGCACAATCTAAAGACAATCAAAGATGAACTGATGAGAAGTAATCATAAACACGCTTTGATGAAGCATCTTGAAGAATTGGAAAAATACATTGCTTAGCTTGGCGTCAGTAAAGAAATACTCAAAACATAGTGAAGTCATTTAATCGCATGACTCCCGAAACTAGATTTGAAGATTATCTTGCCGTCGAAACCGCTGGTGGACCCACATGGCATCCTGATGGGAAGCACATTGCATTCACATCAAACGCTACTGGATTATACCAAATTTATGCCTGTGACATCGAAAAGGGAAAAACTCTCCCGCGCACTCAACTCACAGATGAGGAAGACAGATGCACAGATCCTCGTTATCTTTCTGACGGAACTCTCATCTTCACACGCGATCGAGGAGGAGATGAGAACTTTCAGATTGGTCTCATAAACGTAAAAGGGAGCTTGCACTGGTTGACTTCAGATCTGGGAGCAAAGCATAGAATCTCGCGAGCCTCCGATTCATACCTGTACTTTAGTGCAAATCTCAATGATAGAGGTCGGCTTGATGTATATCGATGGAAGATTCCGCTTCGAGATAATGAACCAGAATTGATCTATGAACCAGAACGAGGAATTATTCAGGTCGCAGAAGTTTCAGATGATGAAAGCAAGGTACTCATGATTCAGTATCTAGGGAATATGGACCAACACCTGCTCTTACTCGAAGCAAGTAGCGGCAATGTGTTGGACCTAACAGCGACAATTATCGGCAATCAACTGGTTAGGTGGGAAGTCGTTCGCTGGCTTGACCCGGAGAACATTCTTGTTAATACAGATTACAAAGCAGACTTCAAACGACTGGCCATAATCACAACAGAAGGCGGTTTCACCCCTTTAGATGATCTTTCCGAAAAAGTTCAGTTTGAGATAGAGAAGTATACATACTCAAAGGACTCAATATGGACATACTTTGTTGAGAACCAAGAAGGATATAGTACAATTCACCGTGCGAAGTTCTCAAAAGATGGAGCAACTGATTTCGAAACCTTACAGTTTCCTCTGAGAGGTGTAATTCCTGCAGTAGACGCTCGCTCTTGGGATGTAGGGTTGCGTCTTTCTAGTGATGAACATATGCTGGCTGTGACAGTAAGTTCGGGAGTTCAACCAACAAATGTTTGGATTTTAAGTATCAAAGAGATGTCGAACTGGAGGGCAAGCGAGGTGAGTACTTCTGGATTGGTTCCTTTCTCATTTGTGGAATCCACACTTCATCGGTTTGACAGCTTTGATGACCTAAGTGTTCCATATTTCAGATACATCCCCAAGGGTAAGATGCCATCTGGTGGTTGGCCTGCACTCTTGATAATTCATGGTGGTCCAGAATCTCAAATTCGTCCTGAATTCAACCCGGTTACTCAGTTCTTTCTTTCTTCTGGGTTTGCTGTCATAACTCCTAACATCAGAGGGAGTGCAGGATATGGTAGAACATATCTCGATCTTGACAATGTAGAGAAACGTCTGGACTCCATCAAGGACATTAAACATCTTGCACTGCATCTCAAATCAGAAGATGCGGAAATAGATGGAAATCGACTTGTGATCTGTGGAGGTAGCTATGGAGGATTTGCTGTCCTCTCAGCTATGACAGAACATCCTGAACTCTGGAAGGCTGGTGTGGACATCGTTGGCATCTCTAACTTTGTCACCTTCCTCAAGAACACAGCTGCATGGCGTAGGTCTCTGAGAGAGGCTGAGTATGGCAGTCTTGAGCATGACTTAGAAACTTTGGAGAAGGTCAGTCCAATCCATAAGATCGATAAAATATCAGCACCGCTCTTCATCATACAAGGTGATAATGACGAACGTGTCCCTCTGTCTGAATCAATTCAGATGTATGAGAAGTTGAAGGAGAAAGGTCTGCCTGTCAAGATGCTCCGATTTGCAGATGAGGGTCATGGTCTCGCAAAGCTTGAGAATAGAATCAAAGCATACTCAGAAGTCGTATCTTGGTTAGATGAGATTGTGTAGTTGTAGTGGAAGAAACTCTTATCACTCTTTGAATTGATTGACAAAATGGTGTTGGAGGTTTATGCAAGCTCTAGATAGGTTTGCAAAATTGACTATCATAGTGATCTACTTAGCTTTTATTTTTCTAATCACTTATGCTGATGGGCTCATCCAAATAGGAAGATGGAATTATGGAAGTAAGACCCCCTCTTTACAATTATCGCGCACTCGCAAAAATCATTCAAACGTTGTTTCATTCATTGTCTATTTCTCCTGGCTTCTAGTCTTTCTTGCATTCTTGAGAGATCCCGTGATTCTCCTCCTAGGTTTTATTCCACTTGTGTTAGTATATGCTCTAGGACTAACTTTAGGTTTGAAAGGATTCCAGGATGTTCCACTCGACGTTCTAGTCTATAATTACAAAGTCAATTCTGAATGGAAGCACAAAAGCACCAAACGGTTTACGACTATCCTTCTCAATAAGAAACAAGATAGAAGACACGACTATTGAGGAGGTTAACGACAATCCCTCTATCCTTTGCTTGAAGTTGACAAGACATAATACAGAGATATTTTGATGCAACTTCATGGACTTTGTAACTCGTCGTTTACTGAAGTCAGATATCCCAGCTATCATAGAGCTGACTAAGAAGACATGGGGGGGACACGATCATCTCCCACTGATTATCGGAAGCTGGCTTACTAATCGTCAGTGCCATCCTATGGTCTTAGAGCTAAAAGGTGAGGTCGTAGCAGTTGCCAATCTGAAAGCAATTGACAATGAGCTTACCGGATGGATGGAAGGTCTACGTGTCCATCCGAAAGTACGTGAGAAAGGATTAGCTAAATACATGACAAATCAAATTGTCGAGACTGCCTCTGAAATCGGATTCAAACGTATTCGTTTGGTTACTGCTACTGAGAATCCAGCTCCACGGAAACTTGCTCTCAGTGTTGGGATGAATATAATTGACAAATACAGTATCTTTTGGAAGCGGTACGGGCGCGGTATCAAATGGATAAAAGATGACGAATCAATATCTAGGATTGATAGATCTCTGGTATTAGGTTTCATCAAATCAAATCCTGAACTATTTCCAACGAATAGCCTTGTTCATCATTGGGATGTTTTCGAAGCTAATCAGGAAAACATCAGCCTCATCAGCGAAGAAGCGACTTTCTTCATAAGCAACAGTGTACATGGAAGGGGTCTCTCTTGGGGGTTCAAACACGATACACGCCAGGGTTCTGAATGGTGCTTCTCGGTATATGCTTCGAGCCCTGATGTTTTTGAATCGACACTACACTTTCATCTCAAACAGGCAAGAGAACATGACCTGAAAGATATGCTATGCATTCACCAACCGGAGTTCAATGAGTCATACAGCAAGGTGAAATGGCTGAAAAGAAGAGGGCACGAGATAGGACTACTCCTTTTCGAACGTGTTCTTTAGTCCAGTGCACATGACATAGCACTCTTAAGATATTGAAAATGCGTTTTACACGGTACGATTACTATGACTGAGACAAACAAGATGAGCTGGGACCTATCTCAGCTTGTTGAAATTGACGATCCAGGATTCATTGAGGAACGAATGAAAGCAGCGGTTAAAGAATTGGAAGCTTTCCGTGAAAAATACCGTGGCAAGATTGTTGCTTTCAATGCGAAACAAGTTTTCGAGATGCTCGAGGAATCAGACCAACTTGAACTCGAATATGAGGGTTCTATCAATTACGCAAGACTTGCTTATGCAGCAGACATGAATAAAGACGTTAACAAGCATCTCTATGGAGTATTCAGAAATGCGTATTCTGCAATCATGCAAGCAATTGCTTTCGTTGGTCTTGAGCTGGGTGAACTTCTTTCAAAGAATCCCGAGATTGTGAATGATCCTGCTATTCGGGAATATAAACACAAACTCGAGATGATTCAACGGCGAGTTCCACACATGCTGACTGAACTAGAGGAGCAAGCCATAATTGCCAAGGACTTGAATGGAGTTCGTGCATGGTCCATGCTCCAGGGTGACTGGTTGGCTTCGCAGAAATATGATATTGAAATCGATGGCGAGATGAAGACACTTCCCTATGGCGAGATTGTTGGCCTCTACGAACACCCAGATAGAGACCTAAGAAAGCGAGCACACGAGGTTGTCTTTGAAGGTCTCTCTAAAGATGACATTGTGTGGTCTTCTGCTCTGCGCTCAGTCTTTGCCGATCACCTGACCATGGTTAAGATGAGAAAATGGCCATCTCCAATGACACAGAGCTTCATTGCAAATGACGTAGATGAGGATACCGTCAATGCCCTGATGAATACCATTGAGAAGAATGTAGGCGAATTTCGTAGATTTCTCAAGCTTAAAGCAAAGGCATTAGGGCTCGAAACAATGGGTAACTGGGATATTGATGCCCCATTACCAAATGCTCCTGAAAAGAAATATTCGTGGGAGGAATCAAGGAAATTAGTAGTCGAAGCTTATACTGATTTTGATAAAGAGAGCGGCGAGTGGATGGATGAGATGTTCGAGAAGCGCCACATAGATGGTGCTGTTCGAGATGGGAAACGTTCAGGTGCATTTTGCATGACTTCGCATGCTGGAAAAAGCGCGTATATACTCCAAAGTTTCAATGGTACTATGGGTGATCTTTACACTCAAGCACATGAACTTGGTCATGCACTCCACGCATATCTTGGAACCAGAGCTCAAAAACCCACTAATTACGAGATTGGAAGTTGCATCGCCGAAACTGGGTCCAACTTAGGAGAACTCCTGCTCACTGAGAAACTTCTTGCTCAAGTAGAGTCTAAGGATGAGAAACAAGCAATCCTCGGAATAGTTCTCGATAGTTTTGGTGGTGGTGCATTCCAAGTTTCTACGCGAGTGTGGTTTGAGACTCTGTTGTATGAAGCTGTTCAGAAAGGGAAGTTTCTGGATGGAAACACAATTTCAGACCTCTGGGTTCAGGCTAGGACGAAAATGTATGGTGATTCGGTCGAATGGTTGCCGGTAATGCGATGGTGGTGGACATTCAAGCTTCACTTCTACATGGCAAACTATCGCTACTATAACTACCCATACGTGTATGCGGGTCTCTTCGTGTTTGCAATGTACAAATTGTACAAGGAACAGGGCGAGGCATTCGTCCCCAAGTTCAAGGCATTGCTTGCTGCGGGCTCTAGTAAATCTCCAAGAGAACTTGCCGCAGAGATCGGATTTGATATCACAACCGAAGAGTTCTGGCAGAAGGGTATCGACCAATTCAAAGAGTTTGTCGACCAGTTTGAGGAAACTCTATAAATTGGAGAGGGCTCTTTGCCCTCTCTTTACCAATTCAATCAAAAGCTGTAATCTCTTTTTAATTTAGGATGTACGAAGTGCATAGGGGTGTTTTTACGTAAGCCAAAGAAACTCAAGCTTACGAGTTATGCATTAATCGTTATTGGTGTTCTTCTACTTGCCATCATCGCATTGATGAATACGGAGTCAATGGGGTAAGATTAGTGAATAAGGGGAAAGGCACTAGTTTTCTTCGTTGGCCGTCCTAACAGTTCTAGGTAATCTCTTTTCGTCAGCCTCGAACATGAGTCCTGTGAGTTCAGAGAAAGTCTCATCAATATTTACTCCGGTTAAAGCAGAAGTCTCTTTGTACAAAAAGGGCGCATCTAGCTGCTGACCGAAGTACTTTGCAAAAGCTTGACCCTCCTCAGTGAGCACTGTATTCTCGAACTCTCCAGATTCTCTCAAGTCTATCTTGTTTCCAACTATCGCCGTAGGCAGGGATGACCACCCAGACCATTCTGAACCTCGCAATTGTTTGTGTGCTTCCACTAACCAACGGCTTGCGTTGTCGAAAGAATCTCTCTCAACCACTGAAAAAACGAGTACGATTGCACTACTACCTCGGTAGTAATGTCTTCGGACACTTGCGTATGACGGTTGACCAGCTAAGTCCCAGATTATGTGTCTAACATTTACTCCATTATACGCGGTATACTTCTGAGCAAAGTCAACACCAATGGTTGCTAGTTGACTTCTCCTGAAACCTTTCCCAAGATAGCGTTCCCTGATACTGGTCTTGCCCACAGCTCCATCCCCAATAAGAACTAGTTTGTAAGTTCTATCACCTGGAGATCCAAACTGTGGTCCCATGATTTTCAGCTCGTATGATTTCGAATTATAATTGAATATTACTGTAACGTAGTGTACCTATCTATTTCAATAGTGTACCCTACTCATCTCTCCCAAGAATGTATCACTTACATTTTGTTATATATGGTTGTTTGATTAAGGAAACTAGCAGGATGTACCATGTCAAGAAGCGATTCCGCACCAGAGCGCTACGAACGCAAGGAGTACTTCCTCTCGGCTCTCGTGATGGCCGGCGAGTTGTTCGAGGAAGTGCTTGAGTTGGTCCCTCCTCTCAAGC
>JAGXOC010000010.1:0-9602 GCA_019894665.1 Candidatus Thorarchaeota archaeon
TGTTTATTCGTTCCCATATTCTAAAACGCTGTCTGTCAGTGCTTGAAGTTCCGCTTTTCGAAGATTTGCGATTAGCACAATGTATGCGTAAATATGGCCGGTTAGTATTACTCAAGGAGAAGGTTGAAACGAGTGCTGAAAATTATCGAAAGCATGGATTAATGGGGTATATTGGAAAATTTTTACTTTGTCGAATTTGGTATGCCTTGGGAGGATCCCCATTCCAAATCTATAATGCTTATTATTCATCTAAGAAATTGGAACGTTAGAATTATCCAATGAACCTAAGTCCTTCTGATATACACTAGATTGTTATCCAGAATCCCATGAGAGAACAGAGGTGTAACGCTTTTACTTCAACGGTACGTAGGCTGAAGACTTTGTAGCACCGATACCTGGGTTTCCGTGCTTTACATTCTTATTAGTGACTGAAAACTCGCCTAGAACATGTCCAATCATCTGAGGGATGATCTTGACACGGGTGAAGTCTTTGCCGTTGTGAACAGCTATGGTCAGGTCGACCATCTCGGGAAGAATGACCATGTCACGACAATGAGTGCGAACAACGACATCCTTACCCTTTCTCTGCTGCTTCCTCGCAGCCCTGAGATTCATGAGCAGTTTCTTCTGACGTGGGGGTAGGCCGCGCTTGAGGGTCCTTCTCCTGCGTGTTGGGAGTAGCTCGATGAGCGTATCCATGTTCATCTTAACTAGCTCTGACAGGGGATGCCCGCGGTACATTGGTTCGCCTTTCTGTGACATGTTATCACCAGATGTGATATCCGGAGTCGATTGTCACGACTCACAACTGTGCTGAAGCCGAGAAGTGTCAATTTAAGGATTGTGCACTGGCCATCATTCAGAACGATGAATCACATTACCATCGTCGTCTAGCATGCCTGCTTTTCTCATTGCCACCCTTACCCAGCCCATCGCTGACTCAAGACCAGGGTCTCGAATAAGAGCAAGCTTCGCAAGTCGAATTGCCTCCTCCCATCGTTTTAGCTCGTAATTGACCTCTGCCATATTGGCAATAGCGAGGGGTTGACGTTTCTCTATATCAAGGGCTTTTTCAAAGCTTACAAGAGACTCCTCAAGCAACCCTAAATTTCTTAGAACTACTCCCATGTTGAAGTGCGGGATAGGATTTTCTGGATCCAAAGCCGCGGCAGTATCAAGGAGTGCAAATGCCTCGACAGTCTGAGAACTATCTTTTGATGGTGCTTCTTGTACTTCCATGAGGGCTACGGCAAGTGTTACATAGGCGTTGAGATGCTCTGGGTTTGTCTCGATAATTAGTCTAAGCTCAGTGATAGCTTCGTCTACCCTGCCCTCATTCAGCAATCTTGCTGCATTTCTATAATCCACGTCTTTTGAACGTCTAAAGAGAGGCATATGAAAACACTGGCTCACGAAATCCGTAATAACTCTTAAGTCATGACCTACTTGCACTCTAGTCAGGGAGCATTCACCATGAACAAGATGTTTGGGACAAACGGTATCCGAGGCACAATCAATGAGGAGCTTACTGTCAACATGGTCCTCAATCTTGGTCGTGCAATAGGATCCGTGCTGGGCCCTGGTCAAATCGCTTTAGCTCGTGATTCAAGAATGGGTGGGGTGATGTTCAGTAGAGTCATGATTGCAGGTCTGCTATCCACAGGATGTTCTGTAACTGATCTAGGACTTATTCCAACTCCAACGCTTCAGTTCATGGTTCCTCGATTGAACTGTGTTGCTGGTGTCATGGTCACAGCGTCACATAATCCTCCCGTGTTCAATGGAATCAAGGTGATGGGTTCCAATGGAATTGAGGTCCCTCGAGAGATAGAGAACCAAATTGAAATGAAATATCATTCAGGAGAGTTCACTGTTGCTGACTGGAAGAATATTGGCCAAGTTGATTATGATGACAGTTCCATAGATCAATATCTGACAGGAATTAAATCTCATCTGGATGTTGAATCAATCAGGAACCGCCGTCTCACGGTAGTAATCGACTGTGCAAACAGTGTGGGTGCACAAGTAACTCCACAACTTCTCAGAGATCTGGGGTGCAAAGTGGTCTCTCTCAATTCACAACTTGATGGAACATTTCCGGGGAGAAATCCAGAACCCCTACCAGACAACATAGTGGAACTCGGTCGTATGGTGAAGTCCGCAAGCGCTGACATCGGTATTGCTCATGATGGCGACGCAGATAGGGCTACATTTGTTGATGAAACTGGTACGGTACTCTGGGGTGACCAGTCTTTTGCTTTGATAGTGTCACGTGTCCTATCCAAGAAACCTGGTTCGATACTGGTAACTCCAGTTAGTAGTGGCAAGCTCATAGAGGATGTTGCAGAGCAGGCTGGAGCAAAGATAGATTGGACAGTCGTTGGTAGTGTCGTGGTGTCACATAGATTAGCCGAGATTAATGGTGACCTAGGAGGGGAGGAGAATGGAGGTGTTTTCTATCCCCCACATCAATCAGTCCGTGATGGTGCGATGACTGCCGCTCAAATTGTAGAGATTGTGGCCACTGAAAGAAAGCCCCTCTCACAATTGGTGGGAGAACTGCCAGAATATTTCAGCACCAAGGTGAAAGTTCCTGTTCCTCCTGACAAGAAGGAGGCCATCCTTCAGGCTCTTCTCGGATTTACCGATGGCATGGAACGTATAACCATGGATGGTGTGAAGATCTTGAATGATGAGGGTTGGATACTCATCCGTGCTTCCGGTACTGAACCACTCTATCGAAGTTTTGCTGAAGGGAAGACCCAAGAGATTGCAGACAGGCTCTGTAAAACTGGGGTTGACATGATTAACAAAGCAATCGAAGAAGTGCGATAATTTTTATTAAAACAATAATAGGAATTAACAATCTAGCAATTAATATAGACCCTTTGAATGCAGTTAGAACTAGGATTCCAAGTCAAAAAAGAATTTTGGACCTCAGTATTCAACAGTGATACACGAGGTGTTCCCCCACATCTCTTTCTTTCGTCTTTCGATGTGTTCCAGTTGATATCTCGGTACACTTAAGCACTACAAACGCTCCAAACTCAGTTGGTCGATTAGGAGGATAGTGTTGTGGTATTCAATCCTTTAGGATCCGAGTTAGCATGGCTTTGGGACATCATAGCATTCATCATAGCGTTCATGATGATTCTAATTATTGTCCAAATCAATGCTGCAATCGAGAAGAGTGGCAAAGTTTCAAAAAATGTGACACGGAAGGTTATCCACATTTTTGTGGGACCAGTCGCTGTGGTTGCTTGGATGCTCTTCTCAGGTGGAGTGTTCAGTCGCTGGTTCGCACTGCTTGTGCCCCTGCTATTCGTAGTTCTCTTCTTAGGAATTGGAACAGGTAAGATAGTAAACGAGGACTTTGTCAACTCAATGTCAAGATCTGGAGATCCCAAGGAGCTACTGGGAGGTACTCTATACTATGTCCTGTTGTTCGCTGTAGTCACTGTTCTTTGGTACTATGTACCTGTCACCGGTATCGCTGGAGCAACTCCTATGGTAGCCGTTATCATTGGCTGTCTAGCTGGAGGTGACGGACTCGCAGATGTGGTTGGTCGTAAGTACGGTGGAGAAAAGAAATTTGGTTTTGGTGGTGCTGAGAAAACTGTAGCAGGTTCATTTGGCATGTTCATAGGTTCACTTTTGTTCAGCTACATTCTGACTGCAATTTACTCATTGGAACTTGGATTTGAAATCACTGTATTGATAATCCCAATTCTCGTGATTAGTCTAGTGGCTACAGTCGTGGAGGCAATCACACCAAAAGGTCTGGACAACTGGACTGTTCCAATAACTGTAATCCTTATGGTTGTTCTATTCTTCTACTTCATACCTGCTTGGTGGCCATTCCCACTTCTCACGATATGAAGTACTCTCAGGTGATATACCGTGGCTCAAGACCTAACCGTTCTCAAACTTGGTGGGTCACTCCTTACCGACAAGACAAAGCCGTATGCGGTTCGAGAAGATGTGCTAAAGTCAGTAGCCCGAGAGATCAAAGATTGTATCAGCGAGGGATTGATACAATCGCTGGTCTTGCTGCATGGTGCTGGTTCGTATGGGCATCCCTTGGTCCTCAAGCACCAGCTTCACAAGGGTTTCCAGAACCGTGAGCAGATTCTACATCTAGCCAAACTGCAAGAGAAGGTCAATGAGTTTCGGCATATGATTGTGAAGCAATTCCATGAGATAGACATCCCAATGGTTCTCTTGCACCCTTCATCCATGGTGACTTCCGAGAAGATGAAAATGACCAATTACTTCCTTGAATCGTTAAGGGGTTTTGTGTCGCTTGAAACTGTTCCTCTTCTCGGCGGTGATATGATAATTGACTCGGTAATGAGATGGAGCGTTGGGAGTGGGGACCAACTAGCGGTCATCCTCTCAAAGGAGTTGGGTGCTAAGAATCTAATCTTTGCATCTGATGTAGCCGGGATCTATGAAGCAGACCCAAAGCAGAATCCAGACGCCGCTCCCATTGAGAGGATTAACCTGAATGAACTGGACAAGACCTTAGAAAGAATGGGTGCGTCTAGTGTTGCTGATGCAAGTGGTGCGATGAAAGGGAAGTTGATGTCTATTGTTCCCGCTAAACCGCTGATTGAGAAAGGTCTGGATGTAGGACTACTATCAATGATGGAATACGGCACACTCACGAAGTACCTCAAGGGTGAACAAGTTCAGGCCACACGGGTTGTTGTAGAATAGACTATTGAATGGGACTCCTTGTCCCTTTCTTCTTTCTTTTGTTAACTCAGTGCACATACTAATATCAAAATGAGATGAGAGGGCCTTGCGGCCCTTTCTACTTAATGCAATTGAAACGCTTACTCTTCCTTCTTCTCTGCAACTTCTTCCTCATCGAAGTCGAAGTCCTCGAGTGGCTCAGGAGCTGGAGTGGTGAGCATTGTCCAACCAATCCACATTGCAATGACCATGATCAGAACCACGCCCAAGTATATCGGTAGTTGAACCAAGAAAGCTGGGTCTGGTTTGAACAATGGTGCTAGAACACCAAAGGTACTGTCAACCCAATCCATAAGGTCTAGGCCAAGGCCCGGGAGTTGAAGGATAACTAGCCCCCAAGTGTAGTATAGCAGCACTAGCAGCGCGAATATGAAGATAAGGGCACCAATTGCCTTTTCTTTTCCGATTGTAATTACTCTCCTCTATTTGTTAAAGGAACTACCTCGGTTAGCGGTTCCGCCCTAATAAAAGGGTTACGTAGGGTACTTGAATACATCAATGATGAATTCGCTCATATTTTGATAATCACTTGTGGCCGACTCCGATTTCGAAGAGTCAAGAAAGATTTGGTTTGTGCGTATTCCTTATAACGAGGACCTCTACGAAACTGACTCACTAGACAATTGGAAGTGAAATAACTGACTTTGAAAATCGTTGTTCCTGTGAAGCAGGTACCCGAAGTTGCTGAGGTTCAAGTTAATGAAGAAACTGGTACACTCATCCGAGATGGTGTACCAAGCATATTGAACCCCTTCGATGAGTACGCTATAGAAGCGGCTATACAATTGAAAGAGAAATATGGTGGTGAGGTGACCATTATCACAATGGGCCCGCCACAGGCGAAAGAGGTCCTGCTCAAGGCACTAGCCATGGGTGGTGACAAGGCTATCCATATGACCGACCGTGCTTTTGCTGGTGCAGACACATGGGTCACAGCCCTCACACTGGCTGAACAGATCAAGAAGATGGAGTTTGACATTGTGATCTGTGGTAAGCAGGCCATTGACGGAGACACAGCTCAGGTAGGTCCAGAGATTGCTGAGATATTGAGTGTCCCTCAAATCTGCTATGTCCGTCATCTCGAGTTAAGTGAGGATGAGAAATTTGTCATCGCTCATAGAGAGACCGATGAGGGATACGACGTTGTCAGGGCAAAGATGCCGGTCCTACTTACAGCCACAAAAGGATTGAACGAGCCTAGACTCCCCAACATCATGGGCATAATGCAGGCTAAGAAGAAGCCAATGGAGGAAGTTAATGCAGAAACCCTAGGTTATGATGTAGACAAGCTTGGTCTAAAGGGCTCACCGACACAAGTGAGAAGGGTCTTCCCCCCTGAGAAGAAGAAAGGTGGGATCAAGATAGACGCAGATGACCCGAAGGCAGCAGCGAAGCAGCTTGTTGATTTTCTCGCAAAGAAGGGGGCCATCTAAGATGACCCTACATTATGATAGAGATGCATGCACTGGTTGTATGCTCTGTCCAAAGGTCTGCAACTTCGGAGCCATCGAGAAAGATGGTGACAAAGTCGTGTTTGACCTTGACAAATGTGTGCTCTGCGGCTCCTGCGAAGAAGTGTGTCGTGACAATGCCATCAAGATCGATAGGCAGACCATTGACAAAGAAGCCATTGCCCAGTACAAGGATGTCTGGGTCTGGTGTGAAACCAGCGAAGGTCGTTTAAGGGGTGTTGGATTAGAGCTCATCGCAAAAGGTCGAGAACTGGCTGACAAACTTGGTGAGAACCTGGTCGCAATACTGATTGGCCACGAGATTGAAGCTCATGCTGAGACCCTTATTCACTACGGTGCTGACAAGGTTCTCGTTGTTGACGAAAAGATATTCGGACATTACACAACCGATGCCTACACTATTGCTCTGAACACACTGCTTGCTCCACGAAAACCAGCAGTTGTTCTTTATGGAGCAACAAGCAATGGTCGTGACCTAGCACCTCGCATTGCCGCGAGAATGTTACTTGGTCTTACCGCTGACTGTACAGGACTCGATATTGACGATGAACGCCAGTTAGTTCAGACTCGCCCTGCTTTTGGTGGTAACATCATGGCAGAGATCATCTCGCCTTTCACTCGTCCCCAGACAGCCACAGTACGACCAAATGTGTTCAAACCTCTGGAACCTGACACTACCCGTACTGGTGATATTGAGAAGATCGAGATGATTATCAGTCCCGTTCAGGTCCGTACTAGGGTCCTAGAATCAGTCGATGAGTCAGTCGAGGGGATGAAGTCCGTCGAGGAAGCTGATGTCATTGTCTGCAGTGGGAGAGGAATCAAAGACCCCTCAAATCTGGAGATGCCAAAACAACTCGCACAACTGCTTGATGCAGCTGTTGGCGGTTCCCGTCCCATTGTCGACCTTGGATGGCTTCCACCAGCACAACAAGTCGGGCAATCTGGAAGAACAGTCTGTCCAAAGCTCTACATTGCTCTCGGAATATCAGGAGCTATTCAACATTTGGCGGGAATGTCTTCGTCAGACATAGTGGTGGCAATCAATAAGGATCCAGAAGCACCCATATTCGCGATAGCAGATTTCGGAATAGTGGGTGATATTTTCGCCGTTGTTCCTGAAATCATTGAAGCCATCAAGGAACTTCAAGCCAAGAGATAATCCTACGAGTCTGCCTGATTTGATAGTCCGGTAGACTTACCATTTTTATTCAATTCCCAACTTCTTAGCCCTATAACTGATAACATGATGTGGCCACGTGTAGCCATTCTTATCGTAAAAGAACTCAGAAATCACACTCCAATATTTGATCTACCCTCAACTCTTATCTGAAATCTCTACAATGACATTCAGACGAAAATGAGAGATGAGGGTCATCATGTCAACTATGAGACGAACGAGCATATCATCAGGTGGTAGTCGGGTTGAGATAGACGTGAGAGATGAAACCGAGCTGGAAGTGCTCAGGGGGGATATGGATCTTAGATATTTGGAGATTGAGCTCTACGCAAATGAGGTGGACTTCTCGCCCCTTGCTGATTGTATAATTCTGCAACGCATCACTGTCTTTCGACCCGAGGAACACCACATACTTTCCAGAAGACGTATCGAGATGGATGTTACACCGCTTTATTTTGATACAAACATGAGTAGTCTTTGGATTGAGGGGTATCCGGACATTAGACCTTTGCAGCCCCCAATAAGACATCCGTTTGCTACTGTGGAGGCTGAGCCAATGGTGACTTGTTACCCTAAAACAACCACAAGTAACTCATGGCTCAAAGCTATTGTGACAGACTGGAAGGAAACATCTCCAGTCACACTACAGAGGCTTGTGGAGAGGCATGGTTGGAAGACCGTTGGGCAGATATCCTCTACATGGAGAGAGGGAGAGTATTCACGATGGAACTTCTTCTTTAAAGAGGACGAGAAACACCGGGACATGACACGACATATCTATTCTACCCTGGGAATTGATGAGATTCAATACGAGCATCTAGGTGACGCAGTTCATTTTGACAGATTCATTGATGAGTGCATAGATGGGAATATGGAATTCGACTTTGATAATGGATGCAGAGTGTTCTGCAACACAATGAACGTTGAGTGATTTTCACAAACTCTATGGAAAATCCACTGTTCTTGAAAAATGAAAACATTGAGATAAGGTGGGCTCTATCCCCACTTAGCGGGAATGAGTAGCAGTGATATCATCGTGGCAATCAACAAGGACCCTGATGCACCGATCTTCAGCGTCGCTGACTTTGGTATTGTGGGTGACATCTTCACAGTCTTGCCCGAAATCATCGAGGCTATCAAGAAAATTCAGGCTGAGAGATAGAGGTACTCCCTCTATCTTCCTTAATTTATTCGTTCCCTAGCTTGTTCAACTTTTATTCTGTTTTGTACTTCTTAGCCGACCTACTGATAGAAAAACCAGTATGTGCAAAAATGGCAATGGATATGCTTGAGCAAATGCCCACCCGTCCAACTGCCACCAGAAGAATGCGAACAGTATGAACATTTGTACAATCAGGACTGATCCGACAATACGTAAGAGTGACTTCCTCGAAGTAACTCCCTTCATGAACCGTGACTGCGCTATGATAACTATGAGATACAGCGGCATGAACAGGATGCAAAAGACAAGAATTCGAACAGTAAGGACCTCAAAGAGTGTAGAGCTATACGGACCTGCTATTGTACTACCAGTTTCTAGGGATATCATCCAGAATGCTGCATACAAGGCGACCCGTAGATAGGAATTATCTATTGCATTCCCCCAATTAAACTCTAGAGTATGTGGGAGAAAGATAGCAACGACAATGAGAATAGCTAGAAGTCTAGATGTGTCCCTCTCTTTCGGACTATCTTGAACGATGACATCAGACATCCAATTCTACTCCATAACCTCTTCTCGTAGTTCTCCCATCACCGGGAACGCCTCCCCATGATAATGGAACTGAAAATGCGGTCTCCCTCTCTCGGGAAGCCCACAACCAAGCAGGGAGAACATCATGATCGAGATGAAGATGATGATGGAAGGCATATCCATCACTGAGATGGCTGTTGAGAATGTGAGTGGCCAGAGGAAGATTCCAGCTATTAGCATAAAAGCTACAAATGAGGTGATGTAGAAACCATACGACCGCTCGATGTTGACTGCATCTCGACCCATGTGAGTCACCTGCCTAACTACGTTGCATTGACCCGAATATAGACTTTGGTCTACGCTGATGAAGGAAATTGCGTGAAAAGAAGGAGTTCAAAAACGGATGGTGGGGCAGCACGAAGCCGCCCTTCCGTTTCCTATACTAAACAACCTAGAAGTCGTAAGCCTTCAGGGTCTTTCTCTTGTTGGCTTTGCAGCG
>JAGXOC010000010.1:9702-34387 GCA_019894665.1 Candidatus Thorarchaeota archaeon
CTTTCATGAGGTTGCCAATCTGCACATTGATTGCGTCATAGGCATCGGATCCGACCATCATATTGTTGGCCCTTGCGTAATCCTGTACTGACTTCTTTACAAAAAAGGTAATTTTTGGTTTTGCTTTTGCCATTTTGTTGTTTTCCCCTAAGAGATATTTCCTTGGTCGGTGAAGTTGAAAGAAACAGTGAATGTTCCTCAAAACCACCCCGGCTTCAGATAGAAGATTGTGCATTTGGTTAGTTAATAAGGATATGTCGTAGAAACGCTGTCTGTAATAGCTAGAGGCCTTCTGGTTCATTTTGGGTTAGGATTTGATTTTTCACTCATGGTGGCAAGTGACTGCACTGTAGAAAAACATTATAAAGAAAATGTATTAATTTACAGTTGTACTAATATACAGTTGGCGAACAAATAATGAGTGACGATTTAGACAGTATTCGCAAGGAACTTGAAGAAGTTCGAAAGCTAAAAGAAGAGCTCCGACGAGAAGTCGAAGACGTGCGTCGTGAGAAAGAGGACTCTCAGAGAGACAGAACCGATTTACGTCAACATAGAGAAGACGAGAGAGAGAGCAGAGGGCCTAGACCACCGAGACCCCCTAGACCCGTTAGACCACTTAGGGTTCCTCGAGTACCAAGGGTTCCTCGAGTTGCAAGAGTTGCTGATTTTGATCTTGATTTAGATGGACTCACAGACTCACTGGAGACCATGATGGATGGATTAGGTCATCAGATTGAGATGAGTCTGAAAAACGTCGAAGGACTGAAGATTCCTGGTATTCGAGTCCGCAAGGGGCACCGAAGAACCAAGAGGCGAAAAGCACAAAGACACGAGATTGAGTCAATCGCTCCTGAACGAGTGGCTAAGATAGTTGCACCGCTTGGAAGCGAAGAACGATTGAAATTACTTGATTATCTCAAGACTGGCGGCAAGACCTTCAATGACATCGAGAATTATACTGGTAAGACTGGCAGTTCATTAACCCACCACCTCAATCCGTTGATAGAAGCGAGTTATGTAGTCAAGGGTGAAGTCCGTGGAACCTACTATGTCACAGTGGAAGGACGGCTAGCCTATCGATTGGCTCAGTGGTTGACTCACCGGGTTGAAAAGCAGCGAGAGCAGAAAGGCAACAATGGTGATACTGACGTAGACATTGAATTTACGGATGACACCGACTTAGAAACAGCAGATCTTGAGAAAGCTGAGGCACATCTTGAAACATTAGCTGAAGATCTTGAAGAAGCCCACGAGGAAGTAGAGGGGCATCAAGAGGAAATTGAGGAAGCCCGAGAGTCACTTGAAGAGGCTCGTGAAGCAGAACTCGAAGCGGAAGAGGGAGCTCGAGAGGCACTTGAAGAAGCGCGGGAAGAGGCACGTGAAGAGGAAGAGGCTGAAGACCTCGACGAACTAGACTGGAAGGACTAGGGAGGCACAAGAAGATGAAGAGAATAACACCTGACAGTAATGTAATGGTAACAACACAGGAGATTGACATCATCTCACACGAGAAGGCATACGTAAGAATGAGCGCTGGCTGCGTGTGGAGCTACCTACTCCAGGATGGAGTTCGTGTCGGGGTCGCATTTGCTGGCCCCTCACGTTTTGCAGTTGATGCAATCGCAGAGACTGATATGGGTGCAATGGGTGAGTCGATTACTGGTGACCTCGCTGGTATACAGCTGTTCATTGGACCTTCCTCTTTGGAAAACATCTCTAAGAACGCCGAGAGTTCGGACACCTGGAACCAGGGATTCTCAGATCCCAAGGTATTCACAAAGGAGATAGAATCTACAATCAGCGAACACCTGAATGGAAAGAACAAGAACACAACAATTGACAACAAGAAGGATTCCAAGATATTCTTCGGAACCGATTCAAACAACAAGAAAATACTTCTTGTCCTGAGTGAGAAGAAAGGGCTTGTCTTAACGTACGGTAAATCCGTCTTTGTTCTGGGTGACGACAACCTCGTGTCAGTCAGCAAATCTGGAGTTGTAGTATCAAACAAAGATGGCAAACAGATCATAGTAGGCAAGGGTGGAATTGTTGGTCTTGATAACTACGTAGACGTTGGTCCAATCATCACCAGATCTGTGGCTGGAGCTATGCAGGGATTAAGGGGACTCAAGTCATTGAAATCCATGAAGCATTCCATGAGAGGTGCGATGAGTAGTAGAGGGTGGGTCGACGATGTCAACTTGTTTGATTGGGAGGACTGATGGAGAATGGATGAAAGCATGACCAACCTCCCTAAGATAGAATCAAAGGTAGTCAATTACCTTTGGCATCTTTCATCTGAGAGTGTTCTCTATAATTATGGTGACATTAGTCCTAGTGACTAAATCACAAATCTAGCAAAAAGCATGTACTCGGCCCCCTTTGTCTTTCGGGGGCCCTCCTTTTTTTTATGATGGAGCCCTGATTGCTCTTGGTCTGATTTGAAGCTCGTACAGCGAGTGATACTTTCCTTTCTTCCGCATCAGATCGGCATGCTTGCCCATCTCGACAATCACTCCATCTTCTATTACAACTATTCTGCTAGCATTCACAATGGTTGAGAGCCTATGTGCAACTACAATTGATGTGCGACCTTCAAGGAGCGCTTTCATTCCTTTCTGAATAGCGTGTTCAGTGTAGATATCCACTGAGCTGGTGGCTTCATCCAGTACCAGAATCTTTGGATTCGCAAGCAATGCTCTTGCAAAACTGACAAGCTGTCTCTCTCCCTCAGAGAGCTTGCCACCTCTTTCTCCAACCTCAGTGTCGAACCCATTCTCCAAATTCTCAAAGATTCTACGCGCATCAATTGCCTCTGTGGCTGCAATGATTTCTTCGTCTGTTGCTTCAGGTCTTCCGTATCTGATGTTCTCCTTAACTGTCCCCATGAACAGGAATGCATCCTGGAGTACTAGCCCAATTTTGGCATGCAGTGATTTCTGTGTCACTGATCGAATATCGATGCCATCAATCTTGATGGTCCCATCAATGATCTCATAGAACCGATTCAGAAGACTCACCACAGTGGTCTTACCCGCACCTGTGTCTCCAACGAGTGCTATCGTTTCGCCAGGTTGAATCTCAAGCAGAAAGTCATGCAATACAACCGGCCCATCTCCATATTTGAACTCATCAATGTTGAAATGAATGTGTCCTTCCACTTCTGGTATTGGAGACGCATCAGGACGGTCCATCACTGCGGGTCTTGAATCGATCACAGTGAAGACACGTTCACCACCAGCAAAGGCACTCTGAACTGAAGTATAGAAGTTTGCGATGATGAGGATTGGTCTGAAGAATCGATCATTGAACTGAAGAAATAGTACAATGGTTCCAAGTGTTATTGTCAACGGGTCTTGAATGTATAACATTCCACCAACAAGTAGCACAATTGCTAATCCCAAACCACTGATGAATCTGATACCAGGGAAGAAGGTTGCTTGAGCTTTCCCCGCCCTAACATTCGCCTCATAATCTGCCTTGTTAAATTCATCAAAAATCTCTGCGCTTATGCGTTCTCGTGCAAAACTCTTTGTGACTTTGGCTCCTGAGATGCTCTCTGCATAGTTTGCAGTTACGCTAGAAATCGTTTTCCGGGTGGATCTATAAGCCTCTCGGAGCTTCTTTCTGAAATAGAGTGTTGTAATTAGCAGGACAGGAACAACTGATAGCGAGGCAAGTGCCATTCTCACATCCACGGTGAAGATTACAGCTCCAATAGCAAACACTACGAAGATTTGCGCAAATGTGCTGATGAGACCTCCACTCAGAAGTTCGCTCATTCTATCGACATCATTTGTCAGTCTGGAGATAATTCTGCCGCCTGATGAATGATCGTGGAACTCCTCGGACATCTCTTGAACATGGTTGTAGAGTTCCTGTCTGATATCATAGACTGCTCTCTGTCCTATTAGTGCCATGAGATACTCTTGGCCATAAGCTGTGAGCCATGAAAAGAACTGGAGTGTGATATAGAATAGGGCTGTGTATAGGATGGCCTGCAAATTACCACTTGGGAAGTCTATGTCGATTGCATGCAACAATACGAAAGGTGTCCACACACTGATTATGATGCTGAACACGGTGAGTACTACAACAGCTGCAAACAGCTTTCGGTAGACGATAAGATACTCCACCATCCGCCAGAGAAGGGTTCTATCTTTGTACTCGTAGGTCCTAGCATCTGGATCATCAGCACTATCCAAGCTCATGTACTGTCACCTCCCCGCACACTTACTTCTGCTGAAGTATCATCATCGATGTAGGCTGCCATCTCCATCTCGGTAAGAGTTTGATGTATTCCTGCGTAAAGCCCTCCAGTGGCAATTAATTTCTCATGAGAGCCCATCTCCACAATCTGTCCATGTTCCATCATCACAATTAAGTCTGCATTCCTGACTGTGCTCAACCGATGTGTGATTATGAATGTGGTTCGATTTTTCATCAGATTTTCTAGAGCTTTCTGGATGAGCATCTCTGTCTTTGCATCCACGGAACTGGTAGAATCATCTAGTATCAAAATACGTGGGTTTGCTAGCAACGCACGAGCTATAGCAATCCGTTGTTTTTGCCCTCCACTAAGAGTGACTCCTCGTTCTCCTATCTCGGAGTCATATCCTTCCTCTAGGGTCATAATGAAATCATGAATCATTGCAGCTTTTGCTGCTTCCTCGACCTCCTCTAGAGTCGCATCTGGTCTACCAAATGCAATGTTGTTTCGAATAGTGGCTGAGAATAAGAAGGGATCCTGATGCACCATGCCGATTTGTCTTCTAAGGTTGTCAATAGCATAGAGCCGTACATCAATACCATTGATACAGATTGTACCTGGAGGTTCTACCTTAACTTGCTCCCCCTCAATCATTACACGGTCACCCTCAACCCTGAAATCATTATCTCCGATTTTCACGATACCTTTGCTGCTGACGCCATATGTTTTCCCTTGATAGGTAACAGTACTACTAGAGTCGACATCATAGAATCTGGGAATTAGATTGACAAAGCTTGTCTTCCCCGAGCCTGTTCCGCCTAACAATGCAACAATTTGACCCGGCTTAACGCTCAGCGAAACATTGCGAAGAATGAAATTGTCCCCTGTGTAACTGAAGTAGACATTATCGAAATCAACAGCTCCTGTGAACTCTGGCACCTCTACAGGATTCTCAGGATTAGTCACTGCCTCTGCCGCATCTAGAATATAGAACGTTCGTTCTCCAGAAGCTGATGCCCTCTGGTACATACCCACTCCCCAACTTAGGAACCTTGCTGGGAGCATCAACATACCCACGAGGGAAACAAAGCCTACGAACTCACCTAATGTAAGTGGAGATGGTACTTGATTGATCAAGTCTCCACCAATATAGATTAGGAGACCTACGACCCCACCAAAGATTGCAGGAAGCATAGGATGATAAAACGACATGAGTCTGCTGGCCTCAACTCTGAGTTCTAAGAATCCCATGTTTTCTTGTTCTACCCTCTGAGCTTCTCTCTCCTCTTGAGCATATGATCTGACAACTTTGTGTCCGTACACATTCTCCGCTAATACTGAACTGAGAACACCATACTGCTTACGTGCTGCATAGAAGACAGGTCTCACTTTCTTAGCGAAGACATAGATGAATCCAACGATGAATGGGATGAGCAAGAACATGTAGATTGTGAGGTCCGGACTGACCGTGTACATAACAAAGAATGTGCCTACAAGCATCGCAGAGCCGATGAAAACAACTCTCATACCCCAAAAGAGAAACTCTCTCATTGTTGCGACATCTGTTGTAGCCCGGGCCAATAGCTGACCAGTTTCGTTCTCGTCATAGAATGCAAGATCCTTATCCATTAGACTCTCATAGATGTCCTTTCTAAGATCGTAGATGACTCTCTGGGAGGAGATTGCAGCTCCATATCTCCCAATGACATCAAACAGTGAATAACATCCTCCAAGTGAAACATAGAGTAGAACACTCGGTAGAAGCTGGTCTAGTTGGTCCGCAAGAATTATGTCATCAATGATGTGAATCAAAACTAGTGGAGCCATTAGATTGAATATTGTTCCTATACCTGCTGAGGTTAGGAAACCAAATAGAAGTTTCTTATGTCTTAGTGAGTATCCAATCAATCTACTGATATGGCCCATTCATTCAGCTCCGTTTTCGTCTGAATTATTCATGTATGATAAGACTTGTGTAGCATGCAGATGAAATCTCTATTACTTACTGCATTTTGCCGCAAGTTTACCCCCTAGAGCACGACACTGTTCTAGGATTGAATCACTCGGATAATCTTTTGCTTTGATTGGCGTTTCTTCGACAAGACTTGCACCAGCCTCTGACAATTTTCCTGCAATCTCATCAGGAGCTTCTCCACTCCATCCATAGGACCCAAAAGCAGCCGCAGGTAGTCCATTAAGTGTTGACAGTTCTGAGATTATTCTCTTGATCATTGGGAGCGTTCTCTTCATCCGGGTTGAACTTCCCAATGCTAAGCCACAGACGCCATCAAGTCCTGGGAATTCCTTTGCATCAATCACTAGACACTCAGCTCCTGCTGAAACTACACCCTCGCAAATCGCTTCAGCCATGGCCTTTGTCCTGCCTCTAGTGCTTTCGTATACTACTGCTACTTTCATCATGAGTCCTGTGAAAAAAGCGATAGTCTAACAAAAGAGTATCGAAATAGGACTTTCATTATTGATTGAACCACTGCGTAGATAAGGCTGGAATGAATTTCAATGAACTAAGTATGAGCGCTGATACAATCACTGTCAAGACCCGTCTGAAGGCCAAAAAAGTATGCGATGTTCTGATTCATTACTACGGTAAAGCAGTGAGTGTAAGAAAACTACCTCCCCTCGATGAGCTTGTGATGACAATCCTGAGCCAGCATACAAATGATGTTAACATGCTTCGTGCATATGAATCTCTTAAGGAACGATTCTCCACATGGGAGGAAGTACTTGACGCACCTCAAGAGGAGATAGCTCTGTTCATACGTTCATCAGGGATGTATAACCTGAAGGCAAAGCGTATTCAGACTGCACTCAGAGAGATAAATGAAAGAGTTGGTCGACTTGACCTGTCCCTTCTGGAAACTATGGAGTTGGAGGAAGCGAAGAAATGGCTGACATCACTTCATGGAGTTGGTCCGAAGACAGCCGCGATAGTTCTGCTCTTCTCCTTTGAACGTCCTGTGTTGCCAGTTGATACTCATGTCTGGAGAGTCACTAAACGTCTTGGTCTGATTGGGGACAAGGTCTCTCGTGAGAAAGCTCATGTTCTCCTAGAACAGATCATGCCTCGGAGTTGTATTCCGTCTTTGAACAAGAATTTGGTTCGGCATGGTAGAGAGGTCTGTCGAGCTCAAAATCCAAAATGCGATGAATGTTTTCTCAGTCATCTCTGTGTTTACTACACCAGGCTTAAATAAAGATTAAAGCGCTTAGATAATCGTTTCAAAGGTAGGCACAAGCAATACCTTCAAATGGCGACTCGTTTACATAGACGAACGTCTATACAAACCCATGGAGCTTCAGCATTTGGACCAATTCTTCCTATTGACAATCGGTGCTGCCCTTGTGTTAGCATACATAGGTGCATTCATACTCAAGAAAGCGGGTATCCCTCAAACACTTGGATTCATGATTGCTGGAGTTGTTCTAGCGTTGATAGGCATCTTGACAGAGCTGTCTATCGAAAATTTGAAATTTTTTGTTGCACTAGCTCTAGGACTGATAGGTTACAATATTGGTCATGAGTTGAGCAATCCCAATCTTACAAGAGAAAGAATACGAAGACTTCTTCTTATCGTTATAATAGAAGCCTCTGCGGCTTTCGCAGTGGTTGCATTTCTAACATTTATGATTCTCTCATTTGTTGGATTTTCTTATGCGCTTCCTACTGCAATCCTCTTTGGAGCTGTGGCGAGTGCAACAGCGCCCGCTGCAACAGCTGATGTAGTCTGGGAGTGTGAATGTGAAGGGCCCGTGACATCCTCACTCATGTTTGTTCTTGCTGCAGATGATATTGTTGCAGTGATACTGACCAACTCGGCTATTGCTTTTGCATTGTGGGTTTTTGTTCCTGGTTCACTATCCTTCAACGCTGTGCTGTTTGAACCTGTGATAGGAATTATCGGCTCTGTGGTTTTGGGTGTGGTTTTTGGCTTTATTTTTCTCTATCCCGTGAACAGTGAGAAAGACCGTGGAAAACTGCTTGAACTCGAGATTGGAATGGTAATTCTATTAATTGGTGTCATTGAAGTTCTAAACGGATATTTCGCATCTCTGGGACTCTTGATTCAAATTAGTGACATCTTTGCAGCTATGGTCTTTGGTTACCTGGTACGATCTCGAATTGATCACGACAAAGAACAGGTTCCCAAGCTACTTGAGCGAGTGATGTCTCCAATCGTGATGATTTTCTTTGTCATGGTTGGCGGTAAAATGGCACTGATACTCACGACCTCCGACACTCTTCTTCTGATTGTCCTGACAGCAGCTCTATATCTTGGAGGTAGAACTATTGCCAAGTACTTCGGAACAGCAATAGGTAGTCGTATCGTCAATGAGGTTCCAGCAATTCAAAAGTACCTAGGTGGGTGTCTTCTATGTCAAGCTGGAGTGGCTCTGGGTTTGTCATTCATTATTGAAGAAACCTTTCTTGCACACCCAATGGTTGAAGCACAGATCATTGGTTTGCTAATTCTCGGGGTGGTTGCTCTTTCTACCATGATACTAGAAATGGTGGGGCCAATGGCCGTGAAAATGAGTCTGAGGGCAGCTGGTGAATTACCCGATAACCATGCCACATTTGAACCTCATGACATTACGTTAGTAGATATTGCAGATAACAATGCTTCTTCCGCATCAGAAGATGAGGATCTAAATTCCGTAACTGATGACGAAAATGAGAACTGATAGCCGGTAAATTAACAAAGCCCCCTTGCAATATCTAGACTCATGACAGATGATACTTGCATACGTGATGAGCCATGGAATATTCTATGTCGAGTTGTAAAACAAGAAGGTAACTGTGCAGCTGGTCACAAGGTTGGAGATGAAGTTCTCTTTACTGGTGACGAGGTCAAGGGTAAGATGTGTATCAGTGCGATGTACTCTATGCTACCTAAGATCTATGCTATGATGCACAATGCAAAATTCCCCTGGCTAGATGACCAATGCGTTTCTACACATGCATGTCCAGACGCATTCAACCCTCTGGTGTACGAGGTACATCGTATCCCCCGCGAATGAATCAGAAGTCCTCATCGATGACTTCGTCCACCTCATCAAGAAACGGATCCCTCTTAGGTTCCAATAGTGAAGCAAATGCGCCTTGAAGGTCTTCCAGCACCGCATCCTTTTCCGGGCGGTTGGACATCACTGGTGCTATTCGACCATACCACCCGCAATCGATGCAGTAGAATGCTGGTTGGAATGAACCTGGGAAGGTTCCAAGGTCATGAGCTGACGTCAGATTAACAAGCCGAGGACTTTTGCAGATGGGACAAATCGGAATGTCCACATCAAATCCCTTCTTTTTCCACTCATCCAGAGCTTGTCTCACAGCCATGAGTCTTCTTAGTTCCTCAAGTTCTTTTCGAGAAAGTTGTCCTGTGTCTGGTCTTGACATCAGTATCACCACATTGACTGCCAGAGGGGCCAATTTACCTTTTGCGATAGACGACTATCTGTACCAGCGGGCGAATTCAGACGTATTCATAAGTCCTGAAACTTTCAACAGTTGCAGGTGTTGTGATGCCCCGCGATGGAGAGTGGAGAAAGAGAATTGACGTCATTCTTGTCGTTATCTCTGTAGTTACACTGTCCGCGGCACTATGGACCTGGATATCAGCAATTCCCGTTGCAAAAGAGATTGTTTTCCTTGCAACGTCAATTGCTCTTGTGATTTCACTTGTCTTGATTCTGAATGTAGCCATACTTGTCGTCATCCGTCTTCAAAGAAGAGTGTCACACCTGGAAGGGATGATGACCACCTCAAATACTCGAGAGGTTTCACCGGAGAAGATCTTAGTAGTCACACTCACTAACACAGAACGTCGAATCATCAACCGGCTCGAAGAGAATGATGGACATATGGCTCAGGATGATCTACGCAGAACTACTGGTCTGAGTAAGTCCACTCTAAGTGTGACCCTTTCAACACTGGAACGAAAGTCATTAATCAGTCGGACACAGAGTGGCCGCACAAAGATTGTAACCCTCGAACATGATGTTACCAGATAGTCTATGGTTCCTTTTTGAACAGTCATAAACCACCATAGTTCCCTAAACGACTAAAAACGCCGTCATAATCCACTTTCTTGACTAATATTGAACCGTTCACAGAAAACCGCTATTATACTATGTATACTCCATTTCTGATAGGAAAACAAACTTGAGATGAAAAGAAACGATGAAACCAATATCAAAACAAATTACATCTCTTGTGCTACTCGCAAGTATACTGCTACTGGGAGTGGGATCAAATACCGTAATCGCTCTGGACGGGGCTTTTAGTTCTGCACAGATCGCTAGTCCATTCACCGAAATGCAGCCTGGTGTTTATGTTGCATGGGAGTGGTGGAATGAGACCGGAAGTGACTATTCAATACCCATGGAGTCTGGATATTTCTCCAATGTGACTGATGGTTACTACTATTATGATTATTATGTAGAAGACATCCACGGAAACAATTACACCATAGATGAAATCAGTCAGTACAATTGGACTTCAGAATGGTCATTCTCTAATCTTCTTGTTGTAATCCTTCTTGATCCTGATGCATCATACATGGCGTGGATGTCACGACAGCCTGACATTGCAACTGATCTCTGGAGCATATACTGGTGGCCTCAAGAAGATGCGCTGAGTGGTGATGAGGTATTCATCTACTCTTCCTTCTACTATTCCGAGCATAACTCAAGCAACTACTACTATGCTGATTATACTTGGCGGGGCAATGATGGATTCCCCGTTGACCCTAACATTGTAATTCCCGATCTAAAACCAGAGTATGAGTGGGCCTCTTACATGAATGAGACCTACGAGTATGACTATGATTGGGATTACTGTGGTTTTGGCTATGACGTCAATGAGATGTTCAGGGCTGGTAACACAGAACACTGGATGAACCACTACTTCTCTGGCTTTAGTACATTCAATGATACTAATGGGAATGGCAAGATGGATATTGTCTACGCCGAGGTGGAATATGACTTTGATGAGGATGGGTTGGTTGATTGGATCTCCTATGAGCTGAACGAAACCGCATCAGAGTTTGTCGACGGATTTCACACCGAGAATGCCAATGTCGGCGAAATCTCCACACCTCACATTAACTCAGATAATCAGATCGAATGGAGTGCAGAGATTGTTGATATCCAAGGCAGCTTGATGAGATATCCGCCCAACGATATTTGGTTCTATGAAATCGCATACATTGATGATTATTTCATTGATCAGGAAACAATACCTGTTGAAGTTGATAGCTTTGAGCTCACCTTTAGATTTGAAACCACCAACACTGCTGCTGTTGTCAAGATTGACCAATACATCGGTGATTTCAATGATCCAGTCACTGGAGAGGTTTCGGCTGAACTAGAGGGGCTTGGTCTCACAATCAACTATTGGAGCTCCTTCACAAGCTATGTGATTCCGGAGGTGCCTGTCGAGCCAACTGACCCAGAACCATTCCCTGGAAACGATTCAATCCCCACTGAAGTTCCTCCTGAAGGCATTTCAATTGAGGAAGGAGATTGGGCACCACTTCAAACAGACTCATTGGAAACTGAGGATGTTCCAGGCGGCTTCCTCCGATTCTCTGACGAGAACCGAACTCGATCAACAGTAGATTTTGGAGGGACATATGTCTTAGGTAGAGATGGGCAAACCTACGATGTGGGAACTGCAATCCTGCCTTACTACTTCTACGCCGTGCCTATGCTCGCGGAATCCACCACCGATCTAGCCTATTCCAATTCCTGGTGGGGGCAGACATACTACTACAGCTCCTGCTATGCTGAATGGGATGGCTACTCAATCACTCACGACCCTATTTTCTCAGTGTTTCCGTCGACCTCACCCTCTTCTGCAACAGCCTTTATTTCGGGTCTAATCGGGGCTTCAATCATTGTTGCTGTCCTTGGTGTTGTTGGCATCTTAGTGGTATGTTTGAGAATAAACTCTGAGAGGAAGTGAAGTAATTGAACCCGGGAGCGGAAAGCCGCTCCCACCCTCTTTATTTTCAGTAGGACAAGCTGTTTCTTCAATACTAATTCTAAAAAGACAATGAGGTTATAGATAGCAATCAATAAAGGAATGGTGAATAATTGAAATGAGTGAGAATCAAGATATCCTACTCGCTGCAAAGAGTGTACGAACATGGCGAAACATGGAAATCAAGCTTCTCTCAAAGGCCGGATGCGACGATCTTTCCTATCGTCCACAAAATGGAATGTCATCATTTGGTTGGGTTCTCGCTCACCAAGCGGCAATCTATGACTTCTCTGTGAACATGTTAATTGAACAAGGACCACCAATGAATCCTGAGTTCTTTAAGCTATACCAACCTGGAACTGATGGAGAGTGGGCCGGAACCCCACTTTCAGAGATTCAGGCGTATTATGATGCTACTGAGGCGAACCTTCTTGATTGGGCGAAAAAAGCGGAACCTGCTGATTTTGAAAAGGTTATTGAAGAAGGGACTGCACCATCATTCTTCGTAGGTCAGTCATGTAGAGAAGTATTGACAAATGCATTCACCCATCTGAACTATCACACTGGGCATCTGACAGCGCTTCGAAAAGACTGGGAGAAAATAAAATCCGGCTGATCATATTTCGAGAAACTCACCGATTTTATCCGATAAATAAATGGAATTTATACAAATATTTATAAACTAACTATAGTTAAATCACCTCTGGGAGTTTTCATGTCAACAAATTACAAAACATTCCAAATAATGAATATTCTAGCTGTGATCATTACGATTGCAATGAATTCACTAGCTAACATACTGCCCTTTAACGGAGTAAACACAGGTGAAGTTGCTGACAGATTCTTCAACTATTTCACACCTGCAGGATACATCTTTTCAATATGGGCCGTGATCTACACACTTCTACTCGTCTTCATATTCTATCAGGCGCGAGCAAGTCAACGTAGTGAGGCTTACTTGGGTACGATTGGATATCTATACCTGATTGGTGCATTCTTCAATGTCACCTGGCTAATTGCATTTCATTTCGCATACAACAACAATCTACTATTACTGCTGACCGAGCCTTTGATTGTTGGGCTTTTGGTAGTATTACTATACACCTATATCAAACTGGAAATTGGTGTCACTGAGGTGCCTCTCAGGCAGAAACTGGCTGTGCATCTACCAATCAGTGTCTATGGAGGATGGATATCTGTTGCAACGATTGCCAACACAGCATCAGTCCTCAATGAGTTTTTCTCATTTCCTCTTGATGTACAATATCTGTGGACAGCCCTTGTTCTCATAGTGGCTCTCTTGATAACAATGCTAATGCTCGTGAAGCGCAGGGACTTTGCTTATGGACTAGTTGTGATTTGGGCGGCATCAGGAATAGCTGTGAAGTGGACCACTGTTGAAGTGATTCCGTTAATCTTCTGGACAGCCTCGATTGTGGCCATAGTGATCGCGCTTGCTATAATCCTGATTCCATTGGTAATGCGCAAGAACCCTATTGACTTCTATTTAGCTAGGAATTAATACTATACTTCTGAACCTGGGTGAGAGGTAGCCCTTCTCACCCTTTTGTTTCAGCCCTCTTCTTCTACAGTTCCGGGAGCTCTAATTATTTCTGTAGCGTAAGGAGATTCATCTGTCGTCACTAGAAACTGATTTTCTAATGCACGCATGATTGCCTGATAGACTCGTCCCTCTTCTAGGCCACAAGATGCAATCTCAGAGGCCAATTCCTCAAGCTTGAACTCCTCACCGTGCTTTTGAGCTATTCTTTCATCAGCACAACTAGCAGTTGGGTATTTCTTTTCATCATCCAATTTGTAAGTCCTCAAGAGGGCTCCATCAAGGAGGTTATCGAAGAGTGAATTGAACTGCATTGTTGTATGACGATCAAGCACTACAATAGGGACATCGTCCATAGTTTCGTCAAAGATGAACGCAACAGTCTTTGCGAATCGAATCATCCTTTCTCGCTGTTCCGCTGAAGGATTGCCAGTTGTGATGAATGCGCAGACTAGTTTGTTGGTGGAGATCACTCTAACAATGTCTGATATTGGAATCAATCCCCATTCCTCTGATGAGCTCTCGATGTCAAACTCGCCTCGAAAACTAGTGATTGCAGTGATGAAAGCTGAGATTACGGTTTCTTCAAGGCCTTCTCTCAGAATCTTTGAATAGACGGGCAATCCACTGTCTTTGTGAAGGACAATTACTCCGAGTAGATTTCTGACATCGTCAAAACGTCGCTTTATGGCAAGAGCGATTTTGTTCTGTCTTACTCTTCGTTTTCTTGCACTTCTTCTATAACCAAATGTTCCTATGATTGCTACAACACCAAAGATAACCCACCAGTATTGTATTGAATACACCATCACCAATGAAGCGAGACTTCTTGTCACACTAAGCGGCTTCGAGAAAGGCTCCTCAAGTTCAAAATGCTCTGCTTCGCATGTAATCTGTATACTATAGATGATATCTGCAGTAGGTACTGTTAGTAATGCTGTGTAGATGCCTAGAACCGTCGATTCAGTCATGGGGACAGGATTTTCAGCATATTCACTTGAAGCCACAATTAATCTATAGAACACAGTCACCCCAGAAACAGGATTTCCCGTATCTGTTTCAGTAATACTGACCCTCAGAGTTGTGGTCATCAATTCCAACCCACTAGCTCCCTCAAGTATCTCAACTGAGAGCGGCACTCTAACCACATTGAATTGAAGTCTATAACTTGCTGATTCAAAGCCGTTTCTCTCGAATGTCAAAATCACATAGTGATTTCCCAGTTCCATAGGCGTTAGGTTTACGCGGTATTGACCACTAACTAACTCATCAATTGTAATCCAGTTAGCTCCTTCCCCTGATGAAACAATATTTGCATCGAGAATATAACTACCATTTGAATCAAACAAATAACTGAATGGGAATGGATAAGACCGCCCAACATAAAGCGCTTCGAGAGGGCTTGAACCCTCAATAGATGTATCAATCTCTTCAACATTGAACAAGAATTGTTTTGTCGCTGTGTAGTGATTCGTTTTACTTGCAGTGATAGTCAATGACCATGTACCCGTTGCTTGTCCCCTGATAGTAATTAAATAGTATCCTACAAATTCATCAATGGTAATAACGAGTCCCGGATCTTGAAAGAGTACTGAAACATTAGCTCCTCCTACATTGATTGGTGATGCCACGTCTGCCCGATAATAGTAGACTGTAAGCAGGTAGGGTTCTTCGAATTCAACGAATGCTGAGGATACATCCCCCTCAAACTCGATTTTTGTTATTATCTCAGTTACAATGAGCGTGAATGCAGCACTTGAACTCTGGTAGTTGTCTGCTGAACTTCTGAAGAGAACAGTAAAAGTGCCTATGGCCAAAGGAGTCAGTGTGAAGTTGTAAAGCCCACCTCCCAATACAATAGCATTTGAGATGATTAATCCACTTGGAGGATTGGTTATTGTGAAGTTAGCAACATCTATGTGATTCAGACTCTCATCTTGGAAAATGAGTTGAACAGTGAAGTTTTGATCCAAGGAAATCCTTGCACTTGAAGGTAATGATGTCAGAATTGTCGGAATACCTGTTGCTGTCAGGGTGAAAGTCGCATACTGGGGTTCATGATTTATTATACTTGCACTGATAACGACTGAGAATGATCCGGCTGCAGTGGGGGTCAAATTGATTTGATAGTACCCGTCTACGATGTGGGAAAAGCCACTATGGTTCAAACCAGTCACTGGAGTAATTGTAACAACTTGTAAATCAGCTCCAGCAAGACCCGACCCAGTACTGTTTCTATATTCAACAACTAGAAGATAGCTATCCCCAAACAAGACAACATCAACCGTACCATTCAGAAGCTGAAGTTCACTCCCAGTTTCACCAATAATGAGAGTGAGGGAATCTGATGTGTTATAATGATACACTTTTGATAGGGTGATTGTGATTCCATAGATAGCTGATACATTGCACTTGATATCTAGAGAGTACAATCCATTGTTGTTATCTATGAAATTTGTCCAAGATAGACCCTCTTGAGGACCTGTGAATATTATGGTGGGCATTGCCCCTGCTACTCCAGTCCCATTGAGAAGTTCGTAGCTGAGCTGGACTGTGAAAATCTCATTGAGTCCATTTTCAACAACGGACCCAGCATTTAGAATCTCTAACGTAGTTGGGATTATGACTCCAGTCAGGGTGAAAGTCACGTACTGAGTTTCATGATTGAACAGACTTGCCTTAATTACTATTGAAAATGTATCAATAACGGTTGGTGTCAAAGTGATCTCATAGTACCCATTAGAGAATGAAGTGAAACTTCCAGTGGTCAGTCCCGAACTTGGAGTTATAGATACTATCTCCAGGTCAGCTCCAGAAAGACCATACCCGGTACTATTCTGGTATTCAACCACTAATCGATATCTATCCCCATAATTGACGCCATCAGCAGTACCATTGAGGATTGAGAGGGCAGTCTCTGTTTCACTAATTAAGAGAGTGAAAGAATCAGAGGCATTGTAATGATATGGTTTTGAGAGAGTGATTGTGACAGCATATGTTGTGGCTATGTCACAAATTACATCCACTGAATAGTGTCCATTGTTATTGTCAACGAAATTAGTCCATGAAAGACCTCCCCCTGGACCGGTAAATGTAATTACTGGGAATGCCCCTGGAATACCTGTTCCATTAAGGAACTCATAATCAATTTGAACTGTGAAGATCTCATTAAGCCAATTCTCAATCGGGAATGGTGCGTTTAGGATTTCTAATGTAGTTTCATATATTGAAATGACTGTGAACTGGGTTGAAACTGGATTGAAATATGGTCTTGAGGCAGTGACTATTACAATAAACTGACCCCCTCCAATTAATGAAGTATCGAAGTCAGCCTCCCACCAGTTCTTTGCATAATTTTGTGCAAACGAGATGACTGTGCTTGACCAATTGGCCTCGATTGTTACACTATCGTCTAAAAGGTACTCGTTTGTATCGGCATCCTTGTAGGTGATAAGATTCGAAATTATTAGACCATAATCTGTTTCAATGATGGGGTATGATACAGCAATCGAGGCTGAGTGATAGAGTTCGATTGATACTGATTTGAAGGCAATTTCAGTTCCATTAGTCCATAGGACATCAATCGACCACTCTCCTGCAGTGGTATTAGTCGCACCGAAAGTCCAAGTAGAGCTAGTTACAGCACCGCCCACCATTGTAGTAATTGAATCCATTGTCCAAGGGGTGTCGTTTGGCAACATCCAAGTTATATTAACCGGGTCTCCTCCTGTCGGAGTGACACTAGAAATACCAATCTCCACCTGCAATCGTGTATTATTGCCCGGTCGGAAAAGTGAATTTTCTGACCATTGACCGATACTTTGATCAAAGGTCTGAATTGAAACGTTCTTGGCATAGTTTAGACTATTGAGATTTATCTCCCACCATCCGCTTCGACTTAACTCACTCGTTGGTACATGTATTTGTCCTGATGTTACGACACAAGAACCTGTAATGTTAACCATGAGTGGATCCCAGACAGTCGTATTTTCCCAATCTTTAGGATACAGGATGTCTACCGTGGAACCCTGATAGTTACTAGGTGGTGTAATGTATGTGTAGAAAGTGAGGTCTGAACTCTGTCCTGAGGATAGTGAATACCTAACTCCTCTCTTGCTGAGATCTGTAGTCCAGGATGAATTGATATATCGCTGAAATAGTGAGGTGACTGAATATGTAAAAATCACATTTGCACTCGCTGTGATTTGATATTCTAAAGGAGTTGTGGTCCAAAAATCTGGATTAGTGATGATAGCTGTTCCCGTCCCTGTTCCCGTAATAGGAGTTGATAGAGAACCTGCATGAAAAGTAAGTCCGACATCATCAAACAGAGGGGGCGTGGTACTTGTGAACTCAATATTGTCAATATACACGGTCACATTTTGTGCATTTTCCTCACCATCAGGCAGTTCAAGTGGATCATCATCATAGTCATTATTAATGTACACTCTAACATTGTCCCCACCAATGTAGAGCCCGACGTATATCGAGAAACTACTCGTTCCAGGATCAACTGTGAAGATGTGGCTTACAGAATACCATGTTTCTCTAGAATCATAATTCTGCATAGGATAATAGTATCCTTCAAGATCCAACTGCCAAAAGACACCAACGTCTCCAGCAAACCAATCATCTCCATCAGGATCAAGCGGACCTGTTACATAACGAAAATCAAACTCCAGCTTAAAGCTTAGTGACTCTGGTGTGTTGGTAATTACTTGTCCCCATCCAGCCTCAGAAGTTTCAGTGTGAAGGTATGACCCTCCCCCTGCTGAATTGTAGTTGCCCATATTCTTACATTCAATGAATCCTCCCGTGGAATTATAGGAGTTGATTTGTGTGTTGGAGCCACCATCAATGGTGTAGGGAATCCATGGGTCTGTTCCATCATCAAACGTTCCGTTCACACCATATAATCGTTGAAGATCTGTAACTTCAATTTCTGTACTGTTCACAAACCAACCATTTGCGTCGTCAATTGTGATATTCCCTGCAGTGCTAGTCCCCGTATCAGTTCTTCCTCTTCTCAAATCTGTTGTTTGATATCCTGACTGTAATATCGATACTGGATTAATGACACCCTCCTGCGTAACCTGTGATATTGCGAATCTTCCATCATTCACCTCATTGATGTTTTGAAATACCGGGCTCTCATTTGTATCAGTGGACCCCTCGCTGATAGCTCTATCATAGGTTTCCGGAGTAGAATATGGTACTAGTGTCATGAACAATGAAAATCCAATCACTGCAATAATCGCTATCTGTTTCAAACGCATCTCGGTCACCTCAAGTCTTAGGGATGGAGCTAAATCAGAATGTCAGCTCACAACTCCGATATTGCCTATGGAGCGCCCACTCAGCTCTATATTTTCAATTCTTTATGTTATTATTATTCCTTGTTTGGCTTACATCCGATTAATTGAAGGGAATGCTGTAAAAGTCGGTAATAACCTACATCAAATGCAACTTCAGATGAACCTCAACTAAGTTCTTATCTTGGGAAACAACATTGGAACAGTTTCTCGATATTTTAGATACCCGTTCCCAAACTCCTTCACAAGTTCTCTCTCCTCCTTCCAACAGAGTATCCAATTGATTACGATTACCAATGGGGTCACAAGAAGCGAGTAGTAGGCTGAAAATAGGAATGACGCACCAATGTGAGCGAGAATAGCTCCTAGATACTGCGGATGTCTAACCCTTGAATAGACTCCGGTGGAAATCACCCTCTCAGCTCGATGGGTTTCTGCCACCTTGAGTCCCATCTCAGTCACTCCCTTGATACCCAAGTATGCTCCAGGCAGTAGAAAACCTATTGATAGAACAAGATGAAGGATTGGAATACTCAACCAGAGAAAACCAAAGGCCAACATAAAGTACACTGGAGGAATCCCCCAAACCTGAACCAAGAATGTTTCCTGAGGTGAAATCCAGAGCCCGAACAGGAATAGGAAGAACCCCCAGCCAGAGATCATCCCAAGAGCTGCCCCAACCTTGAATCCCTTTTCCTTTCCAAATCTGGCATCCAATCTAGAATGTTCGACTGAGAGAAAGTGGATTGGCACTACAATGAGTATGCCCAAAACTGAGAGTAAGAACCAGAAGCTCATCGATTATCCATACTCACTCTGTTTTATCAATCTACGTACTGGTCGGAAAGAATCATAACTATGATGCAGTTTATCCTGGGGTATTTATTTGGGGTGATAATGTGTCAAATGAAGAAATGTTAGAAGAACTGAAAGAGATACGGAAATTACTAACACCAGCACCTAAACCAGCGCCGCCAGAGGGCTTAGTCAACGAGTTCGTTGGCTTCATCTCGAAATACAAGGTGCTCGGGCTTGCAGTTGCGTTCATCTTGGGTATCTATATTGGTAATGTTATACAGGCACTTGTGAACAGCTTCATCATGCCGCTGATCCAGTTTGTTCTACCTGGCATAGGTGGAGGACCTGAAGGTACTGAGTATATACTTGCAGCCGGACCCATTGTTGACAGCTTGATCACATTCGTAGTTGTTGCGTTTGTCGTCTTCATAATTGTGAAGATTGCAACTCGAATTGGAATCGATTGAAAAATCCACTAGGTTATAGGCTACGGGGGAGGTCTAAATCTCCCCACGTCTTCCTATGTTATTCAGGTGTGTAAACTACTTCACAGCGCCTACAATTAGGAGCACGACACCTAGTCCTAAGAGTATGAGCATGAGCTCAGAAAATAGGTATCCTGCTAAGTCAATTTCAAAAAGTCCAAGCATGTAGAAGTAAGACACAAAGGCGCCGAGTCCGATCATTGGCATAAACAGTGGGAGTATGCCGAGGATGATCAGAATCAGTCCGAATAAAGCTAATCCCTTTCCCATAAGTTACAACTCCGGTTGAGTTAATGCAATCAATTAGTATCTCCCTATTTATGCGTGCCTATTCATTTTCAGCACGATATTGGCATCAACGACGAATTGATAAACTCCTCTAACTGATTTCTGACCTGCTCTATCCTATTCTCTTGCGATTTCGTCGTCTGGGAATACAAACTCGTGACAACTTTCTTCAAACTATCATCATCATCCATCTCCCATCGACCAATTACTCGACCGTTCAACCAGACTGATGGCCTGACTTCTCCAGTTGTTCTCACACCTATGCTTGGCATATTGTGTAATGCATCTGGGCTTGATGGCCAGAAGTGTTTCCTATCTGCTGGAAAGAGTCTAGGATGGATGTCCTCCTCTATGAAGCCGACTCGATCAATGATCGCTTTGAGAAAATGGTCTTCATAGGGCAAAAACCAAACTTGTTCTTCGGATGGGGTCGAAAGAGAAGCTGCAATCTCCATGTCTTCTCTTAGCATGAATCTGTCAGATTTTCCTATCTTGATATTGACAATATCTTCCCCCAATTGTTGAAGCACATTCTTGACAATGGTCTTTGTCTGTCGTAGCCACCATGCACTATCATCAACTGACACTGGACCGAATCTCTTGATGTGTCCTCGAATCAGCTGCGTAATTGCTTCTTGTTCATCAATCATCTCTAGCTTGTAGCCCTTGACCCACTTGTCCATCAATGCGTATGATGTGAGATTACTTCGGGCATGTTTGGCTTTTGCACGAACAACTTCTCCACGAGCCATCAGCATCACGAGGGCTGAACGAACATTCTCTCCTACATCTGGCAAGCGTTTTTTCAATTCCGTCGTTCGCAGTGGTCCATCATCAAGGATAGACTTCACCTGGTTGAGCATACTCTCAATCTCTTTGTCACTCAATTGGTCTATCTTTCGGTATTTGTCTGTCCGAGATGCTCTGAAGAGTGCTGGCCCAGTTGCACTGAGTATCATAGCTAGATTGTCAATATGCATCACATGCAGAGTAGTTCTGAATGCATGAGTTCGGATAAGATCCCTGCCATTGTCAATCGACTCGAAAACCTTCTTGGCATCATAGTCACCAAGGCGCGCCCAAACGGAAAGGTAAGGGGTCCAATAATCAGTTGAGTGGAGACCTAGCTGAGCTTTTGCTATTTTGTAAAAATCAGATGGTTTTTCATCCAGAAGAAACTGCTTCCTGAGTCGATTCCAATGGAGTTGTTCAGTAGTAGCTTTTACCAACTGTTTTCCCCTCAATGAACATTGAGGGTACTGTCCCTTTTATCATCTGCTTTCCAAGAATCACTCAAACCCTGCGATTGATATCTCAGAGCTTACTGTGTAACCCCTGACCTCAACAACCCTCGCACCGATTCCTCCTATGATTCCACTAAAGAACCATATCTGATAGAACAGTTCGGAGATGTTGAATGAAGTTGGATTCCAACCAACTGTAAGGGCGAGATTTGGCCATAGAAGTGAGTCAGCAACCATCGTTAGCATGAGGAAGATTATCCCTGCAAACGATCCTTTCACAAGAGCACATATTTGAAACCGGAAACTGCAACCACCACCAACCAGGCTCTTGTATGTGACCGGAGCGATTGCCAGTGGTACACCAACTAGCATAGCCCACCAATAGTACATTGGACTAAACATGTTTCCAAGAGCAATCCCGCCAACAAGCATCACAGAATACACAGTTATCCAGATTGCAGGAACCCACAACCAGCTCTTCACTTCTGACACTAAACTCACTCGACATCACTGGTAGAAGCGAATTCCTGAGTTTTAATTACTTCTTGGGTATGCCCAATATAGCCATCTTGTAATTTGTCAAACAATAGTTTATTGAGAGCAGTCCTCAAGAATCTGGTTTCTGAAGTCCTTGTAGTACTTCCATCTTATCTACATCACAGGACTTGTAGCTGCCTACATATTCCTGTGAAACACAGAGGTGCCGAGAGTGAATAACTCTCAGCATGATCTGTTTTCTTTTTCATTTCTCATCTCATCCTGTCTTCATAATAGATGTTGGGCCGATACGGACCCGGCCACTCAGGAGCATTATCCAAGATGCCTTCAATCTGTTCAATGGTGTCCTTTGAAAGGGTCACGTCCGATGCTCCAACATTTTCAGTGACGTGTTCAGGTTTGGTCGCACCAACCAGTGCCGCCGAGATCTCAGGACGTCTGAGAATCCATGCTAGAGCAAGCTGTCCAGTGGTTATATCCAACGAAGACGCAATCTCACTAAGTTTTCTCACCTTTGCCAAATTGTCTTCAATGAGATATCGGTTCATTATTGTAGAAGTCGCTCCTCGACTACCCTCTGGTACTCCATCATTGTATTTGCCTGTGAGAAGACCCTGGGCCAGTGGACTAAAGACAGTGAAACCCATGCCATGAGTTTTTGCGACTGGCATTATCTCGAGTTCGATGAATCTAGAAAACATGTTGTACAACGGTTGTTCAACGATGGGTTTGTGAGCACCAAACTCTTTTGCTACTGCATTCACACGTTCAAGTTGTGCCGCGGTCCAGACCGATGTTCCCCAGTGTCGTACTTTCCCATCTCTGATGAGGTTGTCCATGGCCATAACGGTCTCCTTCACGGGTGTTGAATAGTCATACCTGTGTAAGAAATAGATGTCAATGTAATCCAGATTCAGGCGTTCTAGGGTGTCCTCAATAGCATTCATGATATTTTTCCTGCTGTTTCCCCAATCATTGATGTCCTCGCTTGTGGGCCAGAACACCTTACTTGAGATCACTAGATTTCTTCTGCTGATATTCTCATCCCTGAGAAACTGCGCGATGACTTCTTCGGCTTTTCCACCTGCGTAGATCTCTGCAGAGTCAATGAAGTTGATTCCATTGTCCAGCGCTGTGGCCATGCACTTTTTGGCCAGATCATTTTCCACTGTTCCACCGTAAGTCAACCAAGAGCCAAGTGAAATCTCACTTATCTTCAGACCACTCTTTCCAACCTTTCGATATCTCAAAAGACCATCTCCATTCAATATTCATCAACGATGTCCTACAAAAAAGAAGCTATATGCCTGTTAATTGGTCCATTCGGGACTGTGTTTCAGGATTCGTACTCGGGTCGTAACTTGAAATGCTAGTACCATCACAATCCCATACACGAGACCATTCAAAAACCCTTGACTTAGAAGGACTCCAAGATTAGGTCTGAGTACACTCCCGACAGGAAATATGATGTTCCCTGGTGCTATCTGTTGCGGAAAGACGTATGTCAGAGCCGCAACTGTTACCAAAACCATGGCGAACAGTCCAATATTCACGTGAGGTTTATCTCGCACAAACTTCTCTTTTGACATCCCAAATCATTATTTAACTATCGTTAACATTATTATATGTTTAGTTTTGCCTCTGAGTGCAGACTGCGGATTTAGGTGTCCGCTGTGAACAATATCAGCTTGTTAGATTATTCAAACCTAAGGGCATCAACTGGTCGAAGTTTGGAGGCCCTCCGCGCAGGGTACAGCCCAAAGATGACAGCAACCAATACACCAAATACTAGTGCAAAGAAGAGGAGATCCGGTGTGACTACGGGAGTGATTTCTGGGATGCCTGAAAAACCACCAAATGCCTCACCCATGCCACCCATGCCGCCCAAGTCACCCAAGTTTGCCATACCCCCCGCAATGAGATTTCCAATCAATATTCCAGCGATAATACCAAAGACGCCTCCCAATAAACCAATCATCATCGCCTCACTAAGGAAGATTCCCAGGACAGTTCTGCTGTGCATTCCCATGCCCTTCAGAATCCCGATCTCACGAGTACGTTCTATCAATGATACAATCATGATGTTCATGATTCCGATACCTGCAACAATTAGTGAAATGCCTGCGATACCCGCCAGAAAAACATTCAGGATGCCAAGTATTTCCTCCATCATGCCTAATAGTGCTGTAGGTTGAGTGACAGTGACTAGTCCTTCGAAAGCATCTTCAATTTCTTGTATCAGCGTATCAATTTCATCTGCATCGTCAGTATCGACCTTGAC
>JAGXOC010000010.1:34487-45577 GCA_019894665.1 Candidatus Thorarchaeota archaeon
GTGATAGAGGATATTTCCTCTGTTTCAAAGAACTCGATTGCCCACTCTATAGGAACATAGAACCCCATGTCTGAGGGTCCACTAATCCCGAATCCACCAATCTCTTCTAAAATAGCAACGACGGTACCTGTATAGTTTGTCATCACTATGGTGCCATTCACACGGCCAGTCCAGAAGATTGTAACTTCATCTCCAACTTGAGCAACAATCGTACCATTCTGCCATGGGTCAGCAACACGCGATCCGATGATTACATCAATATCTGCTGGAGATGCAGGTATGGTGCCATTTTCTGCCAGAAACGTACTATACATTGACGTAAATGCTGCAAAATCGATGCCCGATAACGATAGTGGAAATTCATTACCACTGAAGTTTGCCATAATTGTTTTCGTCATAGATGCTACACTTGCTTCGACATGCTCAATAGAATTGATTGTATCGGTGTCATTAACCAATAGTGAGAAGTCAGAATCGCCTCCACCTCCCCCAAATAGAGCAAGGATACCGCCTGTACTCACAGTGAGTGTATCTGTCCCTAACCCTTCTTCGAACTGTTCAGTCATAGTGACTTGAAGTCCTCCTGTGAAGGACATTAGAGCAACAATGGCCGCTATACCAATCGCCACGCCAAGAGTGGTTAGTCCAGCTCGCATCTTGCGAAGCCGGATTGCACTAAATGAATAACCAAGCACATCACCACTACGCATCTAGTTCACCTCATCCGATTCGATCAGACCATCCCTCAAACGGATTATCCTTCTAGCCTGGTTTCCGATCTCAGGGTCATGAGTCACTATGATCAATGTTATCCCATGTTCCCTGTTGAGCTTCTTCGCGAACTCCATAATCTCAAGCCCCGTCTTGGTGTCCAAGTTGCCAGTAGGCTCGTCCATTATTATGAACGCTGGATTAGTGACAAGAGCCCTGGCTACGGCAACACGTTGCCTCTCACCCCCAGAGAGTTCCGATGGCTTGTGATGCATTCTATCACCAAGTCCTACAATCTTGAGCATTACCGCCGCTTTGAATTTCCGGTTTTTCTTTGGAATTCCTACAATAGAAAGCGGCAGCTCAACGTTGCCTAACGCATCGAGTCGTGAAATCAGGTTGAACGTCTGGTAGACAAATCCAACAGATTGTCGGAGGTCTGCTAATTGATTATCGCCAAGAGTTGAAACATCAACACCGTTGATTAGGATTGTGCCTGAGGTAGGGCGATCGAGAGCTCCAATCATATTTAGCAGTGTAGATTTACCACTTCCACTTGGACCAATGACGGCAATGAACTCTCCCTTTCGCACACTTAGGCTCACACCACGGAGTGCTTCGACAGGTACCTGTCCCATCATGTATGTCTTTGTCAATTTCTTTATGTCGATAACTTTTGGTAAGAAGTCCTCTTCGTTCAATGTGTATTCAAGGGCTGTCGTCAAACTATTTTCTTCCTCTGTCATCGCTAAATGACACATTAATAAACTTTAAACATCCTATGTGATATAAACCATATCATATGTGATATATCAATAATGATAGATTTCGAATAAGATAAAGGCTAGTTCATCCATGAACAGAAACATGTTTAGTCCCTTCAGAAGGATGGTAGAGACCTTTCAAGAGAAAGGAGCAACTACGCCTGAGAAGGCACTGACATGGAAAGAGCTTGGTTTTCCTGAAGAATTTGAACATATGTCCCCTCCGATCCCACCAGATAAATCCCCTGTTGTAAAGAAAGGTAAGAAGTATTACCTATCCGAGAAACGTCTGGAAGTCTTCAGGAAAGAGTTTGGTCAAGCTATCGACCCTCTAAGGAAATGGATTCAGCATACAGCGAAGGTGCCTAAGGGATTCCTCAGATACCAGGTCCTCCACAAACTCAAAGAACTTCCTATGTCTGGTGCAGAGCTGACAGCAGCAATCACCGAAGAGATGGGCGGTCGTTGGAAACCGAAACCCGGTTCTATGTATCCTCTACTGAAGAGTCTACTTCAGGATGGGCTCACTCGAGAGCTATCTGACGAAGACGGACGAACTCGAAGATATGAGCTCACAGAGAGGGGGCGGAAGTTTCTCGAGGACCAAGTGGACCAGAGTGGTGAACTTCGTGAGAAGATAGATTTGGGGTTCACTCCTTTTCCCCCGCCATTCCTCCCCATGCTAGGTCACCGCAAGGAGGTCCCGCCATCCCTTCGGAATCTCTTCAAGACCCTGATGACTCTTCCTGTGGTGATTGGAGGCAATCCTTCTCCAGAGATTCTCGAGGAGCTTGCTCAAGCAGCTGATCGTTTCACGAAGGAGCTCGAAAAGATCCGTAAAAAGATCGCATCCTCAAGTCCGATCGACTAGCCTTTGTCACCTTTTTATTGTGTGCACGTGGAAACTAAATCAAAACTTTTAAGGAGTTCATCAATGAACTCACTATAGCCCAATGAGAACGAGGTGTCTAGCACGTCTAAACTAAAATTGCAACCAGATGAAGAAACGAGCCTCAGAGATGAACTACTAGGTAAATTCGAGCGGGAGAAACATGGTCTCAAGAACCGTGAGATTTCCGTTATGACAAGATTGAGCACTGATATAGTTGAGATTCTCGACGCACTGGTTGAACTGGAGATTTTCAAGAGCCGCTCTGAAGTTGTAGCATCTTTTGTCGAGAAAGCAATAATGGAAAAGAAAAGTGTCTTTGACTCCATCTCAAAACAAGCTAGTGATATTGAAAAGAAGAGAGAAGCCGCAAAACACCTTGCATTCAAAGCGATTCAATCGAGTAAAGAATAACGAGTTGGACTGTGGAATCCTCTACTTGTTGGCAGGTTCCCAGAGTTCAATACGGTTTCCTTCAGGGTCCATCAACCATGTGAACTTGCCCTGCTCAGTTTTTTCGATTTTATCCACAACGTCAATTCCTTTGTTCTTGAGCTCCACAACAAAGTCTTCGATTTTATCCACTACGAAGTTGATCATGCTATGTTTTGTACTCGGTTCAAAATATTTTGTATCCGCCGGGAATGGTGCCCACAAGGTGTATCCTGGTGCTTTTAGATCGGACCACATGAAGTAGATATAGCCCCCTTCATCGGGTTTCAGACCAAGATTTTCGACATACCACTCCTGCAACTTCTTTGGGTCCTCTGATTTGAAGAAGACTCCACCTATTCCTCTCACAGACATTACGGATTCACAAATCATCATAAATATAATTAACTATATTTAACTATCGGTCAAACTATTCTGGTGTATTATACTCTTCTTCGTAAACCAAATACAAGAACCAATGCAACTACTGCAATAACAACAATGACTGCAACAATGATTGGTGGGTCCTCTACTGGTGTTTCTTCCTCAAACCCAAACACCCAGACCATAGAATCACCTGAACCTCGGTACTCATCTTGTACTGCATTGAGTGTCGGTAGATCATCCGAAGAAGAATACCCAATGACTGCGATCATGTCCTCTTCGTATACTGACATACCTAGCACATAGTCATTTGAACTTCCTCCATAATGACTGCCAAACAACAGGGTGGGACCTTCACCCCCAATGAGGGCAATGTATCCATCAGAACCACCACTATGGTTTTGGAATGCATTTTGAACTGGGATGTCTGCTGAGGATGCTGGTGATGTGATCAAAATTGAATCATCCGCCAGAACTTCCATCGCATATGAGCGGTCTTCACTACTTCCTCCGAGGTAGCTTGATAGAAGAAGATCATCACCATCTGGATTCAATTTCGCAAAGAATGCGTCATACCCCGAGCTATCGTTATACAACTGACTCGCTAGTGGGAAGTCAGAAGATCCTGTGTATCCTGACACTACTACATTGTTGTCAGAATCGAAGTCTACTTGATCCCCAAACTCCCACCCATTTCCACCCAGCAAGGTCGACCAGCTTAGGGATGTACAATTAGGTGTGAACTTGGCGACAAAGGCGTCTGATTGACCCCCACCATACGTCTGCTGGAAAGCGAAGTCAGTTGCTATTGCGGCTCCATCTGTGATTCCAGCAATGACTAGATTCCCCATTAGATCGATATCAACAGCCCATACATCTTCGTCTGTTGAGTTGCCAAAGTATGAAGAATAGATGATGGACTGACCATCATTGCTTAGCGATGTGATAAAGACATCAGAATCTCCCCCGCCAAAACTCTCCTGGTGTGTATCACTGGTTGTATAGAAATCGTTTGATCCAGTCGGTCCAACAATCAAATAGTTGCCATAGGAATCAACAAGGATATCCTCAATACGTTCTACATCGCTACCACCAAAATACGTGGAGAACACAAGATCTCCAGAAGGACTGAATTTTGCAATGAACGCATCAGAAGTCCCATTCAACTCATCCTGAATTGGATTCAACAGGGTGAGGTTGTCAGAGCTTGTACCTCCAGCAAGAATGATGCTCCCATCTTGGTCAATGACTACCGCCATAGGCTCCTCTAACCCGTTCCCTCCAAAATAGGTGTAGAACTCAACCTGAAATTGCGAGCTTACCTTCACAAGAAAAACATCCCCTGCACCAGCATACTCGCTCTGGTGTGCATTCTGTACTGGAAGATCATCAGACCTAGTCATTCCAGTTATTACAAACCCCCCATCATCTGTGAAACAAATATCGTTTGACCACTCCTCTCCATCCCCACCAAAATACGAACAGAAGAGTACATCCAATCCCTCATTGGACATCTTCTCCCCTAAGGATGTAGCATCCTGCGCTATCACTGGCTGCTGTATCGGCCCAAGAAGAACAATCCCTGAGATGATTACAAGAAGAATTGAGAGTGTGACAAATCGCATAAAGCATGACCTCACTAATCCAAGAACGCTCTGTAGTTGAATAAAAGAGAACTGTTCAGAGCAGGAGTTCTGCAATCTAATCCAAGTGGTTTCTTAGTGGTTGATTTTGAAAAAAATCACTTAAACTGAGTAAGCGATTGTTCTGCTGCTAGAGCCACTATTTCTTCATCCCACTCACCAAAACTCTGTGCAGCAAGCATCAGGTAGCCAACATCGGTGGGATTGATTCCCACATGCGAAGTCACAACAGCATCTAATTCAAGCGTATCATCACAGGTCCATAAGACACCCCGATTCTTGAAGATATGAGGTTCTAGCGTCATACCCCGTGAGGCAGTAAGAACTCCTTCCACAACTCCCTTTGTCTTGAATAGTGAACGGTAGATCTTGTTCATATCGACAATACTGGGATTCATAGCTTTGTTCATCTCCCCATGGAACTCACCCCGGTCAGGTCCTGGGATCATGCCAAAGAGATTCTTGAGTGCCAAGGAGATGACAATGTCCCCTCCCATGAACTTGAGCTTTGAAAGATTGAGGAATGTGCCATCACTCAGGTCGTACAAACGTTGAGGGACATAGGACGCCATTTTCTTCATTTTTAGTGGTGAGTATGAGTCCTCTACTATCTTGTGGATTGTATCTTCTTCTGCTATTCGACTCGCCCAGACCTCTTCAGTGATGTTGAGATACTCTACGTCGTGTTTCTTCAGGACCTTATCAATTCCTGAATAACGCAAAAACCACTTGTCTGCCTTACGTAGAGACTCTCGGTTGAAGGGTCCATATTTTTTTTCCTCTATGGCTTCTCTACATCGAGCCCATCCATAGCTCTCAACCACTAAAGCCTCGCCATCGATTGCAGCAAGTGTCCAGTCCAGAATATCTGCCTCAGTGTAGATGACCGAGAATCCCCAGTTCGGTTTGATGATTACTGGTGATCTGAGGTCGAGATCTTTAATCATCTCGATGAACGACTCTCTATGAATCCCATCTCGGAATGAAACTCGTCCGAATTTCGTTGAACTTGTCTGCTGCATCATAGCCCGGGAGATTGAGAACCAAGTAAAGTAACATTCACTCTGAGAAAATGAGCGTTAGATATGTTGATGGTCCCGTTATCGTACAATATAGTGAGGTATATTCCAAATGACATGTTATTTCAGACATATGGACGGGATATTTGCTGAGATTGGTGTAGAGGTAACTAAAGAAAACAAGCAAGACGTTGACAAAGCGTTGCACAAGCTCCTGGGTGTAGAGTACAAGAACTGCTCCACAACATGGAAAGAAGTCAAGAAACGAATGGCTGAGGATGAGTCTGGATTTATGAAATCTCTAGATGGAGCTCTTGGAAAGTTCTAGCAAACAACATTCAGCGGTTCTCTTGAAACCATTCAACTGCAAAGTCAATTATGTCTTTCATTGGTAGTAGTCTTGATTCAGCTTGTCCCACTAACATCGGTTCATAACCGATCGATTTCTCGAAAGCTTCCCCAAGGTCATTGAAATCATCTGAATTATACTCAATCTCATCCCAAGAAACCCATTTCCGTTCTCCATTCTCAAGAATAGCCGCACCGGTGGTTACTGTAGGCGTGTTGGGAGTGCTTGTCTTAATTTCTGCATGATGAAATGCAGTGTTAGACTCATAATCAACACCAAACAACAAGATTTTGCTATCAAGCCTGTATAGCGCTCCCCATGGAGTCCTATCTCCATACGAATCCTCCAAGTCATGCTCCACTACAATTTGTCGTGCATTCTTGCCCCATGCAGTGCAAGAAACATGTGGGTGATTGCTCCGGTAAACATCTGGCATAGTTCGGAAGAGAGCTGGAACTCGCCCAAGGCCTCTTAATGGAGTGATCTCAGGATGATAAGGCGGTGTTTCGCTCCTGATGGTTTCCCACCAACTCTCGGGAACTGGAGGATAGTTCCAGTTTCTCGGGTCAGTATTTCCTGTGGAGTGTGCTTGCATTACAAGAGTTCCTTCTTCAGTCACAGCCTCCTTGAGCGCCTCGATGACTGTCACCTCGTGCCCAACAATCCAACCAAGCCTACTCATTGAAATATGAACAGAAATAGTGTCTCCGGGAAGTACCCCTATTCTCCTCAGGTCTTTGACAAGTCGACTCTTTGTGATAGGTTCGGGTGTGTTCTCTACGACGAGTTTTTCCTTCTCCCAATGTGACATCTCTTTCACAAGCAATATCCTCGAGCCTTATTGCATTCAAAAAGGTTGATGCCTACGTACTATCTTCAGAATCTGCTTTGAAATCTAATGCAAGTGAGTTAATACAGTACCTTAGTCCTGTGGGGTTGGGGCCATCGTCAAAAACGTGACCTAGATGACCACCGCAGTTCTTACAGACAACCTCAATCCTTTCCATCCCTAAACTTTTGTCTGTTTTCCTCTCAACACTGTCTTCTGAGAGTTGGTCCCAAAAACTTGGCCAACCGCTACCTGACTCAAACTTGGTGCCTGAGCTGAAGAGATCGTTACCGCATCCTGCGCAGACATAGGTGCCCTTACCTTTATGATTCACATACTTGCCTGTGAAGGGTGGTTCAGTCCCGCACTGTCTAAGAACCTTGTATTGCTCCGGACTTAATTCTACTTTCCAGTCCTTCTCTGAATCTTCCATGCTTAACAATAGTGCACAAGTATACAAAACCTCTTCGGAAGAGGCGCTATGGGAATGCCCAGAATTAAGAGCAAGTTACACCATTCGCAAAAGATGCAAAGTGAGGTCTCTTCATGATTATAGCAGAGAAAGAAGGAGCAATCCTCCGTTATGCTCGAAAGGATGACATGTCACAGATCGATGAGATAACCATAATCTGTTACACCCCTATCCATGAGAGTTGGGTCGCAATACAGAGTGAAGAGATCTATGAAGCTCTCAAGGATCCTAACAAGACCTGGGAAGATAAAAAAACTGGTCAGAATCACGAACTATTTGCTGAACACCCCGATTGGGTGTGGGTGTTAGAGAAGAACTCGCAAATTATCGGTTTCGTGACCTTCAAGATAATCAACATAGTCGCAGGGAAGAAACTAGGTATCATTGAGAACAATGGAGTATTCCCAGAGCATGCAGGGACGGGCTGGGGGAAGTTCATGTACCGTCATGTACTCAACCACTTCAGAGATCAAGGACTTCATGTTGCCTTCCTTGAAACAGGTCTTGATGACTCACACATACCAGCTCGAAGAGCATACGAGGCTGTGGGTTTCGATAGGATGGCTCCAGTTGCATACTACTGGCAAGACCTTCGGATGAACAACCCTGGCTCCACTACCGAAGAGAAATGAATGTCCAACAGTTTATTCCAATCTACAGTGTCAGGTTTGAGTCAAAACCGACTGAATGAACTTACTAACCAGATCTGCTATCATTCGTGCACCTGCTGTGTTCAGATGTAGATAATCAACATGAAGAACGAATCCTGAATTCTTCGCAATATTGTCCCAGCTCCTCCTAAGAAGATAGCGATTCATTATACTCTTGAAGATCCCAATGTAGGACTTCTCGTAAGGATACGAAGCACTTCCCGGGGCATCCCGAAGGAATTCAACCATTTTTTCATGTAGTGGCAAGTAGGTAACATTCGTGTCTTCAGCTATCTCTTGCACAATCCTACTGTATTCAGAACTCCGGATGAATTCTGGATTGTTTGAATCCTCTCCTATTGTTGGAATTGACAGGAGCGCGATCTGTGCGGTGGTTTCTGTCTTGAGCTTCGTCACAAGTGAATGGAGCGACTCTCTGTACCAACCACTGTCAGGCTCTCTAGGAAGTTTCATTCTTTTGACATAGCTCTTCATTGTGTCTGTAGATAAAGTGGCATTTGCATCATTTGAACCAATAAGGACTACAACAATATCCGGATCACATTGAATGACTTCATCAACTCTTTGCAGATTGTTCCATGCTAGCTCAGAGTTTATCCCCGCATTGATGATTTCGAATTGTTCACCCTCTAGTTCTTCCTCAACCATATTCACATAGTTTACTCCGATTCTTCCATGAGTAATGCTATCTCCCAAGAGAACAACTATCCTCTTGTGGTCTTTGTTGTGAGTCTGTTGTCTGAGGTACTTTGATGGTGTGTTATCAGGTAGTTTCATTGCTTGATACCACGCATTTCCACTAAGGAGAAGAATCACTAGAACAAATGAAATGACTACTGTGAGGACGAGCGTTAGCATAAAGTCACCCTAATTGAGTAGTCCTGATTAATCTTTATGTAGAATGTCAATAACGTGCAACTCTTTTCAGTGACGCTTCAACACTCACAATATCATGCCCGACGAGTATATCCAGGACCTATGGCCTGAAGAAGGGACCTATTGCTGGGGTTGTGGAAAAAATAACAAGCATGGTCTCCAGTTGAAGAGTTACTGGGAAGACGACAACGAGGTCGTAGCGACATGGGAACCAAAAGAACATCATTTAGCATTTCCAGGGATTTTGAATGGAGGAATTATAGCCACACTGATCGACTGTCATGGAACTGGAACTGCCAACGCGGCTGCTCACAAGGCTACCAGTGATTTAGAACAACACTTCATGCATGTGACCGGTGGAATTTCTGTGAAATATCTCAGACCAACTCCCATAGACAAACCTATCCAACTCCGAGCAAGAGTCACTGAGATGAGTGAGAGCCGAATCAAGGTGTCTTGCGATCTCTATTCAGGTGATGTGAACTGTGCCACTGGTGAAGTCGTGACTGTGCGTGTAGACCAACAACTATTCCTTCAGTGAGAAAGAGCGAATCCTTTTAGGCGTTGAAATCCTCAAGGCGGATAGGGGTTTCGAGATTGGATTTTCAGGAAGACAGTAGAATTTCTTGTCCTAAGTGTGGGGAAACGGTCCCTGCAGGCAACTTGTATTGTGGATACTGTGGTGCCTCGGTGACTCGAAGTGCACCAGTTCAGACTCGGGGCATCGAGCTGGAAGGAGGGTCAAAACCTCCTGAAGTCTATCCACGATACGAAAGAAAACTGTCAATGATTCAACGTTACACAAAGCTGTTGACATCACCTCGAGAGGCAATGACTGATATCGGACTTGCTCCCGATTATGGGGGTGTCATCGTTTTGTTTGTATTTTGGACCATTTTTGGAATAATCGGCGTGTGGGTTATGTTATCAAAGATGCAGTTCACAGGTACATATGGTGAATTTGTGACATCTGGAGTGGTTGCAGGAGCGACCATTGGACTAGTATTGTTTCCAGTCATAATGATTGTCAGATGGTTGGTCAAGTCCTACTTGATTCGACATGCGTGTGAGAGTGAGAACTGGGATTTTGAGACTGCCGCATCCGTTACTGGATATGCATATCTACCGAATGTCATCTTCAGTTTCGTTTGGTTCTTCATTCTCTATACACTAGTTCCCTCTGTGGTAGTAAACACTACGAATCTTGAAGCAGCTCTTCTCCAACTGCAGATGTACGATGCACAGATCAGCTGGCTCACAGTTGGAGTAAGTCTGGTCGGCACCGTTTTGGTCTTATTATGGAAGTCCTATCTTGGTGGGTTAGGTGCTCATGCTGGAACTCGTGAGAGATGCGATGAGAATAATGGAATCATTATGTTCATCGTTATAGGTTTCATAGGTATCGTTATTGATTTCCTTGGCATGGTGTTGTGAAAAAAAAGAAGTAGTACTGCATTGGAGGACATTTTTTAAGAATAATTCTCAAATGCGCATTAGAATGCGCAAAACAGTTCAAAAACGGTTAAAAATAAGGATTAATAAGAACTCTATCCATACTTTTGACGTTGTTGCGAGACTGAGAGAGACAGTCGATTCCTGCGGATTTAGATTGACAGTTGTTGTCGCGACCAGGAGAGACCCCTCGATGAAAATAGAGAAGAAGCTTAGTCTGCTTGTTGCGTCACTTATACTAGTACTGTTTCTTTTGAACGTAACATCTGCGATTGTGCCTGTTTCAGGAGTCAATGGATCTCCTACTACATCGCGGAACACTGACTTCTTTCTATCAGCCACAACTGCTCCCCCTGTAACAACAATGGACTTGGCAGGAACCCCTGGCCTGAGTAACTGGTACACCTCTGATGTCACAGTGACATTCTCAGTTTCAGGTACAGAGCCTGAGTTCACCACTGCTTATAGCTATGATAACAAGAACTGGATTTCCTACGGTGGCCCCTTTGTTGAATCAACAGAGGGCGATACCACCATCTACTACAATTCCACTGATTCGGTGGGTAGTATTGAAGAAACGAAAGTGACAACAATTCAGA
>JAGXOC010000110.1 GCA_019894665.1 Candidatus Thorarchaeota archaeon
ATCCATGACTCTAACATGACTTTACCTTCTTCGGACTATGTTTACAGTAGAGTAAGAATAGGTCCAAATTCCTTTGCACAGACAAGAAGACTGACTAAGGTCCTTCGAATGCTTGAAAATCAAGGTTTAAACTGAAGCCATCGGATTCTGGGCTCTCTTGACTAATGATTCTGGTTTTTACAGAGTTATGGGCTCTTTTTCGCAACATCTTATGGTCATTTGTGCAATGAAAATTACAGTTATGGGCATTAGCGTGAGCATCTTCACAAAATAAAATATTCATCTAACTGAGCCACGGCGGCCTATTCTGGCTGTCGCCCGTGATTGCAATATTAACATTGCTGTTGAACCCACTGTTGTAAAGATACAGGAAGATTCGGCAGACAAAGCCTCAGTCATGTGGAGGGAGCATGTCAGGTGCGCCTCTTCCTTGCTAACACAACCACTAGAACAAGCACGACAAGCCCTCCAATGCCTGCGATAGCAAGAAGGAGAAGCGTCTGGTTTCCGTCAGTCGTTGTAGTTGAACTCACCGTCACCACTATGTCGGCTGTAAGAGCGTTACTCACGGCGTCAGTCACCGTAATCCTCAGCCTGTAGACTCCTGCTTCAAGCACTGTACTGTTCCTGAGGACCCCATCAGTATCGATAAGGAAGTTGGTATTGTTCACCTGCCATGATAGCGGTGCCGCAGATTTGGCTTGTAGTTGATAGGCAAACGGGGAGGATGTACTTGTGACTTGGTCAGCAGGAATCTGAACCCAGTCCAGCTCAGGTATGACCCACAGAAATAGATCGCTCTCAGCGGTTCTTCCTGCGATGACATACCCGCCTTCCCTAACCGTGACCATGTCATTGGCGTAATATCTGTCAGCGCTAAGATGACACTCCGAAACCACAGCTCCCGTTGAGTTAGTTTTCATTAGCCATACTCCCGCGGAATCCAGTAGTGCTGAGAAGGATTTCAGTTGAAACATCTTGTCTTCTTCCTCCGAGTAACTCATAGTAAGCAGGGTGAAGCCGTGATTGGAGGTTTCAACCAATGAGAGGCCATAGCTCCCGAGGCCTTCTCGGTGATATGTTGCATTCCAGAGATGATTTCCCTCAGAGTCGGCTCGCATGAGCAGCACATCGTTTCCACTTCGGCCGATGATTGCAAATCCACCCCCTTCAACTTCTATAAATCTGGATGTGCTTTGGTATACAGTGCTATAAAAGGTGTTATTCCAGACTTGGTTTCCCTGCGAATCAGCTTTTAGCAACCAGATTGACGATTGATTCCAGCCTGCCAAAGCATAGCCACCATCGGAGGTTGGTGTGAAAGCAATGCATTCCTGAGTGATTGCGTCTCCATATGTCTTACTCCATACAACTCCTCCAGTTATGTTTGTGCGTATTAACCAGAAATCCCAACTAACGCTTGTGGTGTTGCGGTATGATCCTGCAACCATGAAACCATCGTTCAACTCAACCAAGCCCACCGAATAGTCATTTTCGGGTCCTGAGTAGGTCGCATTCCATAGCTGATTACCTGAACTATCTGTGCGGACAAGCCAGATGTCATTGTAGGTACCAGGAAAGTTGTAGGTGTCCCCCAGTAGCGCGAAGCCGCCGTCACGGCATTGTATGAGAGATTTCAGGGTATCTTGATTAGTACTACCATAGGTTCTGTTCCACAGATGGCCACCGTTCGAGTCTAGTCTGAGCAGCAGGAAATCAACTATTCCGCTTAAGAGGCTCCCTCCAATAGCATATCCTTGATCATCGAGCTGCACAACCAAACCGCCTGATTCTTGATAAGTCGTGGTGTAGGTTTGGTTGATGTATGCCTGACCATTCGTCACTCCCGCCAAAGCTGCAGGAGAATCGTTCAAGCTTGTTTTTACTGCTAGCCCGTCATCGAAAGATACGATTGGGAATTGTAGCACCAGTATCAAAAGCACAACTGCTGATGTTTCAAGAAATCTTTGCCTTTGCAACGTAGTTTTTCCTCACACGTGAATGAAAGTTGCGTAAGCAAATTCCTCTTATGTGGTTTCTGGTCGTCTGCCTGCATACTACCTAGCTGAGCCACGATGGCATAATCAGGGAGTCGGCGGTGAAAGCAATATTAACGTTGCTGTTTGGTTGTAACACATACATCCAGATAATCCCTTACTGACCAAGAGAACGAACTGCTTCGATGAGTATGATCTCGAAGATGAACTGTAACAAAAGGTGAATTCTGAGTATTCTCGCAACAACCGATAAAATCTAAAAGAACTGTTTGAGTTGAATTTCTTAGCACCCCACAGGTAAATCAATAGATAAGGTAGGTTCAGGAGATGGTTGAGAACAAAGAGAAACAAGATAGGCACTTTCCTGTTTTTGCACAGGATAACTTACTCAGAAGATTACTCAGTAACTCCAAGAAATTTAATCCCTACGTCACAGAAGGTCAAGTGGTTGCTGACCTTGGCTGTGGCCCAGGTTATTTCACACTCCCTTTGGCCGAATGCGTTGGTCCCCTAGGCAGGGTTTATGCAGTTGATTCAAATGAAAAGGCCATAAGAGCGTTGGAAAAAAAGGCGGACAAACATGGTTATAGCAACATCGAGGCACACGCAGCATCCGCCTCTGACCTGAGTTTCATAAAAGACGGGTCGGTTGACTTCGTTCTTGCAAATGGACTATTGTGTTCCATGGCACCAAAACATCACGAGTCGACTGTCAACGAAATAAAGCGTATCCTCAAGCCACAAGGACAGGCGTATATTGCCGTGGACAAAGGTCGGTTCAGTTACGTGGAAAAAGCTGAGTGGGAGAAAATACTTGAAGGGTTCAGAATCGAAGGAAGGGGTGATTCCAAGATGGGGGATAGATGGGCGGTTGTGTCCATAAAACATCAGTAAATAAATGTAGATTCCTGTAGTGAGGAGAGCTTTTGAGTGTACTTCTGATTTTACTTCACCCCAAAGTATTCCTTTCCCACTTTACAGCAAGAATGGTTTGATACATCTTGAACCATCATAAAAAAGAAGAGCGTTGCCCCGACTTTAAGAGGTCGGAGCAAGCAATAGTACTTAGAGATCTGGACTGGTCGGTGTAGCCGGGCTTCCCTGTTGAGGCAGTTTGCCTGTTACAGAGAGGTAGATTCTCGTGAAGGTCAGAAACAGGGCTGGTAGAGCGAAAAGAATGAGCACGAACGCTCCAATTGCTGCCCATGCAATGGTAATGGCAAAACCGATGTCTATTACTCCTGGAGAGCCAAAATAGACTGCGTAGAGAGCTATTGGTGCAAAGAAGACCGCGATGAGGGCTATGAAGATGGTCCAAGCACCGAACACCCTCCCTAAATTCTCCTTTGTCAATCTGAACGAGGTCTTGAGACTATCCAGCGCACCCAGACCGTCTGCAGACGCAGGAAGATGCAGCATCAGGAAACCACCAACGATATAGACATAGAGGAACGTGATAATACCTATAGGCCATCCCCAGCCTGCAGGGAGAGTCGTGAAACCAGTCAGAGCAGTCGCTCCAAGACCGACAAGCCAAAGTGGAACGAAAAGGACTAGTGACCAGAGCACCCCGGCCCCAAGAGATGACACTACATTTTTCCTGAGGTATCCGAATGCACTCTCTGCATGAGTACCCCCAGTCATAATGATCTCATTTGACATTCCATAGATAGCACTAAATATCCAAGTTCCAACAGCGAAGATAGGAATGAGGAATAGGAGTCCAATTGCGCCGCCTCCAAACAATCCTGCCAACGGATTGGAACCAAAAAAGCCGGTGAGCCCTTGGAAGTACGCACTAATGGCAAGTCCAAATGCTTCCGGATCACTTGGATTTGCTAGCCACGCCATCAAGAGTAATGGCGATATTACAATAAAGATTAGGATCGCCACTAGGATTAACATGCCAAATATAGCCAACAGGAAACTCAACATGTTATTCTTAGCATATCCAAAACTAACTTTTACATCATCCATGACTGACATATTTTCACCTCTAAGAATGAAAAACAATCAATTACCCGAGTTGTCATTCCATAAGAATCTTGGGGGAGCTCCAGTGGAAAAACGCACTGATTCCCCACTCAACCACCAAAGAGGAACATGAAGACATTATCACACGTCTTTGAACCAGAAACCCACAAATTTACAGACTGTCATTCTATCTGGGTCTAGGTTTAGCCTTTCGCAGACTCAAGAGTCGAGTTCCATACTTGGCAAGTATTACAACCGCAACCAGTGCAATTACTCCTATAGTGATTGCGTTGCTTATTGCGCCTCCAATGAACGTGACTTGCCTAGTTGCATAGTATGTAGCGCCAACATCATCCACACCAAACAGAGTGATGTTTGTAGACCCTCCTGGATAATCAGCAGTGTTGAATTGCCACGCAATACTGTTTCCAGTGACAAAACGGACCTCATCTCCATTGAAGTACACAGTCAGATTCTGAACAGTCTCAGGACCACTCCCCCTCAGTGTAAATGTTCCTTGGATAATACTCCCTAGGGCCATCCCAACATTGCGGTCTAATGACAGGGTGAGAGACTCCTGTCCAACGACCTGCATTGGGAGACAGCAGAATAATCCAACTAATAGTAGAATGCCGATAGATCTATGTTTCAAAGATAATCAACCACCAAACAAGAAAGTGAAGACGTTATCGAGGGTCATCATGATGAAGAAACCAATCATCAATCCCCACGTAGCCAAACGAGCATTACCCCCTGAATGGCTTTCTGGAACCATCTCATCTCCCACAACGAACACCATTGCACCTGCAGCAAATGCTAATCCGTACGGGAGGAGACCTATTGCAAAAGTAACAACTGATACACCAAGCAGACCACCAATGGGCTCAACAAGACCAGTTGCCAATGCAAGTAAACCAGCATATTTTCTGGAGTATCCCTCTCGTACCAAGGGAGCTGCTACTGCTAGACCCTCGGGGATGTTCTGCAAAGCTATTGCAAGTGCTACAGAGAAACCTGTTGTGATATCACTGACTCCGAATGAAACTCCTACAGCAAGCCCTTCAGGGAAATTATGAATTGTTATTGCAATTACAAGGAGCCATACCCTCGCTAATCTAGATGAAGGTCCTTCATGCCCTTTCGCAAAGTGTTCATGAGGAAGATACTTGTCAGCTATATGAACAAAGAAACCTCCAAGCAAGAACCCTGCTCCAACCACGGTCACAACTCCAGCTCCTCCAACAGCCCATGCTGGAGCACTTGCAAGCCATTCAGGAGTGTTGAGATGATCGAATGAGGGAACAAGCAGACTGAATGCAGAGGCTGCCAGCATGACCCCAGCTGCGAAACCTAGCATCACATCCAGGCTCCTTCTGCTGAAATCCTTCTTGAAGAAAAGTGGAATGGCACCTAATCCCGTTGCAGTTCCTGCTAATAGGCTCGCTATTATACCCAAAGAAAATGGATCTGACAGTAACTGCATATCTGACTCCTCGAGTACAAAAAATGAATCCGCTCTGGTATAAGGCCATTACTGTTGAAAAAGGAATAATGTGTGACCATTGGGATATGAACTAGTCTGGTTTTGGAAGTATCTTCTCATATCTAACAGCCGGAAATCGCTCACCTCTTCTCGATATCCAGATTACAAGAAGACAAACGACTGGAACTGCCACTAGGACTCCAATAAACAGGGGACCTATTATTGTGGACTGAGTAATCCAGGAAACCTGCGTTTGTACAATGTCTGACTGGTCAAAGTAGTAAAATTCTGCGTCCAGACTTGTGACAAAGTTCGATTGAACATTGAAAAAGACAACATACCATACTGAATCGTAGGGAATTGTAAAATTGAATGTCTGACCCGGAGTATCCTCACTATGCTCGTGAAGCTTTGCACTCTCCTGTCTTTTCCATCTGGTGTAATTGTCTTCATCGCAGATGAAGAACTCGATATCATTACTAGCTGAGAAAGAGCCCTCTATTCTCCAACCCGTACTAGCGTCTCTATATGCTGCATAGAATTCACCAGCACCAAGGTCTCTGTCTATACTAAATGCTTGGACGAATATAGGTAATAGAAACAAGACTAAGAACGTGACACTACTCAGTTCTCTCTTACGCATTATGACCCCCAATAGACATACCACTTCTTCGAATATCTAGTTTGTCTCTTGTAGAAAAATGGTGGGCCCGACGCGATTTGAACTAGTCTGGTTTTGGAAGAATCTCACCAAGATATCAGCAAACCACATGGAATTTGCTCTAGTCATAGTTTTTAAATTCGGAATGACCTAGTCCAATCCTGAAAAATCATGCCAATCACTGGATTGCATCTTCTTCTAACATACAAATGCAATTTCGCATGTGACCATTGTTTTGTTTACAGCAGTCCTCATGCCAAAGGTGTGATGAGAATATCTGATGTACGCCAAATACTCGATGAAGCAGAAAAACTTGGCAACATAAATTGGATATTCTTTGAAGGTGGTGAACCCTTCCTTTATTATCAGACTATGCTGTGGGGACTGCGCGAAGCCAAGAAAAGGGGGTTCAAAATTGGAATCGTGACGAACTCCTATTGGGCTACCTCAGTTGAGGATGCAAGAGAATGGCTCCTCCCAATCTCAAAGATTGATGCTGATGCTTTATCGATTAGTGATGATGCCTATCATTATGGTGAAACTGAGGAGAACTTTGCCAAGTATGCTCATGAAGCTGCAATAGAGCTCGGTATACCGGTTGACACGATAACAATAGATGATCCGAAAGAGTACATGAAAGATATTGAATGGAAAGGCAAACCTGTTGTGGAAGGCAGTGTCCAGTTCAAGGGTAGAGCAGTGGAAAAACTCACTGAGGGATTGCCAAGAAAATCTTGGGCAGAATTCAATAAGTGTTTGGATGAAGACTTCACTAATCAGAGCCGAGTGCACATTGATCCTTTTGGCTATGTTCATTTTTGTCAAGGCATTACAATAGGCAATATGAAGAAGATTCCCTTACACAAGCTGTTTGAAGATTATAACCCAGAAAAGCATCCGATTTGCGCACCTTTATTGAAGGGAGGACCAACAGAACTTGTCAGAGAATATCAAGTAGACCATGAAGAAGACTACATTGACGAATGTCACTTATGTTATTCAACCCGTCTGAAACTGAGAGACAAGTTTCCAGAAATTCTTGCCCCGGATGAAGTATATGGAATCCAAGAATAGAATGGTGGGCCCGAGGGGAGTTGAACCCCTGACCGACAGGTTATGAGCCTGGTGCTCTACCAAACTGAGCTACGGGCCCGTTATATCTCATGGCTAAGCTTGTGCACCTGCTTTGAGATATTAACGTTGTGAATGGTTTCTAGATTGTCCGTCAAAGCATCAAGATTCTGGAACGACTATGGGTGTCCTGATTGTCAAGAAGTTGTTCAGATGAATCGATTGGTAGCTGAAATTTTTCGGACTTTATATTCAACCAGGGCAACTACGAGGCAACTCCAAGGTGCGGATTCCATGATTCTACTGTTCACTTCAGATCACTGTGTATGGTGTGGTGTGCTCAAATCAATGCTAGAGAATGAAAGTGAGGCTCTGGGGACTGAGCATAACATCTACGAGGTTGACGTTGAAAGACAGTACCGAATTGCAGAGGCATATGGCATTTTAGCCGTGCCTACTCTTGTTGCAGGAGCCTACAAAATCTCAGGAGTCCCAGAAGCTGGTGATTTACGTTCATTCTTGCTTCAGGTCGTATCAGGGGGTTTTCTCAGATACGGTGGGA
>JAGXOC010000111.1 GCA_019894665.1 Candidatus Thorarchaeota archaeon
GTACAGAACATGGAGATGATGTGAGTGGAAAGCGAAAGTAGGGGCGTAGTGATTAAACCTCCAATGGAAGATGTGACCGCGGGTCGTGTGTTTAAGCCAGATCGTAGGTTCTACTACAAAGAGGTGTTTGGAGCAATCTGTGTCTGGACATTCCTCTGGCTTTGTGCCATGGGTGTCCTTGTACTTGGAGCTTTGATTGTGGCAACAGACTCGGGGGTTAGTAACTGGGTCCCAGTCTTCTGGATCATCTTCTATGGCTGGCTACCTAGTGTCAATTTCTGGTATTTGGTTTCGTCAGTGTTCTGGTTCCTTCCTATACTTGTGGGAATACCTCTGTATATTCGAGCCTTTGAGTACAGCGTCATATCAAAAGCTGGGACTACAATGCCAGAGATATACACAAAGAAAGGCTTGGTCAACGTGACCAAGAAACATGTACCATTCAGGACAATTACGAACATCTCAAGCAGGGCAGGTCCAATTGATCGTCTGTTTGGAATAGGCACTGTTGAGATTCAGACTGCTGGATTCTCAGGTGGTGCTGGAGGCCAGGCAGGTCCTGAAGAGAAACTCGAAGGGATTACCTTCTTCGAAGAGGTGAGGGACTTTGTCCTTCAAGAACTTAGAAGATTCAGAGACCCCTACGTCACTGGCACAGAGGTTGTGCATCCTGTGGATGAATCTGTTCCTAGGTTGAGCGATAGTCTGGACGACGAGATGCTCATAACGCTTCGTGAGATTAGGGATGTATTAGGAAAGATTGACAAGAAACTCGACAAAGAGAGATGATGAAAATATGTCAGGTAGAGGAAAAGTAATCAAACCCCCAATGGAAGAGATTGCCAGAGGGAAGGTCTTCAAGCCATCAAAGTACTTCCGAAACAAGAACTGGTTCCTAGGCATCTTTAGCGCAGTTATGCTATGGGTGATTGTGATCGGTTCAATGTTTCTCGTCTTCTGGCTTGTTGAATTGGTCAGTGGGTCCTCAGGATATATTGCGACCATTTGGTTCCCCCTCAACTTCTGGTTTTGGGTCATCACACTGAGTGTCCTAATTCCCTACCTGATTGTGTACCCAATCTACATCCGATCATTCGAATATTCAGTGGTCGCAATATCCGGTAAAACAATGCCGGAGGTCTATGTGAAGAAAGGTCTCATCAATATAACAAGGAAACACGTTCCCTTCAGAACAATAACGAACATCCAAAGCGTAGCTGGACCCTTCGACCGCTTGTTTGGAATCGGATCAATTGAGGTTGAAACAGCCGGAGGATCTGGAAGTGCACTTAGTTCAGCAGAAGAGAAACTGGAAGGATTGACCTTCTACGAAGAACTTCGTGACTTCATTCTCATGGAACTCAGGAAGTTCAAAGATCCCTATGTGACTGGTACTGAAGTCGTTCATCCAGAGGAAGACCCTGTACCAAGGGCAGAAGATAGTCTGGAGGATGAGATTCTCCTAGTCCTGCGAGAGATTCGTGACCTATTAAAAAGAGATAGAGAGTGAGGAACGAGAAGGATGGCTCAAGGAGAAGGGCGAGTGATAAAACCGCCCATTGAACAGGTGGTCAGTGGGAGAGTGTTCCATCCTGATAACGCCTTTCTATACAAGAAGTGGCTACGGATGTTCCTTATCCTTATTCTCATCTGGACAGCGATCTTCATTTTCTTCACACTCGCGAATGATCCAGTGTTTATAGCGGATATAATGGAGATAGCTATGTGGACAGAGGTCCTTTTCATACTTGGATGGGAAACGGTCAATCTGTACTACTGGCTGACAGCAAGCAGTATGTTTGTGCTCTGGATGGTCTACACATACATCTACGTCAAGCGTATAGACTATTCATTGGCCAGTTGGGAGGGTGATGTCAGTCCAGAGATTTACGTGCGTAAGGGCATCATCCAAATCACGCAGAAGCATGTTCCGTTCCATACGATTACACATGTGAAAACAAGAAGAGGCGTCTTTGACAGGCTCTTTGGAATTGGTACAATTCAGATTGAGACTGCGGCTAAATCTTCTACTGCGCAGGGTGGAGGAATGGTTGCATTTATTCTTCAGAGGCTCATGAGAGGAGGGACAGGAGCTGAGAACATTGAGGGTGTAAAGTTTCACGAGGAACTACGTGACTTCATTCTCCGTGAGCTTCGCGGCTTTAGTAGAACGCCAATACTGAGCGAACCCACTGCAAAGCGTAGACAACGAAAAAGGATAATCAACCGTGATACACTGGAAGCGTTTCGTGAGATCAGAGATGCTTTAATTCTTGAACAAAGGGAGAGGTGATAATCATGAAATTGAGATTTGTACTTTCATTTGTAATCGGGATAGTGTTATTCGTAGTAGCCTTGGTCTTTTTCCTCGTATATTCTTCACAGATATAGACACAGCTATAAATCTAGAAGTCCGAAAATTATTATACTGCCACATTTAAAATTCGATCTCTAAAAGGTGAAGATCTATGCCGAAACTCCCCGATATGCATCCTATCAATATTGGAATGTTATTGACAAGGAATTCGAAGTGTCGCCCTAAGCATCTTGGAATTATTTTTGAGGAGAAGCGGCTAACATTTCAGGATTTTAATCGGAGTGTCAACCGTATAGCTAATGCGCTACATGATTTGGGGATTGAAAAAGGGGATAAGATTGCCATTGTGTTACCGAATTGTTTGGAGCTACTTGAACTGTACTGGGGAATAGCAAAACTTGGTGCAGTTGCAGTACCACTGAGTACGCTGCTAATGAGCCGCGGACTCAAATCGCTCATCACTGATTCGGATGCAAAAGTGGTTGTCACGAATTCGCAGTTTATGAGTGTTTTAGATGAGATTAAGCCTGAATTGGAGAATGTTGTATCAGATTGGTATATTCTCACAGATAACCCCTCGATTTCAGGTTACCAAGATTATCACGCACTCAAGGCAGAAGCTAGTGACGATGAACCTGAAGAAGTTGAAATTGACGAAAATGACCCCTACAATATCATCTATAGTAGTGGAACCACGGGGTTGCCTAAAGGTATCGTTCTCTCACATTATGTCCGGGCTTTCTATGCCACATTGTTTGCTTCGAGCTTTCGAATGACGCCTGAAAGCATAGTAATTCACAGTGGTTCTATTGTGTTTAACGGATCTTTCGTGACCTTGATACCGGCGATGTTTGTTGGAGCAACCTATATTTTGCATAGCAAGTTTGATGCCCAAGAATTCATCGAAACAGTCCAACGTGAAAGAGCTACCCACGTGATCATGGTTCCATCGCAACTGATCGCGATTCTGAATGCCCCGAATTTTTCCGTTGAGGCACTGGAATCATTAGAAATGATTTGCTCCGTTGGAGCTCCCTTGCATATGGACGTCAAAGAGAAGCTCAGTCAACTCTTGCCTAATCGGTTTTATGAACTGTATGGGTTAACTGAAGGCTTCATCACGATTCTGGACAAAACGCATTATGTCAGCAAACCACAATCCGTAGGAATTCCACCACCATTTTACCAAATACGAATTGTGAGTGATGCGGGGGAAGATGTCCCGGTTGGCGAGATTGGGGAAATCGTTGGACGAGGACCAACATTAATGACGGAATATTATAAACGTCCAGACTTGACCGCTCAGACTCTCAAAGATGGGTGGCTCTATTCGGGCGATTTAGGTTATGTAGATGACGATGACTTTCTCTATTTGGTGGATCGCAAAAAGGATATGATCATTTCTGGGGGTGTTAATGTCTATCCGAAGGATATCGAAGAAGTAGTCGCTCAGCATCCTGAAGTGGAAGAGGTCGCAGTCTTTGGGATTCCAGATTCAAAATGGGGTGAATCCTCAGTTGCAGCTGTAACACTGAAGAAACCTAACATTTTAACGTCAGAGGAACTTGTGAAATGGGTAAATGAACGGGTGGGGGCCAAGTTTCAAAGAGTTCGCCAAGTGCTTATTCTTGATGAGTTTCCCCGCAGTATATCAGGCAAGATACTCAAGCGGGTATTACGCGATGAATATACAAATAGTGGTCAATTGGAATTCTGATACACTATGCACGATATTTCACTCATTGAAGACAACTTATTGTCAATGATTAGAGATGCAAATTGAGTATCTCTACAAGGCGGCCGAGGTTTACAAGACTCTCATGGGCTGCTTCACGGGGCCTTACTTCGAAAACGTAGTGCGGTTTGTGTGGAAGTTCACCAAGGAAACGCAGAAATCGTTCGTAATCAATAACTCCTTCTCCGACTACTTGATGCGACCCAAGTGTTGGATCTACATCGTGAATATGGACAACCTCAATAACTCCTTTATGCTCTTGGATGAAGTTCCAGTCCTCTTCTATGATTTTGAAACCAGAACCATAGAGCTTGGGAATGTCTAGACATATCTTCAACCCAGTTGGGAGGAGTTGTCTAACTACATCTCTGATAAGGGGAGTCCAACTGACATTTTCGAGAACTATCTTGATATGAGGAAATGCATGTTCGATGAGTTCGGTCAGATTCTTACGAAGTGTCTGAGCGTAGATGTCATGATGTGTTTCACTGAAATTCCCTGGCTGATTTCGCGCTTTCCCAAACTTTGGAGGCACTCCTGCATGGATGACAACATTAGTGGGTCCAGTACTAATCTCTCGAGCAAGGTTGATTACTTGCTTGAAGTACTGCATGACTCCTTCTCGAACAGGAGGATAGGTCGAAAACAGACTTACATCGTCTCCAGGAGCATGAAATCCCCACCCGACTGATAAATCACGGGAAGCTTCTCTCAACTGAGTTCGTTCCTCAGATGATATTCTCTCTGGGGAGAAAGAAGGAACACCAATGTCTGGGACAATGCTAGTCCAATCATTCTCAGCAGCGTACTTGACTGCATCCATCAGTGAATCATCATAGATTACGTGATAGGCACGACTGTTAGGAAATCGCATAAACCTAGTTTCCAGCTGACGGCTTATGAGGTTGACGAGATGACGGTTCAGAGTTTTCCAAACGGTTTTCGTTTCAAGAAACGTCCATGACCAACCTCACCAACGAATTTCCCATCCTCAGCAACCACTTTTCCTCTCGAGATTGTCGTGACCGGATATCCTACAAGGTTCCATCCTTCAAAGGGACTCCAGTCAGAGTTTGTCTGAAGATTCTCAGCCTTGATTGTCACCTTCTTTTCAGGGTCAAAGACAACTAAGTCTGCATCGCTTCCGATAGCTATTGTCCCTTTCTCGGGATACATCCCGAAGAGCTTTGCTGGATTGGTGCTGACAAGGGAAACTAGGTGGTTCACAGTGAATCCACGATTTCCAACACCCTCGGTATACATCAAAGGTACCATGGTTTCGACACCAGGCAGTCCAAATGGAATCTTCCTGAAATCACCGTTCCAGGCGGCTTTCTGCTTCGTATCAAAAGTACAGGTATCAGTCGCGATTATCTGTACATCTCCATTCGCAAGTCCCTCCCATAGACGTTCACTGTCATGCGGTTTCTTGATCTGAGGACAGGTGGCGTATAGATGTCCGTTTTCACCCTTGAAGACCTCATCATCTAGTAGCAGGTATTGAGGACATGTTTCAGCATAGACATTCACACCTCTCTTCCTTGCCTCATGAACAGCATCTGTGCCCTCACCTGTCGACATATGTACAATATACAGTTGTCCACCAGTAGCCTCAGCCCATTTGATTGCCCTGACAATAGCCTCTTCTTCGGTATAACAAGGTCTAGAAAGAGCATGACCATATGCGCCCCACTTCTCCTTGTCCTTTGCGTACCTTTCAATTAGCATGTCCAATACATCGACGCTCTCAGCGTGTACACCGATATGACCACCGTGCTTGGCAGTTTCTTCTAGAGCATTGAAGAGCATGCCATCATCCGCCATCCATCCTTCATTCTTGTAGATCATGAACATCTTGAAAGTGGGTATCCCATAGTCGATGATTTTCTTGATTTCGGATTGTGTCTGAGGGTTCCAGTCGGTTATAGCTGCGTGTAGACCATAATCAATGCACACGTTCGGGTCAGCTTCTGCCCTACGTGCCTCTACGGCCTCCATTATCGGATGGCCCTTAGTTTGAATGGCAAAATCAATGACTGTGGTCACGCCTCCACAAGCTGCAGCCTTGGTACCATTCTCAAAATCATCAGCGGAGATAGTACCAGAGAATGGAAGTTGAAGGTGAACATGAACATCGATACCACCCGGAAAAACATACTTCCCTTTTGCATCAACAACCTTAGTATCAGGTTCTGGAGTAAGGTTTGAACCAAGGGTTGTGATTTTTCCATCCTTGACTCCAACATCAGCCTTGTAGGTGTCAGCTGCAGTCACAACATTACCGTTCTTGACGATGAGATCTAACTCAGACATGGGAAGTCCTCCGTAAACTAATGAAAAACACACCATAAATCGGTTTGGGAAATGCTAATTAGATGAGAGAATCACCGCTCAGTCTCTCAGGTCATTTGGTGATAGCATTGAGAAATGTCCGAATAGGTTTGGTTCAAGCAACTTGGGAAGGCGATGTTTCAGACGAGGCATCCACTGAGGAAAACATCGAGAGAATGATTCACAAACATGAGGGGTTTGCAACTATAGCAAAACAACAAGAAGTTCAAATCCTCTGTTTCCAAGAGTTGTTCTATGGACCATATTTCTGTGCCGAGCAAGACCGAAAGTGGTACAAATATGCTGAATCAATTCCAGGTCCCCTCACTGAACGAATGCAAAAGCTAGCAAAAGATAACAATCTCATCTTGATTGCTCCTATGTATGAGGAGGAGTCGGTAGGTGTATACTATAACACCGCCATTATCATTGATTCTGATGGAAGTCTTCTGGGTAAAATGAGGAAGATGCACATCCCACAATTGGGAGGATTCTGGGAAAAATTCTATTTCCGACCAGGAAATCTTGGATACCCGGTCTTCAACACATCAGTCGCAAAGATTGGCATCTATATCTGCTATGACCGCCACTTTCCAGAGGGAGCTCGTGCACTAGGCCTCAACGGAGCAGAGATAGTTTTCAATCCCTCAGCTACTGTTGCAGGACTATCCGAACACTTGTGGAGTATAGAACAACCTGCGCATGCCGTTGCAAATGGATACTTCATGGCAGCAATAAATCGAGTGGGCGAAGAGCCTTGGAAGACTGGCACCTTCTATGGCAGTTCTTACGTCGTAGACCCCCGCGGTCAGATGGTCGTCAAGGGTTCTCGTGATAAGGAAGAGCTTGTTGTGGCGGATATCGATCTCGATATGATGCGGGAAGTCCGAAACACATGGCAGTTCTTCAGAGACCGAAGACCAGATAGTTACGGCGACCTCACCAAATTGTAGATATCACATTACAGATTCTTCTCAACCTTCGATAGCGCTTCATCAAGAATTGAGTATGACTCGTCAAGCTGTTCATTCGTAAGTTCTAGTGGAGGTTGAAGTCGCATTACGTTGTTATCCAGTCCACCTTTACCAATGAGAAGTCCCATCTCTCTACAGAATTCCATGACCTGCAGCATTTCTTGGATAGCAGGTTCTTTTGTGGCTCTATCGCGGACTAGTTCTACCCCAAGCATCATGCCTTGACCTCGGACATCACCAATTATCTTATGGTCCTCTTGCAGTTGTTCCAGTTTCTTCTTGAAGTACTCACCTAGTTTGGATGCCTTCTCCAAGTAGTTCTCTTCTTGAATGATTTCAATC
>JAGXOC010000112.1:0-3268 GCA_019894665.1 Candidatus Thorarchaeota archaeon
GGTGTTCGCGTGTCTGAGGAAACCAAAGTCTATACTTATCGTTGGGCAGTGCTCTTGGTCTTCGGCCTCATTTTCATAGTCAGCAAAACTTAGCAAGAAAAAGGAGATATGCGCTTAGAGAATGTGCATCAAGTCCATTCCCCAAGCGCTTCTTGAGTACTAACTTCTCTTTCGAAGAAGGATTACCACTACAACAACTACAATCACTGCACCTGCAGACACACCAATTAGCAAGGGAATACTTCCCAAGTCCGGTGGTGGTCCCTGACCCCCAGTTGATGTGGTTCCTGTTGTTGTATCTGTCGACGGGTCAAATATGCTCATGCTCACTTGTTGATCGTATCCGGTGGTTGTTTGAGCAGCAACTTCATGGTCTTGGCTAGATACTGTTATCGAAGGAAATGTGCCAATCGGGAAAACAGCATCATAAACAAAGTTGTTCATCACATCTGAGAAGTCAAGTCCTACAGACCAGTCCGTCGAGAATTCAATGTTGTAATGCATATTGCTCAGTCTAAGTCCAGACTGAGATGCACCCCCCAAGACGGTCATCTGTACCGTCTTATGCGTTGCTCCCTCGCCGAAAGTCAATGCAGAGGTGTCCAATGAGATGGCAGAGTTCTCAGTCAACAGATCAGCAGTGACATACCCTGACAGTGTCGGATTAGCAATCAGATTGACATCAGACAAAAAGAGCTGTAGCAATTCTATGAGTATATCAACTCCACTGCCCGTAAGCAAGTCAGACAGAATTGTTAGCAAGTGTAGTTCAACAGTACAATCCAGCATTGTCCCAAGTAGATCTGTGCTCGTGGAGAAATCTGAAACAGTGAGCCATCCCCCGTAATAATCACCTGTAAGTGATTCACCGGATAGTCCTATGAATGATATCAAATCTGAAATGGTTTCGAGGTTCACATGGAAATCGAATTGACCTGAGTAATTAACGGATTCTTCGAATCCAATGAACCACCAGTTCAAGACATATCCTAAATATATGTCATAGATAAAGGAGATCGTGATATCTTCTGCATCCAACGCCATATCAATTCCAACATTGTATGTTTCACCGGTTGTCACCTGAGTTGGAATGTCAAAGGTAATCGTTGCTGGAACACTTAATGACAAGCCCAAATTGATATCGTAATAGAGGCCATTTTCACAGTATTCTTGCTTACCTTGTGTATAGTGAACTATATCTTCCCAACAATCCACAATATATGGGAATTCGAAGGGATTATGGAGCATATCAAGGGTCAGAGACATATTATAGGGAACATTGTAATCTCCGCCCCAGAAGTTTTGGAATTCGTAGACGTTGATATCTGAATTGAAAGCTTCATCCAATCGACCATAGCCTTCGCGAATCACTTCATTGGTCATTGGGAAAAGATAGTTCTGTAGAGGAGTGAGATCAGCTTCAAAACTTAGTAGTGGCTTACCTACCTCCATCTGATGAAATGCGTCGTTTATTGTCATATAAGGCACAGTCATGAAGGGAGTCAAACCATGGTCTGTTTCATAATGATAAGCGGGGGTGTTGAAGTAGATATCCGTGTATTCATAATCCATGGTGCTTTGATTCCCAAGCAGAGGCATCAGGGGTGTCGAAACCTCTGCAACAAAAGACCCTGAATGTGGCACAACAGAATCATCTTGAATAACGAGCTTGGAAGGCAGGGCTTCAGTTAGAGATCCTTTGTTTCGATATACTATTCGATATGGTTCCTGTCCTATTTCTTGTACATACATCAATAGAGGTTCGTAATCATAATTGTGTCCTAAGGTTAGTAGAAATTCCCACTCATAACCCCAATAGAACATGTAGTAGATAAGATATGCATTAGCCCCTATTGATGGATCGTAGCCATAGTAAACTTGTTGATAGACTTCCTTAATCAATGGAGTGTTACCAAGTTCAAAATAGTACACCTTTGGAAAATATACAGCTGAAATTAACCACGAACCATCGGTTTGTACAGGAAAGTTATCTGGATATGATAGTTTCTGGATATTTGTAAACTCCAGTTCCAAATAGACCTCAATCTGTAGGTTCGGATTAAGTCCTCCAATTGGAGGATAATAATTAAGCGGAAGCCAGCCGCTGATGCTTCTTGAAGTATATCCAACTAGGTTATAGGATAGAAGCCCTCCACCCAGATAATCATCTGGCCAACCGATAACAGGATCTGCCTCCCACCCATGAATCTCAACCGTAAACCAAGCATCCATACTATGGAGATAATCTGTTAGAAGTATGTCTACATCTAGGTAGGTGCCATCATCAGTCACATAAAAACTACCATCATTGTCATCAGTATATTCGTGATATGCGTGGTCTCTGTTCAATAGGAAATTAAAGTAAATACTTCCTGGGCCGAGAAACTCTTGGTCTTCGATGACATGGAGCTGAGTTATGGAAATAGACACTTGTGTATAGTAAACGTCCACATCTGTGACTTTCTCAAGCCCTTCAGGAAGGAATTCGTCTATCTGATCTACGATGTTACTTGCCGATCGTTCTGTAAAATCTGGATGGGTCACCGTGTTTTCAAATTCAAACGACTTCCCTAAAGTAAACTCAACATCTCTAGTCACTTGTGAAAAGCTTTGAGAAGTGGATTGAGAAACACGTGATATTGAAGGTAATCCAGAAGTGCCAATAGTGGGTATACTAGTGAGTAATATTGAGAAGATCACTAGTGAGGCGATTTTCGTTTCAGTCTTCATTTTGTATCACCATTGTAATATCATAACTGGGCTGGATGGTGTGTATATCTAGTGGAGGAGACCATTTGATTTCTCACACCATCCTTTTGCTGTGAGTCCTAGAGCTTTGCACCACAGCTATGGCACTAGATTTTGCCTTGTTCATTCAAACTACCGCAGAATGGACCTATGACCAGGAACCTCTCTGACACTACTTACCTCTCCGGATATGAGAAGGCGAGTCATGTGTGCTCTGAAAGGTTCCTATTTCCCCCGTGTCTGATAGGGCTCTTGCGCTACCACTTCGAGCTCTAACCACGATTCCCAATACACCAACGAGCGCTACAAATTCGAAAATGGTCAGTATCATAGTTGTACCTACAAATAGAATTCCAAGAGACCAGATTTTCATGCTTGTAATTGTTCGTCTATGTTTCGTCATGGCTATCACTGAATCTACCCTATGCTTTTGTGATTCTGAAGGCAGGTAGCTGATAGGAGAACAATATTTTCAGTACCTAGCCCTCAGAGTTCCATTCCCTAGCTATGAATCGGTTAT
>JAGXOC010000112.1:3367-7573 GCA_019894665.1 Candidatus Thorarchaeota archaeon
GGGCAGGTAGCTGATAGGAGAACAACATTTTCAGTACCTAGCCCTCAGAGTTCCATTCCCTAGCTATGAATCGGTTATTGATACTATATAATGATGGCACGCGCACAGATTGAGCCAGAAGTGCACTTGTTGGTGATTTCAGAGGTGTATCTAAAACAAGTCAAGAAATTTCAGTAACGAATTTGACCTCCGTAGCATTCTAAGTTTGGTTTTCGTACCATGCCGTAAAGGAATCCAGATGATCCGAGAAGTATAGGCAAAAACAAAATCTGAACACACTATTCAACACATAAAAAAATAGATGGGCGGTGAATGAATAATCAGACAACCACCCGCCTACACTAAACTAAGATACGATTAATTTCGTGGCTTGCTTGGCTTTGCTCTTGGAGACCAAGGCCAATCAGTGCCATCCGGGGGAGTAACATAACCTATCATGGTCATCACTCCCCCTTCGCATCAAAGATTGACAAACCAGTGCCTAGAAAATTGGCAATTACTAGGAAAGTTGAATGTAGATTGGAAGCTTTCAAGCCAATCCGAAGGTTTATCGCGGTGTTCACATTGGTTGCAGACGTGGTTGGATTGAAGATGCGCCTTCATATTGCCACGTTGGGACTGTATCACAACATGTTGGTGGAACATGTCATAACAAAACGTGGAGCAGATAAGATTGCAATTATCTACACAGAGCGAAACGAAGAGGATCTAGAAGGCATCAAAGAGAGACATGAAACAAAGATGGTCCCAGTAATATCACGAAAGGTACCACCATGGGATTATCATGAGGTTCTTTCTACGATACTTGAAGTGGTTTCAGAACACGAGGATTATGAAATCGAATTCAATATCTCATGTGGAACCAGAGTGATGACAGTGGCAGCATATCTGGCAGCTCTATTTTCAGACGCACCCGTTTTCTTCGTTGTAGATCCAGACAAGGAGGAAATTGGTGATGTCATCATGGTCCAACCTGTATCAGTTGTCATGCTTAGCCAGCCGAAAAAGAAGATTTTACAACGACTCGATGAGCTTGGTGGAAAATCGGATTCTCAGAAATCTTTGGGATCAAGAACAGACCTTGGAGCTAGTTCCATCTCAAAACATCTTAACTCACTTGATGCCGCGGGTTATATTTCTCGAAGTCAAAGTGGAAGAAAGACATGTGTTGAAATCACGAATCTTGGTCGAATCGTTATGAATCTTAAGACTTTTCGAAAAGATAACATCTGGAGCAGATGACAATCAATGCAAATGCTCAAAGAAGACCAAAAGAAGCTAGTTGTGAAAATATGGGATGAAATTGCATCTGAGATTGTAGAGGTATTCGGACTTAGTCCACAATTTTTGCCTACACAGATATCTGTTACACCAGTAGAAACAACATCGAATAAGTTGGTCCCAGGACTTCTAAAACCAGATTCAATAATCATAAACTCAAATGTAGAGATGCACAAGAAACTTCTACCTGTTACAGTTACAAAACTGTGTTTTCAAAGCGCACTCCCATCAGACTTGCTCTGTAGTGAATGCATCGATGATCTATCATTTGAGTTTGCTAGAAGAAGGATTGAGGATGAAACACTAAGGCGTCATTGGGAAACACTATGGTCAGAAAATACGCCACCTCGCCAAATATCTACTGTCATCAAATACCATCCATGTGTTGCTTATATCTGGCTTCATTCCGTAGCAGGGAACAACGGGTTAGATACGTTCGTAAAGGAACTTACCCATAGGGCTAAGCACCACATTCCTCTGACATTTGACGAGTATCTAAACTATTTCTCGATGCGGATACGTAGGTTTGAAAATAGGCTTGACAAGACTGAATTGAAGATTGTAAGATATATTGTTGAAAGCCCCGATTTGCAATTCAACGACCTAGCAAAGTTGGTGGGTGTTACTCATGAGTGGGTATCGAGGAAGCTTTCTCAATTACAAAAACGGATGATTTTGAGAAAATTTGATCGAGTCCCTTTTTCTAGGATTGGCATTCGAATGCATTATTTGCTTATGGCAACGGGAACTAGTGATAGAGATTCGTTCTCCACAATCAAGGATTGTCCCTTCCTAAATTCTTTCAAGAGGGTTGTGACAGGAGAGTGGGATGCTCTTGTAACATTGTGCATCCCAGATAATCAACAGAGTATACAGTACTTAGATGAAGCATTGGATTTTATTGAGAAGTCAGGGACCACATTAGGATTTCATCAGATTGTTTCTTCAGGAGTATCACATTGTTTTGATTACTACTCTGCAAAATACAGACAATGGGATATTCCTTGGGAGTTACTAGCAATTCATCTTCAAAGAATCAAGTCTGATGAGTTGGCCTCTTCGATACCAAGAATTGACACACCTGAATTGAAACTAGATACTCGCTTAGATGATTTGGATATTGGGATTCTAGATTGTGTTAGTAAAGGAGTGTCATCGGTATCTAGGATACGCAGTAAACTCAGAGTCGGTCAGCACAGAGTTGCTGACAATCTTCGAAAACTGAGAGAGTCTGAACTTGTTGTCAAGACATGGGAAGCTCACAACATTGGACTAAGTGAGCATGTTGTAGTCCACATTCATGACAATGTAGTAGCTAAAGCAATTGCTGCATGGTCACTTAGAATCCCAAGATCAATCATTTCATTTTCTCCTGACGATGAATTGATGCTCCTTGTAGATTTGCCTAGGGGAGGGAGTTACGGACTTGCTTCAGCATTAAGTGCAATTGAAACTAAGATTAGTGTCGGGATTTTGAGTCCTAGTACGTATGGAAGTTGGAAGTTTCCGACCTCACTTTGGGATTCAAGTTATCAAAAGTGGAAATGTCCTGAAGAAGATGTCAAAGATTGGATTATATCTTTGAAATGAATATGTAATCGATCTTGAACTCTATGACCCAAATAGGACTAGTAACCCATCTGGAAATTTGACTCTCCAAGAGATGTAATCATGCCCCCCACTGAACTCATGATAGTGCACGAAGGATCCCTTCTCCCAAAACACATCGCATAGGTCCTGAGTCGCTTCTATAGAAGTCGGAATTGATTTTAGGCGGTTGGAATCTTGTTCTTCAGTTCGATTATCGAATTATTACAATGAAGGTGTTCGCGTGTCTGAGGAAACCAAAGTCTATACATACCGCTGGGCGGTGCTCTTGGTCTTCGGTCTGATCTTTATGGTCGGCCAGATGATGTGGCTCACGTTCTCCCTGATCCGGAATGAGGTCACAACCGTGTTCGGACTGGCAGCAGGTGATCCGGCTGTGGTGCTCTTGACAGCCTCGCAACCACTGGCATTCATAATCCTGTCAATTCCTGTGGGTTGGTTGGCCGACCGCAAGGGTCTTGTCACGGTGGCTGGTTTAGGAGCGATTATTCAGGTCTTGTTTGGCACACTCAGGATATTCTTCATCAACGACTTCGCCTTGGTATTCGCCTGCCAATTCGGCCTCTCAATCGGCTCTGTCATGATTCAGAACTGCATTGTGTACCTGAGTGTCAGCTGGTTTCCGAAAGGTGAGCGGGGCTTAGCTACGGGAGTCAGCACATTGTTCATGCTTCTTGGAATGCTCCTGGGAACAGCCCTTAGTATGGTTCTGTGGACTGCACCGCTATTCGGAGACCCCGGCTTTACAGTCGCGCTGGCACAGGCAAATGTTGAGTCAATCCTCTACCTAGACACCATTCTGGCTGTTATCCTGACTGTAGCGTTCTTTGCAGTGGCAAGGGACAAACCACAGCATCCTCCAGACATCGATGTACTGGCAGAGGCAACAGGCAGCATCAGAGGGATGCTAAAGGACAGAAATGTCTGGTTCATCTCCTTCGGATTCTTCGCAGGATTCGGGATATTCATCGGTCTCACAGCGATAGTGGAGGAACTTCTCGTCAGTCTGGGAATTCCAATCACTGCAGGTCTAGGAAGTCCAGCGATCGTCATGGTACTACTCTTGGTGTTTGGGATCATTGGTGCTATTGTTGTTCCTGCAATCTCAGACAAGGTTCAGAAGCGAAAGCCATTCCTCATTGTGTCCCTGATAGTTGGAATTATCGCAACCTGGGTTTTGGGTAATAGTACTAGTGCTGAGATGGCGTACGTGTCAGCTGCGATTCTCGGCTTCTTCCTGATTGCTGTCATGCCCATTGCGCTCTCAATGCTTGAGGAGTTCAAGACAGTTGGTCCAGAATTATCAGGAGCCAGCAC
>JAGXOC010000113.1 GCA_019894665.1 Candidatus Thorarchaeota archaeon
CTCAAGTGGTCGAGATACCTAATTTCTCAACCATTTCCTTGTAGCGGTTCCTCACGGTAACCTCAGTCACACGTGCGGTTCGTGCAATCTCAAGTTGGGTCCGTCTAGAACCTGTGAGAATGCTAGCAACATAGATTGCAGCAGCAGCCATTCCTTTGGGATCTTTACCGATGGTGAGCCTTTGCTCCCTCGCCATCTGTAGGATATCAATGGCCTTCTTTTTCGCCTCACCTGGAAGGTCTAGTTCAGTGCCGAAGCGGTGAACAAACTCCACAGGGTTACTATGGGGTATCTTGAGGTTAAGATACCTAAGAATGAGTCGAACACAAAGGCTGAGTTCCTTGCGTGTAATGTGTATCTGTTCAACGATCTCCTCAAGAGGTCGTGGAACCGTGTGAACACGACACGCTAGATACAGCGAGGCGGCAATCATCCCGAGAATGGTACGACCACGGGTCAGTCTTTTTCGTAAGGCTTTCCTGTAGATCACGGCCGCGGTTTCTCGAATCGAGTACGGGATACTCAATTGAGAGCTTATTCTATGTAGTTCTGTCATCGCAACAGCTAAGTTGCGCTTGTCAGAAGAGTGCACTTTGGTTCGGATCTGCCATTTTCTAAGTCTGTGAATCTCTGCTCTTCGTGTCGAAGTAAGTTTTCGTCCTGATGCATCAACGTTCTGTCGACCGATGGTAGTAGTAAGACCTTGGTCAAACTTGCTCCAGTCTGTTGGGCCTCCTACGCGCTGACGGGCATTTTGCTCATCTGCAGTAAAGGCTCTCCATTCTGGACCCATATCAATAGAGCGGTCTGAAAGAACAAGTCCGCAACTAGAACAAATAACTTCTCCACGAGCGTGGTCAATAAAGACATCCTCGCAGCTACAAGCAGAACAAACATAGCTGGCCGAACCTTTGGGCTCTCTCTTTTTCTGGGTCTTTGAGTCTCTGCTGGCCAGTCCAATCATCTCCATGCAGGGGCACCTTGTGAGTGACACTGCTGTAAGAGCTGTGGTGTGATCGAATGCGTCGATTCCCTCTGGCGAGGAGAGAATCCTTGTCTTTTGTGGCGCTGGTGATTCGCCCAACGGGCGGGCGAACACACATGCCCATGCAATAATCGTAATAAACCCTTTGTCGATTTTTTAGATGAATGTTTGAATAAAAGACATCTTGATTGCAATCCCTTGTGCCGATTCTTTCTGCACCATGCATTTTGAAAGGGTCCATATTTTCATCACTCGTGATTATTACTCATACTAGAATCTCTAGATTTAGCCCATTTTGTGAATTCCATTTTGTGCAGTCTAAGCGTTTCATTTATGAAGTAACACTGCAGTTTCTCTCTTGCATATGGGTGAAATGTAAGTGACGGAGAGTTCCACTAACCCTTGGAAAACTGTTAGACAGTCGGTAGTGAAGATGCTGTCAGATGTATTCTGTGTTTCACAAGATGTTGTGGCATTGTCGATTGAGAAACCTCCTGATTCAGCTTTGGGAGATCTTGCATCAACAATTGCGTTCTCATTGGCGAAAGAACGCAAGAATAGTCCGGTCGCCATCGTGAACGAGTTACTACCTAAACTGGAAGCAGTTGCAGCAGAGGACCCGTTGATAAAAGAAGTCAAGACCAAGGGACCTTACGTCAATATCTTCTTGGATCATGGAAAGATGGCAGAACTTACGGTAGGAAGTGTCCTCAAATATGCGGGGACTTATGGCCGCAGCGAAGAATTCAAGAATCAAAGGGCTTTGATAGAGTCTCCTGCAGTAAACCCGTCCAAACCATGGCACATAGGGCATGCCAGGAACGCCATCTTGGGAGACACACTCTGTAACATACTTGACTGGGTGGGATATGATGCTGTCAGATTGGATTACATAAACGACCTTGGACTTCAGATTGCACAGCTGATTTGGAAGCTCATGCAAGTTGAGGAGGATGGAGATGACACCAAGTACGACCATTACCTTGGCCATCTGTATGTTCAGGTGCAGGAAACGTTCGATAACAGTGAGTCAGTTCAAGAGGAGATTCGAGAGGTTTCTAGAAAGTTAGAAGACCTTGAAAGCCCAGAGGCAAAGCTAAGTGCCAAAATGGTGACCAGATGTCTAAAGGCACAGTGTGAAACCTCATACAGACTCGGCATTTACCATGACTATCAGGTGTGGGAGAGTGCAATAGCACATTGTGGAATTCTAGAGATAGCACAGAAAATGATGTTAGAATCTGATAATATCATTCGACTGGATGAGGGTGAGAAAGCAGGCTGCATAGTTGCAGACCTATCAGTGATTGATGAATTCAAGGATATGAAAGACCCCTACAAGATTTTGTTCAGATCTGATGGTACTAGGACCTACACTGGGGCAGATGTTGCACTCCAGCTTTGGAAGTTTGGGATAATTGATGACCCATTCAAATATTCGATTTTCGAGAAACAGCCGAACGACCAGACAGTGATGCGAACAGATCTGCAGGGTAAGAAAGGAAACCTCGGTAAGTTTGACATCGTGATGAACGTCATAGGGTCTCGACAGGCCCATCCACAAAAAATGGTCTATACTATTCTAGATATTCTTGGATATTCGAAGGAGAGCGATAACTCGCACCACATAGCTTACGAGTTCGTCGGCCTTGAAAATGTCGATTTCTCTGGAAGGCATGGAACATGGATTGGGTATACAACTGATGACGTTCTCGACAAGGCGACAGAGCTTGCAAGAGTTGAGGTGGAGAAAAGAAATCCTGACGAAAATGATGCTTTCAAAAATAATGTTGCCAATCAAGTAGCAATTGGTGCTGTCCGTTATTTCATGCTTAATGCCTCACCTGACAGACAGATAACCTTCAGATGGAATGAGGCGCTCGATTTCAATGGGGATGCTGCACCGTACATTCAATACTCGCATGCAAGAGCACAAAGAATTATGGAGAAGGCAGAGGGCGAATCAGTATCTAATCTGGACCTCACAATACTCTCCGGTGATGCGGAATTCGAATTGGTCAAAGCAATTGCGCAGTTCCCGGAAGAACTCCTAGAGGTGGCCAGGTCTCTGAAGAAGAATGTGTGGGGTACAAGCTTCACTTCTAACAGAATCACAGCCTACGCGTACGGTCTAGCCAATTTATTCAGCAAGTTCTATGATTCATGTCCCGTCCTCAAAGCAGAGCCAGATGTAAGAGCTTCACGTCTTGCACTCGTAAGTGCCTTCAAGATGACAATAGCAAACTGCCTAATTGTTCTTGGAATTCCAGTTGTCAATCGTATGTAGTCTAACCTGAGGTGACGGTTGCACTTTCAACAACAAATGAAGGTGTTATCATAGCGAGTGTCGTTGTAGTGTCACTTCCAACACGACTGATACGTTGCAGTAGGTCACGCATGTTAATTCCAACAAGCGTATTCTTCACGGGATGTTTGATCTCGCCTCTCTCGATGTAGAAACCCTCGTACAGCATCGCACTCAGATCACCAGTAGTCATATTCGGTCGGTCGGCAGTATTCCTGCAGAGCACGCCTTTGTCTATCTCTGAAACCAGATCATCCAGTGTCCCTTTTCCGGGTGAGATGATGAAGTTTGATGTAGAGATTGAAGGCAGACCGGCGTATGAAGGTCTACTGGCATTTCCAGTATTTTGCACACCGTCCTTGTTTGCAGTGTAGGAATTGTGTAGCAATCCCTTCAAAACTCCCTTTTCAATTATCGATGTTCTCTGAGCAGGATATCCTTCTGCGTCAAAGGAGCGAGACCCCAATCCCGCAGTCAATAATGCATCATCAACAATCTCTAGGTTTTCAGAGGCTATCGTATCACCAAACGCATCAGAGATGTAGGAACGTCCTTTCTGGACTTCCTCCGCACTTACTGCACCGGCAAATCCATGTCCTATGACAGTTGCCGCTCCTAAGGGAGCAAAGACCACAGGCATTTCACCACCTTCAATGGTCTTAGGACCTAAGAGTTTCAGTGTGAGGTGGGCCGCGTTCTCTCCAATCTTTTCTGGGTCAATCTCACTCAGATCCCGAGTGAGTTGATAGTCATAACTTTCGGTTTGATCATCAGTTTCCTTAACAATGGGAGAAGAATATAGCAGGATAGAGCTCCGTGCCCCGGAGCATGAAATGCCCAATGAATTCACGACCGCGTTCATCCCTGAAGAACTTTGGACTCCGGCAGAGATAGCATAATCACGACCTTCAAGGACTTGCTTTGAGGCATCAATAACCCGGATTATCATGTCTGCAGTGACCTCGGAAGGTAGTTCTGCGATGTTTTTGTCAAAGAGACCCTTTACCGTCGGATATGAATTATCATCCGAAGGAAGACTGACAAAATCTGGATCGGGAATCGATACTTTCGCAAGCTTCACTGACATTGTGACGGCCTCACGCACATCATCATCTGAAAGAGTGGTGACAAATGCAAAGCCGATCTTTTTGCCTATGATTGTTCGAATGCCGATGCCAGCATCACGTTTCTCCTCAGCATTCCTTATTGCAGAATTCTCAGCGTCAATCGCAAAAGCACGAGATTGCCCCACATACGCCTCTGCTTGAGATGCTCCAAGTTTTTCTGCCATTTTGACTGCGGTTTCAGCTATCTCGAGGAGTCTTTCTTTCATTTCACATACCTCCCACGGGCACCTGCCTAATCCTTGCATGAGGACCTCCCGTCATAATTGGAACACTTTGACCGTCTTTACCGCAGGTCCCTCCCTCCAACTCGAAGTCTTTTCCAATGGCGTCAACCTTTGCTAACACCTCAAGGATATTTCCTGCGAGTGAAACATCCCGGACCATTGTTTCTTTCTCGCCATTTTCAATCATATATCCATGACTGGCCTGGAACATGAATTGACCCTTAGCAGATTGCGTATAACCATAATTGAAACTACAAAGAAGAATACCGTGTTTCATGTCCTCGATGAGTTCATCAACATCCCAGTCTCCTGGCTCCATGAAGGTGTTACTCATCCGAGGCAGGGGGACATGCATGAAAGACTGGGCTCTCGCAGCACCGTTTGGTTCCAGTTCTAACCTGCTTGAGGTCTCCAGACTGTGAAGGAGATCTGTCAAAATGCCATCTTTCACCATGCGTCGTTTCTTGGTCTTAGTTCCCTCCCAATCATATTCTGTAGACCCGCGCATTCCGGTTAGGGTTGGGTCGTCACTAATGCTGAGATAGTCGGGCCCAACCTTCTCGTTGATCTTCTCCTCTAGCACCGTAGAATGGGCAGGCCAGTTGTCAGCTTCAGTAGCATGTCCAAAAGCTTCATGGGTCACAACACCATTCAAGGCAGGATCTAGGACTACATCATAGATACCGCCCTCAGCAGATTTTGAGGCCAGGAGATCGATGGCAAGTTTGGCAGCTTTTGTGCCTATGTTCTGTGCTTCTTCAGTTTCCATTTCTTCAAATCCACTTCGAAAACTTATGGACTGTTGAATCCGTTGTCTGTTGGGACCTTCCTTTGCAGTTGGAATTGAAATAACTCGAGGTATTGCATTTTGAAGGGCAATACGGGTTCCTAATGAATTCGCAATGAATATCTCAGAGGATAATTCACCATAGATAGTTCTGGTGGAGACGATTCGCTCATCGAAATCGCGGGCTTGATTATCAATCATTTGTACGAAGCCCATCTTCTCTTCAATTGATACACTGTCAAATGGCTTCTTGACATTCAACTTGACCTTTGCATCAAAAGTAGGACCATCAATTACGAACTTCTCTGCGACTTTCTCTCTTGTAGCAAGAGCCAATTTTGCAACTGACTCGCCTGTTGTCCGCATTCCTTCACTGGTCAGGTTTGTAGTCTGTGCAAATGCCCATGCGCCATCAATGAACGCACGGATTCCAGCTCCCTTCATACGTGAGGCCATTGATTGTCTTGTGACACCATCATTGAGTTCAATGATTGTTGTCGTGGAGTTCTCGATTCGAATGTCAGCAAAACTGACCCCGGTCTTTAGAGCTGCGTCGATGGCGGCCTGAGCAAGGTCTTCCATGAATATCGCCTTTGAAGTGACCTCTTGCCATTGAGTTCGGATATAACTGATATGGCTTGTACATTCCTTCTGAATAATGGACAAAGAGACCTTCATGTTCTCCGAATAATACACGGGTTATTCTTGGATAACTCCTCGATGTAAGTAGACTACCGGAGGTACTCACTTGACAGAAGACTCCTCAATTGGACAATGTAGATCATGCCAGTCAAACAGAGCGACACACATGTGTGAGGATTGTGGGGCCGCTTTGTGCTCTGAATGTCTTGAATCGAGCTCTAGTGAGTACGCCGTCTGTAGTGAGTGTCATCACACCCTTGGTTCTCCTGTACCTGGTGAAAAGTTCGAAAAGTGTCCCCAGTGTGAATCTGTGGATCTTGGTATGGGGAGAAAGACAGTAGACATCTGCTCGAGATGCCACTCCTCAAGGGTAGTACTTCTGGAAGACCGAAGAAGGTCGCTAGCACTCGACATGCGACATGCAATAATGACAATTCAATACGGACACACAAGACTTAGGGAGTTCACAAACAAGCTTGCAAGTGCCAAGAGATTACTGGTATCTGTCAGGATGGCTAATTTTCTCCATTACAGATGGATTGAAGAGAAGATAGAGGGTATTCAGAATGAACTTCCAGCCATTAAGAATAGAATTTCAAGCCAAGCCGAAATCATTGCTAAAAGGATGGCTGCTGAAACTAGAAACTTCATAGACTACACACAATGGAACCCCAATCAATTCCCATTCATTGATGGGATCACAAACAGGATAACAGAGATGGGAATCCATTACAAACAGAATATCGACGAATCACTAGAGCCACTTAGAAGCACACTGAAGGATGTAAAAAGGCAGCTCGACGGACTCGACTACTACAAGGGACAGTTCGCAACATTCTATGAGCACTGTCAGCTTTCGGTTGGAGAACTTCCAGTCTGTGCACTTCCTGAAATCAAGATTGCGGGGAGTGATTTTCTCAAAAATGACAAAGCTTTTGGAACACTTTTCATAACCAACAAAAGACTCCTGTTCATTGCAGAAACTGGACGAGTTCGCAAGAAAATGGAAACAACTTTCGACTTTCCATTGATTTACTTGAAGTCCATTGAAGAGGATGGGCGATTGAGAAAACGTTTAGTCCTCAAAATGAAACAAGGTGAACTCAGAGCATCTTGCTCAGATCAGACAAAGAAGGTTCTACCGGATTATATAGAGATTGCGAGGAAGTTTGACAAATACATTCAAACAGATATGCAAAGGGTCAGAAAAATTGAACAGACCGATGTCAGTACAAGTGATGTCAGACTCAAGATTGAAGGAATGGTATATTCTCTCCTCTCCACAAATGACAGATCACAATATGATAAGGATGTACCTCTAATGCGACCGGGTCCAAGACCACGGGATAGCAATTGGGGATCAATTCCACCTCAACGTAACCCCTATGATGGATACTACAGGAAACCTGAAACATTCCGTGATGAGCTCGACAGATCCATTGGACTCTACGAACAGAAACAAAGCACACCTCCAATATATGATGCAAGTCCTAGAG
>JAGXOC010000114.1 GCA_019894665.1 Candidatus Thorarchaeota archaeon
ATGTACCATAGCCAACAAGCCATTGGTAGGAACTAGGTGATGCCATTCTGATTTCCTTCTTCTCAGTGCTGTCTACTGAGGGCTGGATATGTTCAGTGGGATAAAAGCGGTTCTTTTCCGGTCCGAATATCTCGCATGCCATGATGATCATTTTAGAAGATAATTCAATGTAAAATGTGATTTAGTAAAATCTAGTAAACTAACTATATTATATTCCTAATATGCTATACAACACAAGGGAAGTACCATGTCTGAAGAAATGAAGGAATCTCAGAGTCTTGAAGAAGAGGTATTCAAAACGCTTGGTCATCAGATTAGGAGAGATATAATTAGAATTATCGGGGACAATAAGGGTCTTAGATTCACCGAGATTATGAGTGCAACCGATATTGAAGAGAGTGCATCTCTCTCCTATCATCTCAGTGCACTCGCACCTCTTTTGCATCATGACAATGGGCTCTATTGTTTGTCGGATCTTGGAAAGGACACATACTCGTTGTTGACCAAGCTCGTCACATATTCAGCTTCAGCAGCAGTTGTCGGAGTCATCAAACAACAACTTGGAGCAACCATAATAGCTAATGCTCTGATGTGGGCATCAGCTATTGCTTACATGATTATTATGGAGGGCCCACTTCATTCTCTAACATTGGGGGTTTTTGCTTCTTTATTCTCCGTAAGTAACATCATCCTTTATTCAATTCTTCAACACACAAAACCAAGATGATTTTTGGAGCGGGTCTCTCGGTTTGAATTCTGAAACTACATCTGTTTCTCTTGCCTGTACAGCAGATAGTCCACTCTATTGGTAATACTGCGTAGAAGGCGATTCTTATTTTATTCCAATAAGCTAGACATGCAAGGTGAATTGAACATTGAAACCAATTGTCGGTAACAAGAAGTATGTGATGGCAATAGCTCTCTCTGCGTTAGTGCTATCATCCATTTTCATAACTGGTCTTCTTTTACAATCCGACCCCGCGCAACATGCACTAAACACGCTCGATTTGAATATCCAAGCGGTCATGAACGAGGAGCACATTCCTGGAGTTGCCGCATGTGCTGTGAAGAATGGTGCTGTGGAGTGGATGGGGACTTATGGTTATGCCAACCTTGAACAGAACATCAGTGTTACCAGTAACATAATATTCATGCTTGGATCGGTATCAAAGATTGTGACTGGGATTGCTTTCATGCAACTCGTCGAGATAGGACACATCGACTTGGATGATGACATCAATGACTTTCTCCCCTTCGACGTTGTCCATCCTGATCATCCTGAAACAACAATATCCCCTCGGATGCTTCTCTCTCATGTTTCAGGTATTCGCGATAACTGGTCAGTCTTAGGTCCATTGGAGGTTTCGGGAATTGATTCTCCTTTGTCACTTGAGGAGTTCACTCAGAACTATCTCACGCCCGCTGGAACCTATTATCATACTGATAACTTCAATGATGCTGAACCTGGGACGGAGTATGACTATACGAATGTTGGCTCAACTCTGATTGCCTACCTTGTTGAGGTCGTTTCTAATACAACCTTTGAGGACTATTGCCAACAGAACATCTTCCTACCACTCGGCATGAACGAGACCTCATGGTTCTTAGAGAATCTCGAAAATGACATGATGGCAATTCCGTACCTCTACACAGGATCCGGGTTTACTCCTTATGGACACTACAGCTCCGCTGTCTATCCCTGTGGTTTCATGAGAACAAGTATACGCCAACAAGCCCAACTCTTGACTGTACTGATGGAGGGTGGGACTATTGGTAACACTACTATTCTAAGCAATAGCACACTCCAAATGATGATGACCCTTCATTACCCATCCATCGTTACCAACTATGGTCTGTATTTTCAGAATTCAGGTGTGTTGTGGGGGCATGGTGGTAGTGGGCCAGGAGTGACCACTCGGATGTTCTTCTATCCTGAAGCCCATGAGGGTGTCATTGTGATGCTAAATCTTGAGAATCATGCTGCTGTAAACTCAATTCACAATCACATTTTGGATTGTATGCGTACAGCATTCAATTGGCTTACATGATGGAATGGTTATCCACTATGACTAGACCCAGTATATAGAGAAAGAGTGAGGAGAGAGGAAGACCTCTCTCTCCTCCATAGTTGATACCATACTAGAGGCGGCCTGTAAATGTTGGATAATCGGAAATCACAAAGAGAAATCCGCTATGATAAATGTTAAGTCGTCACCAACTCTCACAGGTCTCAGTGATTTAACTTTGACCAAAATGTTTGGTACAAACGGGGTCCGCGGTGTAATAAACGAGAACTTAACCGTTGAATTGGTTCTCAAACTGAGTCGTGCAACAGGCTCTGTGTTTGGGCCCGGTATGGTTGCTATAGCAAGGGACTCGCGAAAGGGCGGTGAAATGTTCACTCATGCATTGATTTCTGGGCTAACCTCAACAGGCTGTTCGGTTGTCAATCTTGGTCCTGTGCCAGTTCCGGCCTTGCAGTATATGGTTCCCAGACTAGGATGCATCGCAGGAGTCATGGTCACAGCGTCACACAACCCACCTCAGTTCAATGGAATCAAAGTGATTGGATCCAACGGAATTGAAACATCTCGAGAGACCGAAAATCAGATTGAAATGGTATATCAATCGAATCAGTTCAAAACTGCTGATTGGGACAAAATTGGTGAAGTCACACATAATGACTCTGCAATTGATGTGTATATAGAGGGAATCAAATCGCAACTCAATGTCGAGAAAATAAGGACTAAGAACCTGAAAGTGATTGTTGATTGTGCGAATAGTGTAGGCGGCTTAGTGACCCCACGTCTCCTAAGAGAACTTGGATGTACAGTAGTTTCACTCAACGCTCAGTTAGATGGTTCCTTTCCGGGAAGAAATCCTGAGCCAATCCCTGAGAATCTTAAGGCGCTCGCGGCCGCGGTGAGAGTCACAGGGGCTGATTTAGGGATAGCACATGATGGCGATGCAGATAGAGCGACCTTTGTTGATGAAACAGGAAGGGTACTTTGGGGTGACCAATCCTTTGCGTTGATTGCCTCGCGAATATTAGCTAGAAAACGTGGGTCAACCCTTGTCACACCTGTTTCAAGCGGTCGTGTTATTGAAGATGTAGCTCGAAAAGCTGGCGCTAAGATAGATTGGACTGAAGTCGGAAGTGTTGATGTTTCACACAGGATCGCAGAGATTGGTGCAGAATTGGGTGGCGAGGAAAATGGCGGGGTCTTTTATCCAGCCCATCAACCTGTTCGTGATGGTGCAATGACAGCTACCCAAGTTGTGGAAATGATTGCTCTTGAAGGCAAGACACTCTCACAGCTCGTCAGTGAACTTCCTGTATATTTCAATACAAAGGTGAAAGTACCTGTTCCTCAAGAAAAGAAGGAGCCGCTTCTAAAGGCACTTCTTGAACTAACTAAGGACATGAATCGCATAACACTAGATGGTGTGAAAATAATTCACGAGGAGGGTTGGTATCTTATCAGACCGTCTGGTACTGAACCTATCTATCGTTGTTTTGCTGAAGGCGCCACACAGGAAATAGCTGATCGACTCAGTGAAGAGGGTGTTAAGCTCATTGAATGTGCAAAAGAACTTGTTTAACCGATGCATCTGCATCACAACAGAGGAATGTCAGGAATGCCATCGAGTTGTGCTAGGATAAAGAATGAATAATCAGATTGATGTTGCTTCATAATGCTTATCTCTAACTATAAGTCATATATTCCACCTGGACAGGGTCTTTCTATCCACTGGTGATGTGATTAGTTTATGTTCAAAGTAGCCTATATGAGCAGCTATACGCCCAGAGAGTGCGGAATCGCCACTTTCACCGAGGACTTGATTAAGAATGTAGACGCACTCCACACATTGAAACCTGCAGCTATTATTGCTATGAATGACCCGGGCTCATTTTATAACTATGGAAAAGAAGTAGTGATGCACATTGATGCGGATGACGAGAGATCATATCGCCATGTAGCTGATCAAATCAACAGCTCAGACATTGATTTGATAAATGTACAGCATGAGTTTGGACTTTTCGGTGGAGATTGGGGGAATTATCTCTTGACCTTCCTCAGAAAACTGAACAAACCTTGCATCACAACAATGCACACGACGCTATTTCCCGATGCAAAGGTGTTTAGTTCGCCAGAAAGCTCTGCAGCCCACAAGAAAGTGGTGAAGGGCATAGGGAAATACAGCTCTGCTATTGCAGTCATGACAAAGATGGCAGCTAACATCCTCCAAGAGCATTATGGTGTGGATGCTGCCAAGATTAGAATAATCCCACACGGAACCCCTCCCATACCATTTGTTCCGAGTGACTCTGTAAAAGAAGGCTTAGGTTTAGATGGGCGAACAATCTTGTCTACCTTTGGGCTTTTGAGTCGAGACAAAGGAATTCAGAATGCAATCAAAGCTCTACCCGCAACAGTCAAAGAGTGGCCTGACATTCTCTATTTGATAATTGGAGCAACTCATCCGCAAGTTAGACTTCATGAGGGTGAGAAATACAGAAAAAGTCTTGTTAGGTTGGTGAAGCAGTTAAAATTAGAGAAGAATGTTAAGTTCCACAATCGTTTCCTGAGTAAAGAAGAATTAATCCACTACCTACAGGCCACGGATGTATACATTTGCCCCTATGTCAATGTGGATCAACTCTCAAGCGGGACCGTTACTTATGCACTAGGTGCAGGAAGAGCCATTGTTTCCACTCCCTTCTACTATGCTGTAGAAGTTTTAGCTGATGGTCGTGGAGTACTGTGCAAATTCAAAAGCCCTAGATCTATTTCTGATGGCATTAGACAACTCCTGCAAAATCCTGACCAGAAAGCTCATGTGGAGAAGCTGGCATATGAGTACGGCCAGGAAATGATATGGTCCAGAGTGGCCTCGAAATATGCCTCCTTATTCAAAGAAATGATTCAGTAGCCAAGGGGATGATTTCAATCAAACTTCCTTCTATAAACTGCAATTGGTTACAAGCTCTGACCGACGACACAGGTATTCTCCAACACGCAAAATCCTCGATTGCTGACAGGAGAGAAGGATATACCACTGATGATAATGCTCGCGCTCTCATAGCTGTCCTCAAATATCATAGATTACGAGGAAAAGAGCACGCCTTAAACCTTGCAAGAACCTATCTGAGTTTTCTCCTCCATGTGCAGAAAGAAGATGGACGAGTTCACAACTTCATTGGATACAATCGTGACTTTCTCGATGCTGAGGGATCTGAAGATTCACTCGGTCGGGTTCTCTGGGCTTGTGGCTATTGTCAAGATGCCCCGATTCCTGAAGACTTCAGAATGACAGCGAAAGAGATCTTTGACAAGAGCTTGATTTGGGCGTCGAGGTCAGGTTCGCCTCGAACACATGCTTTTGCCATCTTGGGTCTTTATCACTATGCCAAAGCATTCCCTCAAGACAAGAACCCTCCGTCGAATGTGATTCATCTAGCTGACCGACTCTGTGAAGCTTACAGACACGAGTCTAAGTCGTCGTGGCAATGGTTTGAACCGAACCTTACCTATGCAAATGCTCGCCTTCCTCATGCACTTTTCAGGGCTTATCAGACAACTGGAAGGCAAGAATATCTCCACATCGCTGAGAAGACTTTTGATTTTCTTTCAGCTAACGACATCATTCAGGATATATTCCAACCAGTAGGTACTCAATCCTTGCAGAAAAAAGGTGGGAAGAGGGCGCTCTACGATCAACAGCCAATTGAAGCATCATGTATGGTAGAAGCCGCATCCGCCGCATTACAGGCAACTGGAAAAGAGCAATATTCCAAGATTGCACACATTGCATTTGATTGGTTCATGGGAAAGAACTCAAAGAACGTAATGGTCTATAATCCCGCCACTGGTGGTTGTTATGACGGAATTACACCTGAAGGTCTCAACAGAAACCAAGGGGCAGAGTCAGGTCTCTCCTATCTCCTAGCCCGCCTTGAGATGGAGACTTTGAGTAAGAAAAAGCCATGAGGGTTGCTCGTAGAAACAGAGCTCAACTAAGGAAGAAGTTCGCCTAGGTCAAACTCAGCCCCACACACGACCGTATCGGCACCACCGTAGTAGACTAACAGCTTATCATCCATCAGGACGCTACCACAGCTAAACACGACGTTAGGCACCTTGCCAAATCTTTCATACTCCTCAGTTGGTTCCAATATCGGTTTCTCTGAACGATAGAGAATGTTCTCTGGATCATCCTTGTCGATTAATAGAGCACCGAGACGATAGACGTAGTTATAGTCCACCCCATGATAGATGAAAAGCCACCCCTCGCTGACTTCGATGGGGGGTCCTGCGGATCCAATCTTGAGACTGTCCCAACTATTGGGCCTTGGTTGCATCACAGCCTTCATATCACACCACCGTTTCAGGTCGTTTGAATAAGCAATACATAGGTACGGCTCAATACGATGATACATCACATAGCGGCCATCTATCTTCTTAGGGAATATCACGGCATTCTTGTTGAGGATGCCATTAAAGGGCAGCCATCTCTCTCCCCAGTTCCAGTGGCCTGATACCAAGTCTTCTATAGAAATCTCAGTGATGGAAACCTGGTACGCGTTTATTGGATGACTTCTGTAGGCCGTATAGGTCATCAGACATTTTCCGTCCATAAGCGTGAGTCGCGGGTCCTCACAACCCAGATCCTCATAGGAATCCGCTGGTGCAAAAGCTGGTTCGGGCTGGCGCATGTCGATTGAGTAGCCATCCGAGGAATTCGCATATCCTAACCGTGACACACCATCGTCTCCCATAGCGCGATAAAGGATATGGACTTTATCTCCTGCATAGACGGCAGCAGCATTGAACACTTCTCGGTTCTGCCAGTAATGACCTGCTACTGGTTCAAGGATTGGATTGTTTTTGAACCGCTTCATTAGTTTTCTCTCCTGGTGTTACATCAAAGATTCCTAGCGTTTGATTGGGTGCATATCATGGACTTCATTCAAGATCGATCTGAGACTGAGGAGGCCAATAAGATGGCCCGCCTCATCAGTAACTGGCAAGTGTCGTATACTATGGGACCTCATGATATTCTTTGCCTGTGCGAATGTAGCTCCCTCTTCCACTGTCGTGAGATTAGTCGTCATGACCTCCTTGAGCGGTGTACTCAGGGTAACTTCCGTAGCTACGACTCGGATGGCATCCCGTTCTGTGAATATCCCCTCACACTTCCCCTCCTTATCGATGACAACGATTGAGCCAATATGCTTGTGATAAAGGGTTTGAATCGCCTCTTTGATAGAGGTATCTCCCGAAACAGTCACTACATCTTCAATCATCATACTGTTGATTTTCAATCAGTCATTCCTCTCATCCAGCGCTTGCTAGATAGGGTTATTTAAGATGATGGTCGGGACCAACCTACATTGCATAAGCAGTCCCTATCATCGTAACGTTCTAGCTGAACTTTTCCCAAGGGATTTGAAACAGAAATTGAAAATTTGAATCTACATCTGTTTCTCTTGCCTGTACGGCAGATACTCAGGTCCGAAGATCTCTCGTGCCATGACTATGAATGAATTGTATTC
>JAGXOC010000115.1 GCA_019894665.1 Candidatus Thorarchaeota archaeon
GCTAGTTACGATACTCTTACTCTTACACTAGAACAGTTCGTGCTCATTCGACCATTCCCATTGCTAATGATTATCATCCTTGGCGGTAGTTTTGTTGCCGTAGTAGGTGGTTGGATCTACTGGAAGAAAAAACGTGGCGATAGCATAGGCTGGAAACGTGAAAGCACGCCACGTGATAGGAGGAAGGAGCAAGAACAGCGGAAAAAAGACAGTAAATCCGATGTGAAAGAGTACTTTGGAGTTTAGATTGGTCTAAGACCGTCGTACTGTCAGAAAATCTAAGAAATGCAATAAGTTATTATAGAGTGGCCACAGACTAGCGTTTGTTCGGATTGCTCGAGGGTGCAAGTATGTCCAGTCGCGTTGATAGCATCAATAGAATTATTCGTGACTTTGAAACAGTACCTGGCGTTGAAGGCGCGGCTCTTGTTTCTGCAGACGGATTGATGATATCATCTGCTCTCCCAGAAGCTGAACAAGAACGAGTTGCAGCGATTAGTGCCGCACTGTTATCACTAGGTGAGAAAGCTGCAAGCGAGTTGGATCGCGGCAACCTTAAGGAAATCTATGTAAAAAGTGACAGAGGTTACACCCTACTCACATCAGTGGGCGAAAACGCACTCTTCCTAGTTCTTGCAAAAGCAGATGCTCAAATTGGTCTAATCTTTGTGGATATGAATAGAATGGCTGATTCACTAATAGAGATACTCTGAAACCGATTCGTCACTTCATGTTCTCGACAATTTCATTGACAATGTGACGCGCTATCTCTCTCTTCGATGCGAGATCGACACTTCTAGTATAGTCTTTGGCTCCTACAATCAAAACCGCATTCGTATCTGTACCAAATGCAACACCCGCTCTATGTTCATCATTTGCTACGACGAGGTCACATATCCCTGTATCGACCTTCGTCCTTGCCCTTGATGCAAGTTCTTCGTCTGTCACTCCGGACTCTACCTTGAATCCGACAATGAAGAGCTGTTTGTGTGCTCCTCTTGCTTCTTCGATAATCTTCTTTGTGGGGACGAGTTTGATACTCAGACTTTCTGCTCCTGACGCCATCTTACTATCTTCCATCTTAGAAGGAATGTAGTCAAGAACCGCCGCTGCTGAAACAAAACCATCAGTCTTACGTGCTGAAAGCTCTGCCATCACAGTGTCAAGCATTTCCTGTGATGTTGTCACGTTGTGAATCTCTGCAAGGACCGGGCCCTGTTCTGAAGTGGGGCCAATTACTAAACTCACAGTAGCACCTCTCCGAATTAGCTCTTCAGCTACTGCAATTCCCATCTTTCCTGTCGAGGGATTTGTGATGAAGCGAACTCTGTCTATCCATCCTTTTGTTGGTCCTGCTGTGACAACGAAATGTTTGCCTTCAAGGTCCTTGGGACCCAACACTGCGAGAACATGATCAACAATTGTTGTCACCTCTGGAATCTTTGCCTTTGCCTCTTCCATCCGTGGAGAAACAATAGTGATTCCCATGTCTTTCAACTTCTTTATGTTCTCTATTACGGCTGGATGATCGTACATTGATTCATGCATGGCTGGGACAATAATGACTGGAATTCCTGCACCTATGGCTGATGAGGCTGTGGTGGTAACGGGTGTGTCATCAATACCATTTGCTACTTTTCCAATTGTATTAGCTGTAGATGGGGCGATTATAAGTAAATCAACATGGCCCTCGTGTTTTCCAGCAAGGGTCACATGTTCAATCTGACCAGTGAGTTCAGTGATGACTGGATTACCTGTGGCCCATTCCATCAAATATGGATGGATTATTGTCTGAGCCATACGACTCATAATAGTGTGAATTTCAGCACCATGACGCATCAGTTTTCGAGCCAAAGCAACGCACTCAACTGCTCCTACACTTCCAGTAATTCCAAGAGCTATTGTCTTTCCTTCTAGTAGTTTGCTCAGACTTCCTTTGATGAGCTTTGATGTGTGCTCGACCAAGGAAATCACCCAGTTATTGCTTCGACAAGGTCGTCAATTTCAAGAATGTCAGTTTCAGCTAATTCTCCGCCTTCCTCAAGGTACTTGGACTCCAATGCTTTCACAAGTACATAGACTGCTTCGCTTGATGGGGTTTCGATTCCAAGCTGCTTCGCCAACCTGATGACTTCACCAGTTATCGCATCAATCTCGGTTCTCTTTCCTGCTTGGAGGTCCTGGAGCATCGAATTGATGTTGTCCCCTGTTGCTTTTGCAGTTCCAAGCGCATATCTAACAGGATCTTCTGTGGTGAGTTCAATCCCTAGTGCTTCGACGACTTGAACTGCCTCTTTTACTAGTCTGACGATCAGACCTCGAAGTGCTGGGTTTCTGTAGACCTCTCCATTAGAGAGACCGGTTAGAGCGCCTACAGGGTTGATGCCGCAATTCACAAGGGTCTTTGTCCATACGACCCCTTCAATGTTCTCACTTGTTCGAACGTCGAACCCGACTTTTTTCAGCATCCTTGAGAGTGTTTCTACGAGTTCATAATTTTCATGGTATCTTGAACCAATCTCTGTGAGACCACAACCTGTGGCTGTAACAACTCCGGGTGAAGTTCTAATGGCGCTCATGCAGGTTGTTGCTCTGAGGACTTTGGTAGTGTTGAGAGCTTTGGCAACCAATTCTTCAGTTCCGAGTCCATTCTGAATCAATAATAGTGAGGCACCGGCATCAATGAGATGTTTTGCACTTTTTGCTGCTGTGACGGTATCGTATGTCTTTGTTGTAACAATGACAAGATCTGCTTCGTCCACCTCGGAAGCATACTTCATTGCCTTTAGTTTGAAGACATGATCTCCTAGGATTCCCTTTATCTTGAGACCATTGGATTGGATTGCAGAAACATGAGGATTTCTACCTACCAGAATGACCTCAGTATTCTCAAACCGACTCAGGAACGCTCCGTATAGACTTCCGATTGATCCCGACCCCACAACAACTATCTTCATTGTTTATTCTCTCCGGCGTAAAATTTCTGTCTCATTTTGTCAATATCATAAATACTCGCCTCGAGATGGTTCATTATTATGTGTACTGACGTGGCAAGATTATTAGTATTATCAAAATCCTCCACAATTAGACGTAGATCGTCTTTAGGAAGATCTTTCATCTCTCGGGCTTGCTCTACCATTAGAGGTAGGGCTCTGATTACGTTATCAACAATAGTGATGTCAGAATAAACTGCGGTTCTGCTCATTGGGTTCAAATCGATAGTTACGACGAACTTACCAAGAGCTTTCAACGCTTCAGTTCTGTCACCATCTTCCAATGGAACAAGGATTACATCTCCGGCTCCGATTCCATCAGGGTCTACTTTTCGACGATTGCTGCTTAACTCAGGGATTGTGGCTGACGGGCGGTCATGTGTGCCTAACACTTCTTTTGCACCTGCTGCAAAGAGAGCGTTCTTGATTGCATCCTCCCGTTCTTTTCTATAGTAGAATAAATTGATCTCTAATGGTGCTCCACAAATCTCTGATAGTTCCACTAATTCATTGGGTACCAGAGAGCAGATGTTTCCATTGACACTTATGACTGGATGTTTGGCCGAAAGCATGGCTGCAACTGCAGCACGTGATGCTTGCTCAGCGAGTTCTGTTGTATTTTCGCCAATTAAATAATCGAAGGCTTCGCCCCTACCATGAGCCAAGAGTCCCGCCGTTGCGACAACATGTGTTTCATGGCCCTCAATTATCTTCTCTCTGGTTTCCAGAGAGCCTCTTCTGGGATGATCTAGAGGAATCTCAATCTTCGTCATTTGAGTAACCTCCCACCCTCAGGAGCAATTTCGGTCACAGACACTTCAGAAATATCCCAGTGTTTCGATAGAATGTCTTGCGCCATGCCTGATTCATTCTCATCGCAGAAACAGAACACAGAGTCTCCAAGCATTACCATACTTGAATCGACAAGTCCGATTTTTTCTAGATCATCAAGCGCTTGTTCTATTCGGGTAGTTTTCAATCCGATTTCTTCTGAAAACTCTCGTGAGCACTCTACAAAGGTTTCAATTGTTGGACTGTTTATGATCCTCGTTACTAGTTTGTCACCTATTGCATTGATTCTTTCTCGTGTTGAAGGGCTAGTCAAGACTTCTGAGGTCTTACGACCAGAAGCACCCGCAAGCACAACACGTAGAGAGTCTTGGTATGCAATATTCTCTATTTTTCCCACACCTGGACCACCAGCTTGAACGCGAACTTCAACTCCACCAACGGTTTGAGAGAGGACATCACCGAGACCTGTGTGGTTTACAATCTCAGCAATATGTGCAAACCCTGCAGCCTTGTCATATTCAATATCATGATCAAGTAAATGACTGAGAGCAAGAGCTGTGCCTAATGCCCCGGCGCCAGAGGCTCCAAAACCAGCACCAGAAATAAGAGAGGAGTCATGCTTCACATGCACCCTGAGTGTCCTCTCGTATTCTTCAGTCAATCTCTGTACCACCGTCTTTGTTACTTTAGCATCTATGCGTTGTTCGTTGTAATCCGTTGTGATCTCTAGCGATGGGTGATCCACCACAGACACAGACGTGACTGTTCCCATGGTCACTGAGAAACCAGCACCCGTGGAACCGCAACGAAGAGGATCATCATACTCGTCGAAGATACGAAAAATCCCCGTGACATGCCCCGGCACGAATGCCTTCGCTGTCAATACCGCATCCTGTTGCGTTGTCAATGTGTCAGTCACACGATTCACCACCTAGTCGAGTATTAAATATTCTTTATACATTCAGTGATGGATATATACATGTATATACATTATGTATTTGGCTTATCTGTTAAGAAAATTGGGCTGATATCATTACTTCAAGGGTACAATACGTGTGTATTGCTTCACTCTTGGATCATCAGATGGCGGTGCAGGATATGCCCACCTAGCATCAATATCTCGACCACTCAGGTCGAACACCCTGAAGCTACCGGATGACCATGTCAGGGGACTGAATCCAAGAAGAAGAGTCTGTGTTCTCCAGCTAGTGACACAGAGGTGACGGTTCATACCTGCAGTGGGAACAACGAGAAAAACGTTAGAGAGTTCCATCAACAAAGAAGTGCTGATTCTATAGAAGAAGCTATACATCTTTCTATGCTCTTCAGTTCCCTGCTCACGAAGGTCATTTAGATATCTGATGATTGTGTCATCATGAACCGACGGGTCCATGACATCTGAGAGCTCTTCAACATCCACAACAACAGCAGTTTCGAAATAGTAGGCTAATGGAAATTCCATGATATGGAAAATGATGAACTTGTCTTTCGTGATTGTCTGATAGAGATGCTGGAAGATCGCCTGCTTGGAATAGAGCATATTGACATCCAGAGCCGCTGGATTGAAGTTAGCAGACTCGTTAGACACTATTAGCCTGAACATGTCGTCAAGCATGTCACCATCGTACCCAATTCTTACCATGTGATACGGAAGTTCTGCCGCACCCTCTTCCATTTGTCCGGTTGATACGAGGTATTGATTGAACTCCCTCTGGAACGTGTCAACTTCATTGTCATTGTCTGTGACAAACATTGATTGACTGGGTGTGTTGAGGGCATTGATAACCTTGTCAAAGGCTTGAAAACGAGCCTTCTTGTCGGGCTTGAACTCTTTCAGAAGTTCATCCAAGTCGCGAGAAGAGTTAACCAAGTATTCAACACCCACCGTTGGATTGTTCTATTTTTTTGTGTCCCCCATGCCGTTTAACTGGCTGGAGGGCTTGTTCTGAGCATATGTGCTAACAGCTTTTCTACTAATGTGGCACCATCTGCACTCACGCTCAAACGATTTAGCTCATATATTCTTTGCCTAGTAGAATACCTAACATATCCAAGTAATACATTGAGGGTTTTGATGAATCGGCCCTCTATGTCTTGAACCAATTCTTGGCTGTTTGATACGATGTGAGCGCTGAACGTCTTGCGTTGAATTTCATAGCGTTCATATGTCCCGGAAGGCCGATTTCAAAGTCCATCTCTGATATCCGTTTGAGAGACTCTACTAGCTTCTCAGGACTCCCTGTGGGGAAATCAACTCTCCCGAAACTTCCACCTGGGAAAAGAGTGTCCCCAGTGAACAGGATTCCTGAATCTTCAACCTTCATCACAATACTTCCAGCGGAATGTCCTGGGGTGTGAAAGACCCGGAGTTTCACATCACCAAAGTCAATCAGATCCCCCTCATCAAGCAGCACGTCAATCTTGAACGGTGGCAGGTCTGCTCCGAATGTGTCACCAAGGGTGTGACTCATATCGCCATTGTTGATGGGTTCTGCTTCAGCTTTGTGAAGATAGAGCTTAGGAGACCCTCTTTCCAAGAGAGGGATGACTCCACCAATGTGGTCAATGTGGCAGTGAGTTAGAACAATATCAGTGATTGATTCAAGTGATGTGCCCTGTGTCTGGAGATCTTTGTCAAGGGCTGATGCATAGAGACCTGTTCCAGCATCTATCAGAACTTCATGGTCACCTGATTTGATATAGGTGATGTTTGAGTCGAATGAACTACTAACGATGAAATAGATGGAATCTGCTATCTGGTCAAACATATAATCAACTCAGATGTTTGATGATCCTGTCAATCTCTCTATGGTTGTTGTAGAAGTGCGGTGAAACCCGTAATCTGCCATTTCGAACAGAGCAATGTATCTTGTTCTTCATTAGCTCAGTATGCAGAGACTCTACATCTTGCGGCTCACATGACACGGTGGCTGAGTTGTGGTCTGGACCAAAATCGTAGAATGGGATATTGATCTCAGAGAGTCTCTTCCGGAGATAGTCCGCATTGTCCTTGGCAACTCGCTCCCTGGTCTTCCCTGGAATCTTAAGCAATATCTTCAGTGATTCTAGCAACCCAACATATGCAACCATTGCTGGTGATCCGACTTGGAACTTACGTGCGTCTGGAAGTGGTGTCCGTTCAAAGTATCCAAACTCCATCAGCTTCTCAACACCCCACCATCCAATAAACCGAGGATTGAGTTCATCCATCACTGATTGTCCAACGTAGATGTACCCTGCTCCCACAGGTCCTAACAACCATTTTGCCGCTTGACCCGTGGCAAAATCCACACCTATCTTTGCCAAATCTGTGTCAAAGCATCCTGCAGCCTGGATGGTGTCAACCGAGAGAAGCGCGGAATTCTCATGTGCGAGTTTCTTAAGCTGGGTCAAGTCCGCCCTAAATCCTGAACCAAATTGTATCTGACTGACTGCTAACACTTTAGTGTTTTCATCTACTTGGTCCTTGAATGCATCAAGTGAAACCGCCCCATCCTTTGACTTGACAACCCGGAGTTCAAAACTATACAACTTACTCGCATTCTGCCATGGTACATAGTTGGCTGGGAATTCGAGATCACAAACAACTACGTTCGAACCCGATGGATAATCGATACTATGGGCTATGGAGTTGACTCCTGAACTAGTACTAGGTACGAATG
>JAGXOC010000116.1 GCA_019894665.1 Candidatus Thorarchaeota archaeon
AAGAGATCAATGTGAGAAGCCAGATTTACACTCCTGACATTGTTGCGGTCCTTGATTCCTCGATTCTTGACCTGATAGATGTCACTGAGGGTCTCACTGAAGGCGGGAAAGTCATAATCAACACCTCTAAGAGACCTGATGAGATCGACCTACCGTTGGGTCATATCTACACATACGATGGCACTGGTATTGCGTTGAAAAATGGGCTACTCGTCGGAGGGTTACCCGTCATCAATACCACAATGCTGGGTGCTTTTGCCAAAGCGACTGACCTAGTGAAGCTTGAAACGGTCCAGAAAGTTATCTGTGAGAAGTGGTCTGGAAAGGTTGGTGACCGAAACGCACAGGGTGCTAAGGAAGCCTATGACACTTGCACAGATTGATTACGCAAACATTCTCTCGTAGCCGGGTCGACCAGGACCTGGTTGGGATCTTCGCAATCCATCAACCTGTTGCGCCATCTCTTCCATTTTCTTACGTATCTCAGCCGCACTTTCCTTTAATTCTGTGACATCCACATTAACGTTGTAGAGTCTATTGAGTGCCTCTAATAGCTGTACCGCTCCCTCCGGATCTGGAACCATAGCTATGGCTGGTGTGAGAAGTGCAAATCCAACCATATCTCTACACAGGGTCTCAGAAAGGATTGAACCAGCAATTCCAGTGATGATTCCTCTGGAAAGAATCTCCATAGTTTCGTCTTCTTTCAATTCGCCAAGCTTCTCTTCTTCTGCAGCGAACAACACCTTCCGATTTGAAGGCAATCCCTGGACTGGAATTCCATCAAGTATGACAGCCTCCTTCACTCCCACACTTGCTCCCCAATCTAGAAGAGCAGAGCTTACAGGGTAGAGACCCTCATCAGCAACTGGCAGTTCGGCAGTCACAACAAGCAGGTTCTTTTCCTTTTTTCCATAGATTCTGAAGGGATGCCGTAAACGTCCTTCCAAGAAGATTGCCGCTGAAGGCATATACCTTGATCTAACGTGGGCAACTTCCTCCATATCAAAATTCTCAATCAGAGTGTTGGCCGCTATTGTCCCAACAACTCCTGCTGAAGGGAAACAACACACAAGCAAAGGCTGGTCCATCTCAAACTCTTTAGTCTGTACAACCTGGGCCTCTGGAGATCCAAGTATCTTACCTTTACAATCTTCGTTCATCTTTTCAGAACCTCTACATCCCATCAACGGTCGCTGAATATTAAGCTTGGGTCAAACTGGGTCGAAGTGAAGAAACACTGATTTGACTGCATCTAATCGTTCCAATATTTTCTTCTCAATCGCGTCAGCAATTTCATGGCTCTCAGTGAGCGTTATCTGACCTGGAATCGTGCATTCTAATAGTACAGAAACTCCCACTCGTTCTTCCCGAATCTTGGCTTCTCGATAGTATACGGGCGGTGAGAACTCAGAAACGATTTCCTTCACTGACTCAACAATTTCTAAGGCTTCTGATGTTATGTCCTCGGCCTTGTCTTTTGTCATGGTTGTTTCCAAGTGAAGTGTCACAGAATTGATGTTTGTCATAAGATCTCTCAATCTTTGTTCGAACAAATCAGAAACAGAATGAGCTTCTTCTAAGGTCAAGTCCGCAGACATCTCAATATCCGCCGCCACATCGATACTATCTACTATCTCGAATACACGAATGTTGTGTACGCTCTGCACCTCAGGCAATCTACGAGCAATGACCTGCATCTGGTCATAGATGTTCATTTTGGAATAGTGTGATATATCACCTTCAGCAGGTTCGATATGCACAACAACATCCACTCTAGGGGCCAGTACAATTAGTTTCTGTTCAATAGACTCGGCAATGCTGTGTGCTTCTGCCGTGGAGATATCCTCGTCTATGGTGACCACAATATCTGCGAATAATTCGGGTCCAGAGAATCGCACACGAACGCGCGTACATTCTACAACTCCCGGTATCTGTGAGCATAACTCTGTGATTTTCTCCCTGGTACCCTCGGGTGCATGATCGACGAGTGCATCATATGCCCGTTTTGCGAGATTGAATGAAACAAAGAGAATCACAACCGAAACTCCAAGTGCTCCCAGAGGATCTCCCATTGGAAATCCAAACCATACAAATGATAATCCAATTAAAACTACAATAGAGCTTAGCATGTCTGTCCTGAAGTGAAGAGCGTCCGCCTCTAGTGCTTGACTATTATGTTTCCTCGCGGTCTTATAGAGCATTTGGCTTCTCTCATAGTCCACAAAAATGCTGAACAGCATAACAACTATACCCCAAATTGTAGCTTCTGCAAATTCTGCAAAGACTATTCTTCTTATTGCCTCGTAGATAATCCAACCCGATGTTATCCACAAGATTATAGTTTCAGCAAGAGCAGCAAAATTCTCAATCTTACCATGGCCATACTGATGCTCAGTGTCTGGTGCGTGTGAAGCTCTTCTCACAGCTAACAATGTAATTCCTGCAGCTATGAGATCAAGGCCACTATGTAGAGCTTCAGAAATAACACCAATGGAATTAGTAGCTAGTCCGGTTATCAATTTGATGAAAGTCAGTAGTGCCGCTGCAACCACTGACCAACCGGCTGCTCTTTGAACTTCTTTTCTACCTTCAGCTACTTGCTCCCTTGTTACCATACGCGGTCGCCATCAAGCACTAGTTATAATATTTCCTAATTACGTTATTTCTTGGGGTAATGTTATATCGTATCCACCCACTAGTGAAGGTTAGCGTGGACTTGGGACAGACAAAGAACACATTTGACAAGAGTTCCAATACCTCCCTCTAGCTTTGGTGCATTCCATGAAGTATCGTACCGATGACATCATGCCACCCCCCATAGTCAAGCTTGCTGAGGCAGCTAAAAGATTCATCAAGTCTCCAGGTTTCTTGAATCTGGGTCAGGGATTACCCGGCCATATTCCTCCTGACGACGCCCTCACGATATTGAAAGATCGAATGTCACATCCTGCAACACATGTCTATACGCCTGATGAAGGACTTCTTGAGCTACGTGAGGAACTGGCACTCTACCTGCGCCAAAAATCTGGAATTGATGCCAACCCTCAAGACGAGATTGTAATTACCGCTGGAGCGAATAATGCGTTTGCAGGTGCAATTCTGACCATTGTGGAGCCTAAACAGAACGTCATCATGCCATCGCCCTACTACTTCAATTCGGTCATGGCTGTCAAGCTCGCTAGCGCTGAAGTCAGAGAGGTGCCTGTCGGCAGTTCTTTTCAACCTCGAGTTGAAGATATTGAAGCAGCTATAGACAATAACACAAGGGCAATTTTCATAATTTCGCCTAACAATCCAACTGGCGCAGTATATGAAAAAGGAACAATTGATGGTATTGTTGATCTTTGCATTCAACACGACATCATGTTAATTTCTGATGAAACATATTCGCGCATGGTCTTTGATGATGCGACACACTATAGTCCTCGGTCTCGCCGTGATGCAGAAAATCACGTGGTGACCATTGGCAGTTTCTCGAAAGATTTTGGAATGAGTGGATGGCGTGTAGGATTTACTGTTGGTCCTACTGAATTTATCAGAGAGTTTCTCAAGGTGCAGGATACCGTAACTATCTGTGCACCCACTGCAGGACAGATTCTGGCCTTAGGGGTATTAAAAACCGGTCTAGATGCGGTTGAGAACGAGCTGCGACGATTAAGCCTTCTTCGTGAATTAGCCTATCTGCGCATGCGAGAGATTGATGCTTTTGAGGAAAACTACACAAAGGGGACATTCTATCTATTCCCACGAGTGAAGGGTTGCACTGATTCCAAGAAGCTCGTGATGGACATCCTTCAGTCTACAGGGACGCTGGTTCTGCCTGGGTCCATTTTTGGGGATGCCGGCGAAGGTCATGTTCGTATCTCGATTGGCCCATTGACACCCGAAGCTGTGGATGAGGCTTTTGATAGACTGTCAAAGTTCTTCAAGGAAGACTAGTTGTCTTCGTACATTTCCCATTCCCAGTCAGTCACAATATGGTTAGTATATTCTCGCCACTCTTTTCGCTTGAGCTTCACAAAGGATTCCAGAATATCTTGTCCTATCGCTTCACAGATTACGCTATCTGCTTCTAGGTTATCGAGTGCTGCTTCTAGAGTAGTTGGAAGCATCTTAATCCCAAGCTTCTCCCGTTCACCCTCACTCAGCTGGAAAATGTCTTCACTTCTAGGGTCTGGTGCTGTGAGTTTTTGGTTTACACCATCCATTCCCGCTGCAATAATAGCTGTGAAAAGTAAATACGGATTTGTCATTGGATCTGGTGATCTAAATTCTATAGCTGCCTTATCACCAGTACCAAACATTGGAACCCTAATCAGAACAGTTCTGTTCTTCATTCCCCAGGTGATGTACACTGGGGCTTCATGGTGAGGGACAAGCCGTTTGTAGGAGTTGACGCTTGGGTTGGCTATTGCTGTTATAGCTGGTGCGTGTTCCAAGAGTCCTGCTATAAACATCTTAGCAGTTTCTGATATCTCTGAACTGCTGTCAACACCGAACAGGTTCTTATCGCCATCCCAGAGCTGCAGGTGACAATGAAGCCCATTTCCTGCCGCTCCTTCGAAGGGTTTCGGCATGAAGGTTACATCCACTCCCTGATTTCGGGAAATTGATCTGGCAAGATTCTTGAACAACAAAATGTTATCTGCCATTTTCGTTGCATCATCGAAATCCAATTCTATCTCTTGTTGTGATTCACCGACTTCATGATGAATCACTCGGGGATTGATTCCCAAAGCCAGCAGCGTGGATGCCAATTCAAGTAACAAATCCATACCTGGGCTTTTTGGATGTGTATCAGCATAGCCTGCCTCATCAAAAAGCTCTCCATCAGATGTGATGAAATGGAATTCAGGTTCTACCTTAACCTTGAGCTGCATCTTTCCTGGGAGTAGATCGTCACTAACTTTCCTCAGACGCCCACGGCTATCTAGTGAAAAATATCCTGCGCTTTTACCAACAGCAATCTTCTCTCTAATGTAACACATTGCGGCTGCGGTTCTATGTGACACAAATGGTAGCTCAATCAGGGATGTAGGATCTGCTTCTAAACGAAGATCAGATGATTCCACTTTTGCTAAACCCGTAACTGAGCTCCCATCACAACTGGTCCCATTCTTCAAAGCCGGGTCATTAGCAACTTCTTCAATAGTTTCTGCAGGATTACAAGGCACAACCATTGCTTTCAATCTGCCAAGAAGGTCAGTGAACCTTAGCTCTATGAATTCAATCTTTTCAGACATAGCAAAACCCCCAGGACTTGCTCTTTTCGTTCCGATTTGTCTCCGTTTAAAGGTCTTGGTTTATCCCCAAAGCTCCTTGAACCAAGCTTCGGCGTTGTCACCAATCTCAAGTCTTATGGAACCACTGGCAACACTCACTTCGTCGCCCTCTTTGATTTCGAAGTTCAATCCTGCAATCCTGATTGCTTTTTTCTCAAGATGAACATTCCCGATGTTGCGAGCGTGCATCGTAGCTGTTATCTTGCCTCCATCCATTACCAGCAGCTGGTCATGAAACGTCACGTTGCATTTGAGCTTGAACTTGCTCTCCTTGAAGGAACCCATGTGAATCTCAAGATTGTTGAATTCTGCTTTCACATCTTCTGCATTCATCGGTTTCACAAATCACAGGTGCTACTTGCCTTCTTATGAACTTCATTATCAGGATAATCAAATCCGGAAGACAGATAGTTGTTCAAAGCACATGGAATGATGAGAGTGATGAGGAAAGGTCTACACGTCGGTACAAGTGGATGGTCATACGATAAGGACTGGAAAGGGATCTTCTATTCATCTGGAGGGTCAATGCTAAATCAATATCTTACATATTTTCGGACCGCTGAGATTAACTCAACATTCTATGCACTTCCAAAAACTAATTTCATCAAACATATCGCCGCGCTTGATGAAAATATCTTCTTCACGGCCAAACTTCCGAAAAAGGTCACACACGACAATCGCCTCGATCTCTCAGGAGAAGGTGGTGAAACACTCACTGAGTTCTTTAGACTTTTAGAACCAATTCACGATAGAATCCCCGTGCTCTTGATTCAATTACCCCCCTGGGAAATGTCAACTATGGGTGATCTAGAGACCTTTCTCTCTTTTTTGGATTCGTCATATAAGTATGCCATTGAATTCAGAGACCAATCCTGGTTAACACAGACGGTCTGGAATCTGTTAGAAGACTATAAAATTGCCAATGTCGTTGTTGATGAGCCCAAGTTACCCATAGATCTACGAATTACGGCTGATTTCTCCTACATCCGCTGGCATGGACATGGGAAAAATCCCTGGTTTAACTACCGCTTTTCACTTGAAGAGCTAGAAGCTTGGGTTCCTCGTTTGGAGCAAATCACTGATAGTGTTGAAACTACCTTTGGTTACTTCAACAATCATTTTGCAGGAAATGCACCTCTCAATGCACTGCAAATGTTAGCGTTGCTAAAGACAATAACCACCAAACAGCAAGTAAAACTTGATCGAATGCTGAAGGTGTCTGCGACGACTCAAGCCACATTGGATGAGTTCTAATTCTTTGCCATCTCGAAAGCCCTCAAGAAGCCAGAGTTTATATCGTAGATAAGTAGTTTCTTTTTAACTGTGAAATCCAATAGTTCAATTGTTCAATTTGTCAACAAAGGTGAAAAAGTATGATTTTTATGTTAACAGCATGGTATCCATATCCCAAAACAAAAGAGGTTGTAGAGAAGACCGTTAGCGCTGCTCAGTTACCAGATTATATTAAGAAATGGCAAGCATTCGGCACTCCAGACGGGAATAACGGGATGAAAGTTTATAATCTTATCATGGTTGAAAAAGATAAGACAGATGAGGCATTAATCTTTATTTCAAAATTACAGAGTGAGTTTACAGTCATTGACGGATATGTCTGGAAAATAGAACCTTGTATGGGAGTACAAGATGCACTGAAAGTTTTAGAGTAGATTGAGGTTTGAAATGTTGTAAGTTGTAATTCGATCTTACGTGGTAACTGTGATCCAGTTAAACTCTCCACTCTACGATAAATCTCATGAACCAATGATATCCCTCCAATTACGGCGTTTGCTCCTTAGTCCTGTATAGACGGCAAACAACAGCCATCTCGAAAGCCTAATAAGAGAACTAACGCCATTTGGCATTAGGTTAAACACACATCTAATTAAAATCGCCTAACCAACTCTTTCTATACTAACTAATCCGAAGTTAATGTAATCTAGATTAAACTTGAGTCGGGTTCTGCTTGGGATTGATTCTGTTCATCCTTGAAAAGCTCTGGCCAGAACACTACCATTACTACGACGGAGAGAGAAACAAAAAACAAAGAAACGGTGTGAAATGCGTCGTATACATTTCCCCCTTGGTCAATTCCTGATGCTATCATCATTCCCACAGTTGATAGGACGGCTCCTAGAC
>JAGXOC010000117.1 GCA_019894665.1 Candidatus Thorarchaeota archaeon
TTGCTACAGCTCTTGTTTATGATAAAAGGAAGAGCCCTGGTGAACGAATCATGCAACCAGAATATGGCGCTGATTAGATTTAGATACAGGTATATCAATATCACATATGATATAATCGTGAATCTTATAAGCACTTGACTTACGATGAACATTGAACGGTTATCTTGATTTGATGTTTGGCTTTTGTCACACATCAAACACTATATAAGATATCATAGCCTTTCGATTGGTACTGGAGTTGTAGCCGCGATGTTCAGATACGCCTTCAAGCGAGTTGCTCGTAGTTATCGTCTATTCATTGCCTTGACTGTAGGCGTTCTTTTAGCAACGACCTTTTTCGCAGCCACAAACGTTGCCGCGGATCTCTTATCAAAAGATGCACTTGATGCTAGCGTTGAGGAATATCTCTATGATTTCTCTGTTGACAGCTATTCATCAAACTGGACCATCACCGATATTATGGACCTAGAAGATGATCTTCTGGCGGTGGATGGCATTGTTGAGGGAACACATTCATCACAATTCACGTTTGATTTCAACAATACGGGTCTGAACATGACGCTTGCTGGGATTGATATGTCTTCAGATCTCACTACAGGATTGCAGCTGATATCCGGACGACCCACTCTTGGTCCTAATGAAACATACATTGTGAGTGGATCGGCAAATGAGTCTTTATTTTCATTGGACCAGATTGTAGAGGTAGAAATTGTTGTATACAACTTTCCTTTTCCATCAATCATCCGGAGAAATCTTACGGTCGCGGGATTAGTCAACCTCCCAGAATCTACGAGGGATTCAATATTCCAAGAACGACTAAGTGGTGGCTTCATGGGTTTGTTCATGGGTGGAGGCTTTTTTGGCGACTCGTCATACAACTTAATGCTCACTGATTGGAACCTGTTCTTTGGCTCGGTCCTTCAAGAAGTATCAGCTATAGACCATACAGCTTTAGGCGTTCGGAATCTGGTTCATCTTCAGATTGAACGACAACGATACCTTGATCCTTATGACATCGCAGCATCGCTGACACGGCTTTCAGACTTGGGAGATGTCATCAGCTTACATGCCAGTGCTTATGGAGGAGTTATCACTTCAAATCTCCAATTTCCTCTGACGTTCTATCAAATCACACAAATCGGTATGAATGCTCAATTTCTCTCGTTGGCTCTCCCGATATTCTTGCTTTCTTATTTCACAGGTACAATGGTGAGTGATGTCGGGTATAACTTCAGAAGACGAGAGATTGGTCTGTTGTTGACGAAAGGATATGAGCGTGGCACGATAAAACGTATGTTTCTTGTTGAGGGTGCAATGGTGGGAGGTATTGCAGGTGCAGCCTCAATCTTTATTGGAACAGCCGCTGCATACCTTATTCTTGGAATCCCAGGTGCCAATATTCTCGTTGCCGTGTTTAGCAATAGCGTAGCAGTAATCCTTTCAATAATGGTGGGAATGTTTCTCGGATTATTCTCTGTCTGGAGACCTGCTGGACGTGCTTCCAAACTTGAGATTTTAGATGCTCTTAAGCAATACATCTACGTTGAAGATGTTTCGGAATACAAAAGACTCCTTCCGCTCATATCATTGGGATTAGGGTCTTACAAGATCATTGTCTGGATTCTAGGAGTTGACATGGGTGGTCTACTCAGCTCAATAAACTTCGGGAATTTTGTAATTGCCATCCTGATTCTTGCATGGCTTGCGATTGACGGTGTCCTCAATACAATTGGTCCTCTTCTCTTTCTCTATGGAGCTACAAGAGTATTCATGAAGGGGTCATTGAAGTTCCAAGAAGCAGTTGTGAGTGCTGGCCGAAGGTTCTTTGGAGCCTTTGGAACATTGGCTACCAGAAATGTGAGGCGCAACCCGGGTAGAACTGCATCACTTGTTTTCATTATTGCACTAATCGTTTCATACGGAATATTCGCTTCAGGCAGCTTATATTCTCAATATGACTACATTGAAAGAACTGCGAGTTATGATGTTGGTGCTGATGTTCGCATTCAGCTTAATGCTGGAGCAAATATGACAGAGGTACTTGATGCTGTTTCAATATATGAAAACGTAGAGGCTGTGACGCCCGAGTATCATCTTGATCTTAGAGCCGGTACCAACACGATAGAAACCCGCGGAATACGGCCAGACGAATGGTCTGACATAGCATTCTGGGAGAGTGATTGGTTCGTTGGGGATTTCTCTGAGATGTTGGATAATCTCGGAGATGATGGAATAATTCTATCACGTGATTTAGCACAGAAGCTTCAGTTGGATTTGGGAGACGAAATACCTATTGAAGGTCCGTTTGGTTCAGGATATTTCAGCTTGACAATTGTAGGATTTATTGGGTATCAATCTGCAATCGAGATTGCTTTCGCTGGATTTTCATATACAACAGGTGGAGATTACATTTCTTTTGTGTCTGAAAGTTTCTTGAATGAGAGCATGCTCATTCTTACCTCAACTGCGAATGTCTTGATTGACACAGCTCCTGATGTGAATGGCACCGCCCTTCAAGAACAGTTTGTTTCAGACTTCGATGAGGTATACACCAGTTATTCAGTCACTTCAGAGATTATTGACTATCAGTCAAATCCCCTCAGAAGTGGTTCCACCAAAATACAATGGTTGTCAATCAGCTTCGCAATCATCCTCGCACTAGTGGGCACCGGAATTGTAGTCATCCTCACGTTGAAGGAGAAAGATTCTGAGATTGCTCTATTATCAGTTCGTGGATTTGGAAAGTGGCAGTTGTTCAAAACCCTATTAGCAGAAGTTATGGTCACAATCATATTCGCTCTACTATTAGGAATATTTGTTGGCTATGTGGAGAATCTCGGACAAGTTTCTCAGTTGAATGGAGGTGCAAGTGGTCTGATCAGATACCAACTAATCCTTGGAGGCGCAGCATTCAACACGAACCTGATACTCCTGGGTGTTGTGTTACTAGCTGCAATTATGCCGGTCTGGTGGGCTTCCAGACGACCGGAATCAAAGGTTGACTTACTAAGAGCGTAGGTGTTAATGATGAGTAATAAAGCGTACATACAAGCGGATGACCTCGTGAAGGTCTTTCGTCTAGGAAGTGTTGAGGTTCAAGCCCTTCGAGGTCTCTCAATGCAGGTTGAGAAGGGTGAGATGGTGGCCATTGTTGGAGCTAGTGGTTCTGGGAAGACTACTTTGCTCAACATACTCGGAGGAATCACTAAGGCGACCGCTGGAAATACTGTGATTGCAGGCTATGATGTGACAAATGCAAGCCCGGTTCAACTTGTTGCCCTACGCCGTGAGATTGTCGGACACATCTTCCAAGAACTCAACCTGATCCCAACCCTAACAGCTTACGAAAATGTCGAGTTACCTATGCTTGCCGCTAAAGTTGATGGAAAGTCCAGGAAGGCACGAGTAGAGGAATTACTCGGAATTGTAGGTCTTGCAGGTCGAATGAAGCACAAACCTGATGAGCTGTCTGGGGGTGAACGTCAGCGGGTTGCTATTGCAGCTGCTATAGCTAATGACCCGAAAGTTTTGCTTTGTGATGAGCCCACCGGGGATCTCGATACAGAAACTGGCAGTGTCATTGTTGAGTATCTGCATAAGGTCAATAAGGAATTTGGGAAGACCGTGCTGATGGTCACACACGACCCATCAATTGCTAGGCAGTGTGATAGAATCTATCGAATACGAGACGGTCAGATCATCTCTGTTCAGGCACCAACGACTGATGACCAGATGGAGGCAACCTCTCGGGTCGATGTTGTTCGCGAACGACTGGTTGAGATCAAAGCTGAGATAGATCGCCTTGATGAACAGGCTAAGGCAGGCACTCTTGACCTTGGTACGTTTGCGGGAAGAAGGACTGCCTTGACAGATAAGCAGAGTTTGTTTGAAGAAGAACTACATAGACTGGGTCTGTAATTATTGCAGACCCTCTCGATATCTTTTTGTCCTACACCAGATTAGAATAGACTAGGTGGTTCTAGTGAAACTCCCAGTTGTAGTGGTTCATGGTGGCGCAACGGTCTTTGACGATAAATATCACGATGCCATTTTGAAAGCAGTCTCAAAAGCTTCAGAGAAGGGTATGTGCGCATTAGAGAAAGGTGGTTCAGCTCTCGATGCTGTTGAAGCAGCAATATGGGTACTTGAAGAAACAAACCTTTTCACTGCAGGTCTCGGTGCGTGCAAGAACCTTGATGGTGAGATAGAGCTAGATGCAATAATAATGGATGGTAACCGTCTTGAGAGTGGAGCTGTAATGGCCGTTAGGGACATTGTCCATCCAATCTCCCTTGCCAGGTATGTACTGGAACGGACTTCGAATTCTCAGATCGTAGGGTCAGGCGCAAACAAACTATACGAACAGATGTTAGCTGAGGGTTATCGAGAAGAGACCTCATCCAAGAGAACGCAGGGCCCACTTATTGCACAGAATTGTGACACTATAGGTGCAATAGCTATTGACGAAACTGGTAGAATAGCTTCTGCCGCATCAACAAGCGGCTGGCCGGGGAAACTACCCGGTCGGGTTGGTGACTCACCTGTAGTAGGAGCGGGTGTTTACGCGAATGACATTGCTGGTGCTAGCTGCACTGGAAAGGGCGAACAGATACTAAGAATCACTATGGGGCGAATGGCAGTCTTCCATGTTGAACAGGGATTATCTGTACAGCAGGCTGCAGAGATCGTGATGTCTGAACTGCGTCAGAAGACCAGTGGTGAAGCAGGTCTTATTCTGGCTGACAAACTGGGAAATCTAGCAATCCAATTTGATACACCGCATATGCCAGTCGCAGTACTATCAAGAGATATGGAGAATGTCTACTACTCAATGAAACCTGTGTGGCTAGTCGATTGAGTTTTTAATCTAACAGCCGTTTCTCACCAGTTATCTTCATGATCTCAGTTATATCCTGACTGACCTCTAAGCAACCTAGATACTTACCTTCAGTGTTTCTAACTGCAAAGTAACGTATGTGGATTGTCTTTCCTCCAAGGTTGATCCAGAATTCTGCTGAATCTCTTTTTCCATCTCTGAAATCATTAAGAATGTCCTCTACAATATGGACACTGTTTTGTGGATGGCAAAGCTGCACACTCCGTCCAACTATTGCACGAGACCGTACGAAGATCCGTTCAGGAGACTCACTGAAGAACTGCACTCGATCCTGAGCATCTACAAATGTCATATCTATTGGAAGGTGACTGAAGATTGCCTCCAATATATCAACTGAAAGTTTCCCACTTCCAAAAACAACCTCGCCCTCATCAGAAACAACCTCGGCTGGTTTTCCTTTCCCCAGAGGTCTGATGGAATAACTGCAGTATCCAATATCATCAAAATCCTGGATAACGATATCCCATTCCTGTTCGTTGAACAACCGCAAAGAAGCTGGAAACAAGATATTATTCTCTTTGTAAAAATGACTAGCTAGCATGTTGGCGAGTGCTGTCGAAACTTCGCTTAATTTTCCCAGATTATCAATCAGTTCCTTATCGGTGCCTGATTTTAGATCGAACAAATTCTTCTCGACTGCATGGATATCCTGGTGCTCAGACCACATTGCTTTAGGTGGCCCTGTGAGACCGTGTTTTTCCAGACCTGGAAATAGGGCATTCTCCTCTCGCAGATAATGAGTCTCGGACTCAATAAAGAACCCTATCAGTTGTCTAACCCGTCCTAGATCCTCGGGTTTTGGTTCTCTCTCTCTTCTTGATAATCCTCTAACAAGTGAATGTAGCTCGCTAGCGTACTCCATGAGAAGTGAATGTTCAGACATTAGTGTATGAATTGGATGACCCTTTGGAACTATGGGTTTTTGGCTCTGAATGGTATCCCTGAAAACTTCTAAACTCATATCAAGAAGAATCTGAAAATTCTCGTTTGATACGCCTTCCTTGATTAGCTCTTCCTGAACAAGAGCCATTTCTGAAGGATTTACTACTCCAAGAGTCTTTACAAAGTGCTTCTTGAGATCGCCAAGGTCTTTCCCAGCACCTATCATCTCAAGAATGTCTTTCAGGATTTCCTTCCTTTCACTAGCCATAAAATCGCCAGTGAGGGGCTATGACACTGCCTTGATATTTCCTTTGACTCCAATCTCAAACACTCTCAAAGGGATATTCAATCCCGTGTTCAAGATAGCTTGGGTTACTGCTCTAACTAGACCATGACAGCAAGGAACTTCCATGTGCATGACTGATACGTCCTTCACATTGTTGACCTGAAACATCTGAGTGAGCTTCACCAAGTTCTGTTGATAGTCTTCAAATTTGGGACAGACCAACACAGCAGCTTTACCTGCTAGAAAATCATCGTGCATTGATGTGTAAGCAAGTGCTGCGCAATCAGCAATGATTAGAACACTTGCATCCTTTAGTGCGGGATGTTGTGAGCTCAGTAGTTTTAGCTTGATTGGCCAATGAGCGAGATTGGACTCCTTTGGTGTCATGACAGTTTCTGGTAGTAGGTGATCCGGACCTTCATGAGTACTCGATTCACCTTCCGCATAGGTGAACTTTTCACTTCCCTCACACTCTGCCTCCTGAGTGGTAAGTCTTGTTTTCTGGACATTCTCTTGGGCTGCCTCCTCATTAAATGGAATTGTTTCAACTTCTCTGAGGGTGAGAGCTCCCTCAGGACACTCTCCCAGACATGCACCTAACCCATCACAGAAGGATTCGGATACCACTTTTGCTTTTCCATCAATTATCTGGAGCGCTCCTTCAGCACATCCTGGAACGCAATTTGCGCATCCTGTGCATAGGTCTTCATCGATATGAATCATGAGACGCTTTACCATTGTCATAGAACTTGACTCCGTCTTTACCATTGTTAATTTTGGAGAGTTACTATTATAAATATAGTAGTTTCCATATGGGAACTGATTATCATGAGTGCGCGTTCAAAAGAAGCTGTTGAGATGTGTCCTGTATTTGCGGCATCCCGAATACTAGGAAAACGATGGTCTATACTCATTATACAGGTATTATTGAGACCTGAGGCTTCGATTGGATTGAGATTCAATGAGCTCCAACGAGAGCTGAGTTGGGTCAGTCCAAAAATCCTAACACAGCGGCTTCGAGAACTCCAGGAGAGTGGGATGCTCACCCGCACCGTTGACGCGAGTAACATTCCACCTGCTGTCTGGTATACTCTAACAGAGAAAGGACGAGATATGCGACCTATACTTGAAGCAATGCAAGCTTGGGGTCAAAAACATGGAGGCCACGTTGTAGCTGTATGCGAACGAAGCGGATTTGCAAACTGTCATGAGTGCCAACACTAACAACATGAGATATTAGACGCCGCTCCTTCTGCGTTTCTAGCAATTCAGGAGCCGT
>JAGXOC010000118.1 GCA_019894665.1 Candidatus Thorarchaeota archaeon
ACAACATCTCGATGAATGTTTAAAGGGACGAACCATTACTATTTTCTTTTGAAATTGGAGGTTAAATCGGATGCGTGTTCTCATTACTGCTCCATTTACAGAGTCTGGTCTAAAAGAACTGAAAGATGCCGGTCTTGAGGTTGATCACCATAGCTGGTTGGAGACTGGCAAACTGCATATGGGAGAATCGCTCCTCCAGACTATCAAAGATGGAGCCTATGACATTGTCATAGTAGAGGGTGATGAGATTAAGGAGGAAATAATCAAACAGACTGAGTTGAAGTTGATTGGGTCGGTCAGAGGCTCTCCCAACAACATCTCACTCCAAGCTGCATCTGCGCAGAACATACCCGTCATCGCAGTACCTGGTAGAAATACCATTGCAGTGGCTGAACATACAATAGCTTTGATGTTGGCTCAGGCTAGGAATATTGTTGCTGCTGAACGATTTCTCAAGAATGACTTCTTTGTGGATGACTTCAAGGATTTTGGCAACATGTATACCTCCCTCATGGGGTTTGAGCTCAGTGGTCGGACTGTGGGGATAATTGGACTTGGTCAAATTGGTTTTGAAGTGGCCAAACGGCTTCAATCTTTTGGTGTAGAGATTCTTGTGATGGACCCATATGCTGATTCCAGCAAGGTCAAGGAAGTGAGTGGGAAATTGGTTGAGATTGATGAGCTGTTGAAAAGCTCAGACATCATCACTATACACTGTCCATCCACCGATGAAACTCGAGGAATGCTGGGAGCAAACGAGTTTGAGCAGATGAAGAAGACTGCTATTCTAATCAACACAGCTAGAGCCTCAGTAATAGACGAATATGCCCTTCTTGATGCGTTGAAGAGGGGTACCATTGCGGGTGCAGGTCTAGATGTCTTCTCCATGGAGCCAGTTGATTGTGATAACGTATTTCTTGAACTTGACAATGTAACTGTAATGCCTCATATGGGCGGGAACACAAAGGAAACTGTTCAACGCCAGTCTGACAGTATTGTTGCTGGCATCCTAGCTTTCCTTAAAGGCGAGAAACCTATGAATATCTTGAATCCAGAGGTTCTAGATTAGGGGAATGAACATGGTAGTTGCCGCCATTGATGCAGGTACGACCGGTGTACGGTGCATGATTGCTGACACTGCAGGAAAGACTCTTGGTATATCAAGAAAGTCCTGGGGTTACATTACACCACCTGAATTAGAGATTGCAAAAGAGTTCGATCCTTCAGAGTTCTGGAAACTTGTCTGTTTAGTCGTCAAAGGAGCAATCAAGGATTCTGGGATTAAGACCTCCGACCTGAAGGCTGTAGCAACCACCAGTCAACGACATGGTATTGTCTTACTTGACGCAGATGGGAATGAGCTGCATGGTGGACCGAATATCGACGCACGAGGGGCAATGACTCAATATCTCATCGATGAATCTCTTGGCGAGACCTATCATGAGATCACTGGTTGCTGGCCCCCGCTGATGTTTGCGCCATCTCGACTTGGCTGGTTTGAGGAAGAGGAACCTGAGCTTTACGAGAAAATAGCACATCTCCTTCCTCTCTGTGACTGGATAACATTCAGACTCTCAGGAATGTACGTGACAGACACATCATCTGCAAGCGCCACTGGTTTTCTTGATGTCAGGACCAACAAATGGAGTGAAGAAGTCGCGTCAGTTCTTGACGTAGACTTGAGTATTCTACCTGAGATACGAAAGGCAGGTGAAGTGGTCGGTGAGGTGACATCTGAAGCTGAGAAAGAATGTGGTCTCCCAAAGGGACTCCCAGTGGTTCAGGGTGGCGCAGATACGCACTGTGCTCTTCTTGCGAGTGAATCTAAGGTGGGCGAGATCACAGTCATAGCTGGAAGTACCGCACCTGTAATGATGATTCTCGATAATCATCTCTGTGTTCCAGACCAGAAAATCTGGACTGGTACTCATGTGAAAGAAGGCCAATGGGTTCTTGAAAGCAATGCTACTTTGACTGGAGCCGTCCTAGAATGGGCGGTGCGATTTCTCTGTGAACGATCTGAGAAGCCGGAAAAATGTAGACAGGCAACATTTGATAACCTTGATGAATTGGTGAATGGAATTCCACCAGGAAGTGACGAGACCTTTGTCACTCTTGGTCCAAGTGTGATGGATTGCCAACAAATCACAGATGTGAAGCAGGCACGAATGGTTTTTCCCCAACCGTCACTCCCTCAGGTTATCCCCTTAGACTCTTCAAGGATGATCCACGCAGTTCTTGAGAACGTGGCATTCGCTATCAGAGGAAATATTGAGCAGCTTGAAGGATACAGCCAATCGACGGCTGTGAAAACAATTGGGGGTATGAGTCAGTCTGAAACATGGCCGAAACTCCTAGCTAATGTCTTGAATAGACCAGTTGCTACTCCCATTCAGTCTGAAGGGAGCCTCTTGGGTGCCGCAATTTGTGCCGCTACAGGAGCTGGTTATTATTCATCGGTTGATGAGGCTGCAAAATCAATGGTCCGTTGGAGACCACTCTATCAACCTGATGACCGCGCAGAACTTTATGATCGATACTATTCAAGGTGGAACGAGGTTAGACGTGAAGGTGACTGAAATGTATGAGAAAGAGAAGAAGGAATTGCTTGACATCTGTTTGGAGATGATCAAGAACGACCTGGTCATTGGGTCTTCTGGGAATGCAAGTCTTAGAGTTGGTGACCATGTTGTCATCTCTCCCAGTTCTGTCAACTATTCAGAGATGACCGCTGATGATGTAGTTGTCATTGACTTGGAAGGGGATGAGGTGGAAGGAGCAAGAAATCCGAGTGTCGAAACACCAATGCATCTTGAGATCTACAAAAATCACAGTCATGCTCTAGCTGTAGTTCATACACATAGCTTGTACACCTCTGCCATGGCGATTCTGCATGAACCTCTACCGCCCATTCTTGATGAGATAGTCCCTAAACTCGGTGCTGGCATACGAGTGAGTAAGTACGCAATGCCTGGCACAAAACAGCTTGGGAAGAATGTGGTCGAAGTATTGGAGGGACGAAGTGCTGCATTGATAGCCAATCATGGGGCAGTATGTTATGCAAAAACCCTGAAGGACGCACTTTTTCTCTCAATTCTACTAGAACGTGCTTGTAAAATCTACATGACCGCAAAACAGGTCGGCAAACCAATAGAACTCCCTGAGGATGTCGTTGAAGATGAACAGGACATCTGGGAGATGATGAGAGAATTCTAAGGTGATGAGATGTCAGGGTTCATGGGCCAAATACTAGTTGTGGACTTGTCAAAAGGGGAAGTGAGTAACCTTGAGATTGACAATTCCATAGCTGCTCAGTTCCTTGGTGGAAGTGGCTACGCATCACGGCTTCTTTACGAGCACATTGACCCAGGCGTTGACCCGCTAGGTCCTGACAACATGTTACTATTCATGACAGGTCCATTAACTGGGACACTTGCTCCATGTACTGGACGTCACGTTGTCTGTGGGAAATCTCCCCTTACTCAACAATGGGGTGAATCTCATGTTGGAGGACACTTTGGGGCATTTCTGAAGTTTTCCGGATTCGATGGTATTCTGATCAAGGGTCGCTCAGAGAAACCAGTAACATTGCATATTGATACTGGAAAGGGTGAGTTACTCTCCGCTGACGATTTATGGGGCAAAATGACTGGACCAACACAAGAAGCGCTGAAGAAGAAACTTGGACGAGTACAGATTTGCTGTATTGGACCAGCTGGTGAGAATCTAGTCAAGTTTGCGAGTATCGTCACTGACGAGCGAGTTGCAGCAAGGTGTGGTCTTGGGGCTGTGATGGGGTCGAAGAACCTCAAAGCCATTGCAGTTGGCGGAAAATCTCGAGTACTTCTTCATGCTCCTGAAGAATTTCGTGAATTGGCACAAGCATCGAGAAAGACGCTTGGTGAAGCGATGTCGATGCTCAGTGACCAAGGAACGGCAATGTATGTGGATATTGGCATGATGTTCAATGATATGCCAATCAAGTACTTCCAAGAGATTGAGTTTGATGATGCTGATCTTATCAATGCTAAAGCAATGGAGGAAATCCTTACAGGACGTACTGCTTGTTACGCGTGCCCGATAGGTTGTGGACGAAAGGTAACAGTTCCAGAATATGACTTGGATGATATAGGTGGTCCAGAATTTCAAACGATTGCATCATTTGGGTCAAACTTGTTGATTTCAGATTTGAAGAAAATCGCACTCATGAACAATCTTTGCAATCAATATGGTATGGATACAATCAGCTGTGGGAGTACTATCGCCTTTACAACTCATCTATGCGATATCGGGAAGGCAGACTATGGTTTCACTTGGGCCAACCCGGATGAAGTCATTGATACAATCCATGCTATTGCAAAAAGAGAGGGTGTTGGTGATTTACTGGCTGAGGGATCGGTTTCAGTTGCTAGAAAGCACTCTGCTGAGGATATTGTGCTTCATGTGAGAGGGATGGAGATTCCAAACCATGACCCTCGCGCATTCTCAGGTATGGCGACAGTCTACACCACTGCTGCCCGAGGAGCATCCCACATGGAAGGAGACATGTACAGTATTGACATGGGCGCAGATGTGAGGAAACTTGGCATTGTAAGTGGAGATCGGCTAGAGAATGATGACAAGGGAATGACTGCAGCACGAGCACAGGACTTCAGAGCATTCTTTGACTCCGTGGTAATGTGCCACTTTGCCATTGTCCCTCCAGAAACCATTATTGAACTACTGAATCTGGCAATTGGAACTTCATACCAGCTTGAGGACATTCTGAAGATAGGTGCCCGAGCAGTAACCATGAAACGTCTCTTCAATCTCAAGTGCGGTCTGAAGACAGATGATGAGAGGCTTCCTCAACCACTATTGATACCTCATGCTGAAAGTGTTACAGATGATTTTGTGCCTGATGTTGATGCTCAACTGGACGAGTACTACGATTACAGAAAATGGGATAGAAAAACTGGTCGGCCTTCTGACACAGCGCTCGATGAACTAGGATTAACGGATCTATAATTCCTAATCCGGTAGCTTATTCCGTAAGTCTTCACGCACTAGATGCTGGTGGTAGCAATTCAGACAATCGATGCCCTATTCACTCAGATAGTCATTTTCTATGGTTTCATTATTGCTGGCTATTTGGTTGCTCGTCTGTCTGGAAAAGGAATAATAGCTAACAAGCATCTTAACTCCATCCTCGTCAATATCCTAGTTCCAATCCTCATCTTCTACTCCCTTCTCACATCAACCCCCTCCTCTCTTGTGGAAATACCAATCTTTCTCGTGATTACGCTTGCTATCCTTCTTCTTGGACCTGCACTGATGTTTTTCAAACTTCGAGGCGGGGAACTTAATGACCAAACAAAAGGCTCTCTCTTTATCTGTTCCACCTTCAATAATGCCCTCTTTATACCTCTTCCACTCGCCCTGATGTTCTTGGACCCAGCCGCAATATCCTTTGTGATTATGTTCTCACTGACCCAGATGATTCTCTTTGTCACCTTCGGGTCCATCGTGGGTGCGACTTTCGGAGGAAAAGAAGCTGGTTGGAAGAAGATTGCTAGAGATGCAGTCACATTTCCTCCATTTCTGGCTGCAATACTATCCCTTATCCTTCTAGGATTGAACGTAGGACTTCCAACGGACCTGGTCGTGATATTCTCTTACAACTCCCCCCTCACCACATATCTGGCACTGATATCGGTTGGTCTGGGCGTGGGAGTCAGATTCTCTCTGGCTGATGTTCGTACAGCCTTGAATGTTGTAGCAATCCGTCAGTTAATCATACCTCTTCTCGTTCTACCAATAATCCTCTTCTCAACTCTTTCACAAGTTCCCATCCAGGTCCTCATCATGGAATCTCTTATGCCCCCTGCTGTATTGACGGTAGTATTTGCCTCTGGATTCGATTTAGATGTTGAAATCGCTGCGACAACAGTAACAGTGGGCACTCTTCTCCTGTTGCCATTTATTCCAATCCTAGCTTTTATCCTGGCATAGCAATTTGCAGTGCATACTGAAGGCATATATCGAATACCAATCATCAACTAAGAACGGTGAGTTCCTTGAGCAAGCGTGAATCTGAGAAGTCCAGCAATCCTGAAACAATCAAAAAGTCACTGGACGACATAGTCCAGAAACTCGATCAAGATGCTAACGCAAGTAAGAGTTGGGAAAGATCGGTCACCTCAAACAAAGAGGAATGGGAGAAGCTGAAGAAGGAGATTCACGACCGTCAGAAAGCATTGAAACAACTTGTGACTGATAAAAAAGCTGGAGTAATTGGTGCGGATGAATTTGAAGCCAAATACAAGCAACTCCAAGACGAGCTGACCGAACTAGAATTCGCTGTGTATAACATGAGGCTTGGTACAAAGGTTCAATGATTCAACTGTGCTACTCAGCCCGAGCACGCATTATCAGAAGCACTGATTCAATAGCAACCAGAATTCCGAGAACGCTTGAAAGAGCAATCAATCCAATGTTCACAGTATTATCCGTGATGTCACCTGACCTTCCTTCTATCCCTGAAAGAAGAGCACCTAGGTTATAGTTCATCATCCAGAAGTAATCTGACTCTGCAAAGAAAACAGTCCGCCACCAGATTAGGACCCCTCCATAGTCTGCCTGCAACTGGTAAGCAAACTCTCCACCAGTCTGGAACTGAGATACATCAGAACCAATGATTAGATTGATACTCCCATTTCGAATTGCTTGCTGAACCTCCAAAAGCTTGGCTCCTGGGATGGTGATATCTTCAACTTGAAGGACCGCGTCACTTGCAATCCCAAATGCTTCCGCAACATATGCCTCAGCAGGAGCCACCACTACTGCATGCATCTCAGAAAACCCATACACCTCATCAAGGGAGTCGATTAACTCTTCAAGTTCACGGATGGATTCTGCAAACAGCTCGAAATTCGAGGTCCATTCATTTGACATAGTGATATTGAGAGTACTTAGTGCTGCACGAGTTGCATTGGCGATGGCTAATGCATTCTTTGGGAGTAACCAGAAACCGTGTGGATTTCCCTCATGATTGTTACCAACTCCTTCCACTTCACCTCCCGGCATTGGTGATAACTCAGCACCATAATTCTCGTAATTCTCCCACGCATTATCATCATGGAATGCGATGAATGGTGTTGATGTTAGATTCGCAAGTTCTTTCTCCCAGTAGAAATCTCCTGTGAAGACGAGTAAGTCCGCCTCATCGGCAGTAGCGATAATCTCAGGAGTCACTGAGAAAGCATGAGGATCTGCTTC
>JAGXOC010000119.1 GCA_019894665.1 Candidatus Thorarchaeota archaeon
GCTCTATCCCAATGAGGCGAGGATTAGAAATCTCACCTATGCAAGCAAGATACACCTTGACATGACCCCTGTTCGAAAGGAAGGTTCTGTGTCAACTCGGCTTGAAACCATGAGGATTTACATTGGGAACCTACCAATCATGCTCCGGAGTGAGAAATGTCATCTACACGGTCTTTCAGATGATGATCTCATAATACACGGCGAGGACCCCAAAGACCCTGGTGGTTACTTCATCATCAATGGTTCAGAACGTGTTCTAGTAACACAAGAGGATTTAGCGCCGAATCGAATTCTAATTGAAGAAGCAAGCAAGAGTTCCAGTTACACCCACGTTGCCAAGGTCTTCTCAACATCACGTGGTTTCAGAGCACCGGTGACAATTGAGCGAAAGCGAACTGGTGAACTAAGAGTATCATTTCCATCAGTGCCCGGTAAGATACCCTTGGCTATTCTTCTGAAAGCATTGGGGCTTGAATCAGACAGAGATATTGTTGACGTCATCTCAGACGATGATGAGATACGAAACGAGCTTATTGTCACTATTGAACAGTCAGCTCCAATCAATGCACCCACTAGTGAAGAGGAAGAATCCACGCGCAACAATGCATTAGACTTCATTGGAAAACGAGTTGCTGTCGGTCAAACAAAGGAATACCGACTTGCCCGTGCAGAAAAGGTACTAGACCGCTATCTTCTCCCGCACATTGGCACTGAAGATGATACTCGTTTACACAAAGCCTACTATCTTGGTCAGATGGTAGAACGTCTTCTTGATTTGGTACTCAGCAAGCGTTCTCCTGACGACAAGGATCACTATGCTAACAAGAGACTAAAACTCTCTGGAGATCTTCTGATGTCACTCTTCAGAGTAGCTCTATACTCTCTGACTCGTGATATCAAATACCAATTAGAACGCACAGCAGTTCGTGGTCGCAAGCCCAATATCAGGACTGCAGTGAGAGCTGATGTAATCACACAGAGACTGAAACATGCACTCGCTACAGGTAACTGGGTCGGAGGAAAGGCAGGAGTATCACAGCTACTTGACCGTACCAATTACATATCCTCACTGTCACACCTTAGACGAGTTGTTTCGCCACTCTCACGTTCACAACCTCACTTCGAGGCACGAGACCTTCATTCAACCCACTGGGGCAAGATATGTCCCAACGAAACTCCTGAAGGACCAAACTGTGGTCTTGTGAAGAATATCGCTATGATGGCATACATCTCAGTTGGAACAGAAGAGGACGCTATCGAACGAGCTCTCATCAAGGGCGAAACCGAGCCCATAGAGAAACTCCGCGGAAAACGGGGTTCAAAATGGGCGGATGTCTTCCTAAACGGCCGCCTGGTAGGTGTTCATCCTGCCCCCCAAGTCTTGGTGAAGTCAATGCGACAGAAGCGCCGAGCCGGCGAGATTGACCACCAGACAAACATAGCATACTATGAAGATACCCACGAAGTTCAGGTCAACTGTGATGCTGGTCGTGTGAGAAGACCAGTAATTGTTGTCGAAAATGGAAAGAGTAGTCTTTCTGATGAACATCTTAGAATGGTGATAGAAACTGAATGGGGATTCTTGGATCTTCTCCGTAATGGAAATGTAGAGTTCATAGATGCGGAGGAGGAAGAGAACACACTGATTGCGATGTATCCTGATGAGATAGGTCCCAATACAACTCACATGGAGATAGTACCTTCCACGATACTTGGTATCTCTGCAGCCCTTATCCCATTCCCAGAGCGAAATCAGTCACCACGTAATGTGTACATGGCTGGAATGGCAAAGCAGTCAGTTGGTGTACCTGCTTCAAACTTCAGATATCGCGTTGACACACGTTCACACTTTTTCCACTATCCTCAGATACCACTTGTGAAGACTCGAGCAATGGACTCAATTGGCTATGAGGACCGTCCTGCAGGACAGAACTTCATAGTAGCCATCCTATCTTTCGAAGGTTATAACATAGAAGACGCGCTCATCATGAACAAGGCCTCTATTGAGAGAGGTCTGGGTCGAAGCACCTTCGCTCGAGTCTACGAGAGTGAAGAGCGGAAGTATCCTGGAGGTCAAGAGGACAAATTCGAGATTCCCGACCGAAGTGTCAGGGGTTACAGAGCCTCAGAGTCATATAGAAACCTTGGTGAAGATGGTATCATCGAAACTGAAGTCGAAGTATTAGGAGGCGATGTGCTCATTGGTAGAACATCTCCACCACGATTCCTCGAAGAATACTCCGAGTTTGAGATTGCTTCTCCGAACCGCCGTGAAACCTCTGTGGCAGTACGTCATGGGGAGGCCGGTGTCGTTGACAGCGTAATACTCACAGAAACCATTGATGGTAACCGCTTGGTAAAGGTAAAGGTCCGCGACCTAAGAATTCCTGAACTGGGTGACAAATATGCATCCCGTCATGGACAGAAAGGCGTAATCGGATACATTGTGCCTCAGCAGGACCTTCCATTCACAGAGGATGGAGTAGTTCCAGACCTACTAGTTAACCCACATGCTATCCCAAGCAGAATGACTATCGGTCAGATTCTGGAAATGGTTGCTGGGAAAGCCGCTTGCATGGTAGGCAAGCAACAGGATGCAACACCATTCTGTGGGGTCACAGAGGAGGAACTCTTCGAAATGCTCAAGAAGCATGGTCTAAAGCATAATGGCCGTGAAACCATGTATTCCGGAATCACAGGAGAGAAGCTCAAAGTTGACATCTTCATGGGAGTTATCTTCTATCAGAAACTCCACCATATGGTCGCCGACAAGATTCATGCTCGAGCTAGAGGTCCTGTACAGATTCTGACCCGCCAACCTACTGAGGGTCGTGCTCGAGAAGGTGGTCTTAGGTTTGGAGAGATGGAACGTGACGTACTGATTGGTCACGGTGCTGCAATTCTCCTTAAAGGTCGACTATTAGATGAATCCGATAAGAGCAGCATGCTCGTCTGTGAAGAATGTGGTTTGATAGGTGTCTACGACCGTAACAAGGACCAGCACTACTGTCCAATATGCGGAACCAATGCCAAGATCAGCACCGTGGTAGTGTCCTATGCCTTCAAACTGCTAATACAAGAAATGATGTCACTCGGCCTAGCCACAAGGCTACGATTGAAGGAGATGATCTAGATGATTTCGGGACTAACTACAAAGAAAATTGATGCAATAGAGTTCGGATTACTTTCTCCCGAGGACATCCGTAAGATGTCAGTTGCCCAAATTGTTGTAGCTGACACATATGACGAAGACGGTTATCCAATCGATAGCGGTATCATGGATCCAAAACTTGGTGTGATCGACCCTGGTCAACGCTGCAAGACCTGCGGCAACAGAGTTGGTAACTGTCCAGGTCACTTTGGTCATATCGAACTTGCGCGCCCAATCATGCACGAAGGCTATGCGAAGGTTATCCACAAGGTCCTTCGAGCCATCTGCAGAGAATGTAACAGAATACTTTTGACAGATGAGGAGATTGACCACTATCAGCGACTCTTCAAGAGATACCCTGAGATTGGTCAAAACTCTGCTACCCTCTCCAATGAGATACTCAAGAGAGCAGCTAAAACCAAAAAATGCCCTCATTGTGAAGGAGAACAACTCAAGCTGAAACTGGAGAAACCCACCTCAATTTACGAGGTCGGTGAAGCAGGATCAGTCAGACTCACTCCTATTGACATCAGAGCACGCCTGGAGAACATCATTGATGATGATTACCGGCTTCTGGGAATCAATCCAACCGCTGCTCGATTGGAATGGTCTATCCTTACAGTGCTTGCAGTTCCACCAGTCACTGTTCGTCCCTCAATCACTCTTGAATCAGGTGTGAGGAGCGAAGATGATCTTAGCCACAAGCTCATAGACATCATTCGAATTAATCAGAGATTACGTGAGAACTTGGATGCAGGAGCACCTCAACTTATCGTTGAAGATCTATGGGAGCTGCTACAATATCATTGTACAACTTACTTCGATAACGGTGTCAGTGGTATCCCACCAGCTAGACATAGATCTGGCCGTGCACTTAGAACACTGGCTCAGAGACTTAAGGGCAAGGAGGGTCGATTCCGATCCAACCTATCCGGTAAACGTGTTGATTTCTCTGCTCGTACTGTGATATCTCCTGATCCTAACCTAAGCATGAACGAGGTAGGAGTACCTGAACAGATTGCTAAGATACTCACAATTCCACAGAGAGTAACCGAGTGGAATATTGAGGACATGAAAGAACTCGTTATCCGTGGTCCTGAAAGGCATCCGGGTTCGAATTATCTCATTCGCACAGACGGCCGTCGTGTGGACTTACGGTTTGTAAAGGAACGAACAGTCATTGCTGACACAATTGAGCCCGGTTTCATAGTAGAGCGTCATCTGAACAATAGCGACATAGTCCTGTTCAACCGGCAACCATCACTACACAGAATGTCAATCATGGCACATGAAGTGCGTGTGATGCCTTATAGAACGTTCAGACTATCATTGTATGTATGTCCACCTTACAACGCAGACTTTGATGGAGATGAAATGAATCTCCATGTACCACAGTCTGAGGAGGCACGTGCAGAGGCACGAGTCTTGATGAGAGTACAGGAACAAATCCTATCCCCACGGTATGGTGGTCCAATCATTGGAGCTCTTCAGGACTATATCTCAGCAGCATTCCTCCTGACACGAAAGTCAAACTTGCTCACACTGAACCAGGTGAACCAGCTTCTCGCTACAGCAAACTTCGAAGGGACACTACCAAATCCTGCAATCATAGCCCCAGTTGCATTGTGGACTGGCAAGCAAATCTTCAGTATGTTCATTCCTGAAGGAATCAATATCTCATTCAAAGCGAACATCTGTAGGAAGTGCCAAACCTGTAAGAGAGAGGACTGTGAGTACGATGCGTACGTGGTGGTACGTGACGGTAAGCTCCAGTTTGGAGTAGTCGATGAGAAAGCGTTCGGTGCAGGCGAACCAGATTCACTGTTTCACAGAATCATCAAAGAGAAGGGTTCAACCGTAGCACGTGTGTTTCTGGACTCAGTTGGACGTCTCTTAGTCAGACTCATCACTGATAGAGGCTTCACAATGGGTTTGAATGATGTAACTTTACCACGTGCAGCATCTCAGCGTATCAAACGAATCCTGAGTGATGCAGATGCTAAAGTTAACCAACTCATAGAAACTTACAAACGTGGTGAGCTAGATCCTAACCCAGGTCAGACACTACTAGAAACTCTTGAACAGAGAATCATGGCCACACTCGCTGAGGCAAGAGACTCGGCTGGTGAAGTTGCAGGTGAGCATCTTGGTCTTGAGAACTCTGCGGTCATTATGGCACAGACCGGAGCTCGTGGCTCAAGATTGAATCTTTCACAGATGGCTGCTGTTGTAGGACAGCAAGCCGTCAGAGGTGAGCGTATCCACAGAGGCTATGTCGGTCGCACCCTCCCACACTTTGAGAGGGGAGACCTTGGAGCACGTGCAAGGGGATTCGTCACATCGAGTTACAAGAGTGGGCTTGATCCAATTGAATACTGGTTCCACGCAGCAGGAGGACGTGAAGGTCTTGTAGACACTGCTGTAAGAACCTCAACATCAGGGTACATGCAGAGACGACTCATGACTGCACTTCAGGACTTGAAAGTTGAGAGTGACGGTACAGTCAGAACTGCGCCTGGAAGGATTGTCCAGTTCCGCTTCGGTGATGATGGCGTTGACCCAAGTAAGTCTGATCACGGACGTTCAGTCAATATCGATATAGCAATCGAGAAAGTCTTGGGCAAAGGAAGAATAGATTAGTGGAGGTCTAAAAATGTCGAAAAAACCAACCAAGAAGAGCACAGCAACCAAAAAGATGACAACCACGAAGAAGGCTGCTCCAAAGAAAACAACCCTGAAAAAGACAACCACAAAGAAGACCGCAGCCAAGAAATCAACAGCTGCGAAACCCAAGACGACAACTGCAAAGAAACCTGTTGTCAAGGAAGTTAGCTCCGCCATTGTCAAACACATGGAGAAACGTTTCGAGAACATTCGAAACGAACGTAGACTTCCTCCGAGTGTATTAGAAGAACTCCAGACAAAGCTTTCCAACCTAGATATCACAAAGAAAGAGTTCGATACAATCTGTGACAACGTGATAGACTCATACGAACGCTCGCTGGTAGAACCGGGTGAGGCTGTGGGTACAGTTGCCGCACAAAGTATCGGAGAACCTGGCACACAGATGACTCTTCGTACATTCCACTATGCGGGTGTTGCGGAACTAAGCGTTACACAAGGTCTTCCGAGATTGATTGAGATTGTCGATGCAAGAAATAATCCTAGCACACCTACCATGAAGATCCATATGATTGATGAGCTAGCAGGAGATCGTAATGAAGCAAAAGCAATTGCTAGGAACATAGAGATGGTACTTGTTGAAAGTGTGGCAAGTAATGTTTCTATTGACCTTCTTCGACAGGCCATTGACATCCGATTTGATCCTGAGTTGATGGAAGACAAGGGTCTTACAGTCGAGGCTGTTGCAGAGGCAATACAAGAGAAAATCAAGGCCAAGGGAGAGGTTGAGCCGGGAGAGAATACAATCTTTGTATATCCTGCGAACGAATCCTTGGCTGAACTACAGAAACTGAGCGAAAAGATCCGAGAAGTTCGTGTCAAAGGAATCAATGATGTGACACATGTTGTAATCCGGAAGGAATCTGATAGATATGTGATGTACACAGAGGGTTCCAACCTACAGGACGCACTCGAGATTGCAGGTGTCAATCCTCACAAAATCTATACAAACAACCTCCGTGAGATATTCCAAGTACTTGGGGTTGAGGCGACTAGAAACGCTATCATCCAAGAAGCTATGAGTGTGCTTAATGAGCAGGGTATGGATGTAGACGTTAGACACATCATCCTTGTTGCTGACATGATGACTGCGGATGGAACTATCCGTCAGATCGGAAGACACGGCATCTCTGGGTCAAAGAATAGCGCTCTAGCACGTGCAGCTTTCGAGGTCACAATCAAACATCTACTTGGTGCAGGAATCGCTGGAACACGAGATCCTCTCAGAGGAATCACAGAGAACGTAATTCTTGGTCAGCTTATTCCTCTTGGAACCGGGGCAATCGATCTTCTCATGAACCCTCAAGCTACAGTTATCACGAAGAAGAAGAAGAAATGATAGGTCTAATAC
>JAGXOC010000011.1:0-37692 GCA_019894665.1 Candidatus Thorarchaeota archaeon
ATGTAAAGAAGGTTATCATATCAGAAGGAATTCAGAGTATCTCTTTCAGGTCTTTGATGTGCTCAATCACAACGGTGTCAGATGATATCTTCTCCTCCTCATGAGGATCGTACCATGTCAGTAGGACGGGAATCATTCCTGCGCGCGTGGCTGCCTCAACATCGTACTCCACGATGTTCCCAACATATGCGCATTTGTGTGGGTTCATATCAAAGGCCGCAGCCACCGTCACAAGCATGTAGGGGGATGGTTTTCGATAGTCCGGGACATTAGTATATTCCACAGCATCAAACAAATGGTGAATTCCAGAGGCTTTAAGATGATGAGTGGGGTCGGTGAACCTGTTTGACGCGATTCCGAGTTTGAACCCTCGACTCTTCAGCTCTTCAAGACCCTCTTTGCAGCCCTCCATAAGTTCATGACTCGCTATCTCATGGAACCTGTCCCATTCTCGCTGATAGTCCTGAACGACGTCTTCGTGGTCCTTTACCCCTAAGGCTGTCAAGAGCCTCCTATCATATTCAATCCAGTGCTCAAGTTCAGGTTTCCAATGAATGTCCACATCGTTCTCCATCATGTAATTTGTCAGCCACTCATCGGGCTCTTTGGTAGCAGCTAGAATATCTGCATCTGGAAAATCCTTGCTCTCTCCATGTCCTGTGTCACTCAGAAAATCACGAGTCAAACTGCACATGTCGGAAACTGGTTTATAGAGAGTTCCTCCTAGGTCGAAGATTATTCCCGTGATGCCTTCCAGTTTCATGACTTCAAGACATCAGACACACAAACACTTGTATTCATCGCAATGTGCTTTGTGAGGCAACTCAACTCTTTTCAATGAAATATTGAGTGAAAGAGTGATGAATTATGGACCCTGTTGACGCATCCTTGCGAGCAGTTGACAAGCATCTAAAGGGTAATCCAGACGATGCTTCAGCATGGAATGCAAAGGGAGTCTTTCACGCACAGAAAAGAGAGTTTGGAGAGGCTCTCCGGAGTCTTGACCGTGCGTTGAAACTTGACCCGAATCTCGCACAAGCTCACACCAACCGTGGTCGGGTCTTGCTTGCACTGGGTCCAGAAAAGGCGAATGATGCACTCCGATCTTTTGATAGTGCATTGAAGCTCACACCAGAGGATGTTCAGATTCTACATGATAAGGCATCAGCCCTTCATGCCATGGGTCGTGTTGATGAAGAACTTGCTTGTGTGAGACGAATCAGCAAGTTATCTCAGAACGAATGGGGTGTCTGGGTTCGCATTGGTGACATCGAACTGGAACTTGGTCACTTCGAAACCGCAATCAAGAGCTATGACACTGCTCTTGAATTGAAAGATGACTTAGTCCCCGCATTCATTCGCAGAGCAATCGCCTTTGGATTGCTAGAGCAGTGGAAGGAAGCGATAAAGTCCGCAGAGACCGCTACCAAGCTCGAACCAGATAATTCAGAGGCCTGGCTTATTCGGGGCGATGTTTACCTCAGGGCTGGGAAACACAACTCAGCCATGAAGGCTCTTAAGAAAGCCTCCGAATTAGATCCAGAAGATGCCTCTGTAGAGAATACGATGGGCATGGTAGCGTACAAGGATGGCAAGCTTAAAGATGCGGTCAAACACCTCCGAAGGGCTATCATCCGAAAGAAAGAGTATCCAACTGCTTTACGAAACCTTGGATTTGTCCTCATGGAGTTAGAAGAATGGAGTGAGGCAGCCAAAGCCTTTGAGAGTTACACATCTTATGTGAAGGACGACCCTGACACATATGACGCAAAATCTACAGCATACGTACGCATGGATGATTTCTGTTCAGCTGTTGACGGCTGGGAACTAGCACGGAAGTTGTACAAGAAAGCTGACAATAGTGCTGAAGCAGAGAGAGTTTCTGCACTTGGACGTGCAGCACGAATAAACTGCACCCGGCAGACGAAAGCCGTAAAGGAACAACGTGAGCATGATAGGTCACAGAGGCGGTTCTCAGACCGTCACGAGATAAGAAGGAAGAAAGAACGAAAGAAACGATGAGCTAGACTGAGAACTTGTAGGCCTCATCCGCCCCTTCAAAGTCCCCTAATTTTGTAAGTAGGTCTCCAATCCTTTTCCACGCTTCTTTATGGTGTGGATTCAATTTGACAGTTGAACGATATGCTGCTGCCGCTGCAACATCGTGTCCTTTCCACTGCAGTAGTTTTCCGTAGGAGAACCATCCCTCTACATCATCAGGTCTGTCCAAAAGCAGCATGCCCATCATATCCATTGCAAGTATTGGGATGAACGGGACTGTGAGTGCTAGGACAACACCGGCAACAATTATCGCGAGTAGAGGAACCATAACAAACTGTGTTCCAATCAATCACTTTTCTGCTTTGTCAAACAGTAGAGATTTGAGAAAGATGTCAATTGCAAATCGACCTTGGGTCATCTCAAGATACCATGGACCTGAAAGTTCGAGTGACTCCTGAATCTCATGAATTGACTTGCCCTCCTCGTGGAGTTTCAGCACTTTCACACGAATGTCATTGAGAAAATCCACTCTGACCTGGACGTGTTCCTTTGGTGATGTGACTGGTCCTCTATGAGCATCGAAGATAATCTCGATGTCCATTTCTAAAATCTTCTCAAGGGTCTCGACCATGAGAGGAATATTCTCATCAGGCATTCCTATTATCTTTCGAGATGGGACTGGGACGGCATCGGCTGAGAACAGCCACTTACGATTTGGCTCATAGAATCCAACCATTTGTTGCCCGTGACCCGGAAGTGGGACCACCTCAAACTCGAGGTCTCCAATGGTGAAATATGAGGGCATCTTCTCGACCTCTGCCACAGGTTTTGGCTGTCCCCATACAAAGTCAAAGAACTCTGGAATAGTTGGTGGATTTTTGATAATCTGAATATCTGGTTCCATAGCGTATATCTTTGATCGAGGCACGAAAGCGGAACATCCTCCGTAATGGTCTTCATGTGCATGACTGACATAGATCTTGTTGACCTCGGTCTTGGCTGCAAACCTCTCAATGTCTTCGAGAGCATTTGCACACCCCGCATCAAAGAGCGTGTCTTTAATGAGGTACGCAATGGCCCACATGATAGGATGCCCATCCTCCATTGCAGTTGAAGTCTTGACAAGGGTTACGTCATCGTTGTATGGTTCCACGTCAAACATAAGACATGTGCGTGCAATGCATAACTTGATTCCTTCGGTCTAGCTATGAACGACATCTCTTCATTGCATTAGATCCAATGTATAGTTCCTGACTAGTATAGATATGGACCCCAGAGGTTTCTACATTGCTGCCCGAATCTTCTCAAGCTTCTGTCGCAGCTCATCTCCTGCCTGTGAAAGCCAGCCCTCCAAAGTGTCACATCCGTAATCATCACAATGAGTACAGGTTTCTACACCTCGTTCGCTTGCACAAGATTTGACACTACAAGCCCCACAGAACTTGAATTTGGGTTCAGCGTCAACCTTGCAACCCACACAGTTAATCTCCTCTGCTGCAATAGGATAGTCGGGACCTCCCCCGCTCAGCAGCCTGCTTCATTCGCAATTCGTCGTCATTTGTTTTCCAAGCAAGATGGGCAGGACACACTGCACAATCTAACCCACAATACGCACGCATGCTCTCGGTCATGACTACCTATGATGTCTAATCATAATAAAAGATCAACAGATGCCCGGAAGTAATTCTAGGGAAATCTTTGTCAAATTGCGGTTCAAGCAATCTTTTTATCCTTTGTTCACTAGATGCATCTGTTGGTGAATTCCAACAGAATTCTTTTGTATCTATGAGTTGGTACATATGTCTGAAGATGCCCAATGGGAAAAAGCAATTGAGTATACGAAATTTCTGAAAGGTGCTCGTGAGAATGTAGAGAGCATGAAAGCGAGATATACAGACCTTCAGATAACCGAACAAGATCTAGAACATCTCCGCAGTCTTCAGAATGACCTTCTAATACTTGTTATTGGTACTGAACGTTGCAGTGACACTGCTGGCAACATGCCAATTCTGGCCAAGATGGCTGACATCTCATCAAAGATTCAACTCCGTATTCTTGACAGTGATGCCAATGCAACATATCATCAGCAGTTCAAGGTCAATGGAAAGATGAAAACCCCAGTTGTTCTCTTTCTCAATCCGAAGCACGAAGAGCTGTGCCGATGGGTCGAGCGGCCAAACGCGGCATACAAAGTGATCAATGAGGCAACGAACCCCTCTTTGGAGAGCAGAACGAAAGAGCTCAAGAAACTGTACAGTGACCCTGAGATTCAACGACAGAGTGTGAACGAGTTCATGGATCTAATACTCCGGGCTGATTTTATCTCAGGAAGAAGCTAAACATGGCACATAATCATGGGAAGGATGACTGGACTGACGATGAACGTGTCCAGCGGATGGTCAAATCATACAACGTGCGATACGATGACGAATTCTGGAATGCATTCGAATTACTCACAAATAGAGACTCCCGGTCTGTCGTTGCAGATTTTGGATGTGGACCTGGACTCCTACTTGCTGATATCGCGAACCGATTCAAGGCTCATACAGCTATTGCACTTGATGAGAGTGACCAGATGCTCGCTCTAGCAGAAACTTACCTCAAAGAGCGAACCGAGCTCAAATCCATTGATATTCAAAAAGTCAACTTCGATGCAGAAAAGATTCAGGTTGATTCTGATAGCATCGACTTTGCGTTCTCTGGATTCATGCTTCATGAGGTTGCCAGTCCCAGTGATTTTGTAACCAAAGTCTACAAGCTTGTCAAATCTAATGGAATCTGTGTGGTCTATGATTTTGTATCTGGAAACGAGGAGATGTTCGCCAAGACAATGAGTGAGCATGGAATGAGTGAGGAACAAGCACGAAAGCGATATCCACATATGTGCAAACACTCAGCAGATGATATCGTAGAGATACTAGAGAAGTCTGGGTTCTCAGACTGTCGCGCACTGATAATTGGTGAGATTCGCGCAGTTGTAGTAGGACTAAAGAGGTAAGCCGTCATACAATCGTTTGAAATCAGAGAGTCGGAAAATATGTCATCCTCACGTCGAAAGTCATCCCCATGGGCGCACGATGACTCTGAACTAGTATGTCCAAGATGCGGCAGCAAGCGCATAGCTAGGATACTTGACTCTTGGTCCCGACCTCGAGGTGTTCAGATGTTCAAGTGCACAACGTGTGGAAAGAAATTCTATGACCGAGGAATTGATGATTATAGACCGACCTTCATCAGATAATCAACGAGTGGAGCGAGAAACTTGTCCAGACGCCTTCACCATATGAAATACCCCTTCTCACTCCAAGCTAGGCAAGCCTCACAGAGGATGGCTCGAGACTTAGGTGCGCTCGTAGAACTTCTGGAAGACCCAGAGAATCACTATGTAGTAGATGAAGCAGAAGCCCGGGTTTATGCGGCTCTTACTCAATCTCAAATCCGCTATCCTGAGATGGAAAACGAGAATGATGTTCTGATCTACCCAACAGCACGACTGATTGTTGAGGAACTTGGTCTTCCTCGGCTTCGTGCTCTCCAAGCTGAAGCAGAGTCAAAGGAAGCTAATAGACAACTTGGCAAAGAGGACAGTGAGCTAGTTTCTGAACTATGCGAAAGCTCATTCAACTGGAGCATAGATTCTATGGGGGATATAACACAACGATCCAAACTCCCTTTGATGCTTCGAACTTTTGAGCTGAAAATTCGTTTTGAGAACTATCTTGAAGTTGCTCCGGCTTTTCATAGTGAGGAGTGGAGCCTCATCAATCGATACTTGGACAAGGGATGGATACCCATTAGACGCTCTGAGTTGGATCGACTCATATCAGGCAAGTTCAGACAACTCATCATGCAAGGTCGATTTGATATTCCAAAGATGTCCCAACGACTTATTGAAACAGTTCAACGCATCGAGGCAGAGACTAAGGGTAGGATACGTCAGGCTGAGCCGTTGAAATTGACAGAAACCCTTGCATCAGCATTTCCACCATGCATTCAGAAGATGTATGATGATTCCATTAGAGGTGACGTCAATCTATCCCATGATGCACGATTTGCACTTGCTGCGTTTCTTCTCAAGATAGGAATGGAAGAGGATGAAGTGCAGACGGTGTTCTCTGGTTCTCCAGACAAGAACACCAGTCTCATTGGATATCAAGTTCGACACATCGCATCGAAAAGGTCTATGGGCGCAGAAGATGGGGGTTACACGCCTCCCGGGTGCAAGAAATTACAAGTAAACAATCTCTGTCCAGTCTATCTGGGGACAGCATCCGATCCGTTGTGTGAATACGTTTTGAATCCCCTCGGGTTCTACCAGACACGTGCCTGGGAGATAACAAAGGGCATTCAGGATCACTCGTGGTACGCAAGAAAACGTGACAAGAAACAGAACTTTTAGACTGCGCATCTTGAGTAATGGTAGAGGTATTCCTGGGCATAGCCTGCATATCTACCAAAGTAGTTCCTCGCTGCTTCTGCTTTCTTCGAGTACGATTTTCCTGTTGTCGTGAAAACTCCATAGTGTTCTTGAATCACGCGTTCAATCCATACATCAATGGGAAAGGCTTCTAGAAATCCCAGTGAGAACAGGCTTACGCAATCTGCGACCTTGTCGCCAACACCATGAAGTTTCTTCAGCTGCTTGTGAGCTTCTATGTAATCCATATTCCTGAGTTTATTCTCTGAAATCTCACCGGCTACAATTACTTCCGTTGACTTCACGATGAACTCGGACCTCCATGCCAGTCCAAGTTTCTTCAGCTCACTTACAGTGGCATTGGATAACTGCCCAGGAGTTGGCATTCCATAGACTGTCTTTCCTCTGAACTCGTAAGATGTCCCCCAGTTCTCTCGTATAGAATTCGTCATCCCCCGGATTGCAGGGACATTCTTCCATACTGAACAGAGAAACGACACAAGACATGGAAAGAAGGGGTCATTGATGATGCGTAGGTTTGGTGCGAAGTCTATACTCTTCTTCATGATTCCATCTCTAGTGATCTCTCGATGGATTTGGTCCAAAGGGTCCTCTAATCTGAACAGCTTTGAGAGGTCTACATCGTTATCTGATGTGTCATAGAGTAATGTATCTCCTCTCTGCTCAACATACACTACCTGCCCAATGTCCGCGTTGATGTATCCTTCACCCTCCTTAACCCAACAAAATGTCTGTCCGCACTCTAGTGTGTCAACGAGACTGAAACCTTCGACCTGTAGACTTCTCATCAAGACACTACCTGTTGGTTCTCGAAATGAGTATTGTGCTCTGACAGTTACAATCAGATAGACAATGCTAAAACCAAAGACCCCGGATGGTTGTATTGCGGCAGTGATGAGCCTCCATTGTGAGATTGTGAACAAATGATCGACCTTAGGGGTATCTGAGCCGCACCTTCTACTCAATCTCTAAAATATCCAAAGCTCTAGTTTTCACGATTTCAACCAGCTCTTCAATCTCATCTGCATTCATGACACGGAACTCTTTGCTAGCGTCGGTTTCTCTGCCCGACCAGCTCACGATAGCCTGTGTGTTTACTGGAACATCATCAGGTTTCACATCGGTATTTCCTACGCACCAGAACCTAGGAATGTTTGTTGACTTCATTCCTTCTACAATGAGAAAATCATACTTGGACAACCTAGCTAACTCGTCAGGACCAACCCTGTCTGTGAACTTTACCGACTTGGTTCCGGGTCCAAGGAAGATTGTCATTGAGGCTCCCGCCTGCATATGTTTCCAAGTATCTGTTCCTTGGTCAAACCCTACTTGATGCATTGAACTCTTTATTGTGGCAACCGAATATCCACTCTTGACTAGTGATCTGACAATTGCTTCCACAAGCGTAGTCTTCCCTGTGCCTGAATATCCTGAAACTACAAATACTCGCATCTCGTTCCTCTCCGACTAGCTCGCATAAGGTAGTTTCGTTTCACCGTTGACCGTTCGTTCGTGTCCTCAAAACAGCTGCTCAAAGGGGGACCCTTAAAACGGGGCCATGCAAGTTCGGTGTTGGTGAAATCACCTTTGGCCAGCGAGAAGATTGTGGCAGTTGAATGCATAGACGTACGTCGCGAATTTCAGGACGGTTCACGAGTCATCAAAGTACTACAAGGCACCAATCTAAAGGTCGATAGAGGTGAGTTTGTGGCCATAGTCGGCGCTTCTGGTTCCGGAAAGACCACTCTTCTCAATCTTATTGGAGGCCTAGACCAACCGACTTCTGGAACAATCCTCGTTGATGGTGAGAACATTACCGAGCTTAATGATGAAAAAATGTCTGAGGTCCGACGTCACAAAATTGGGGTTCTATTCCAGGACCAGCACCTTCTACCCATCTTTACGGCCCTTGAGAACGTTGAGGTCCCCATGCTTCTTGATGATGTTCCAGAAAAAGAGCGGAGAGAACGAGCAACAAAGCTCCTAGAAACTGTCTTTGTAGATCACAGATCACAGCACATGCCCCACGAACTGTCTGGGGGGATGCGTTCACGTGTTGCTCTTGCTAGATCTCTTGCTAACGATCCTGCCATTTTATTGTGTGATGAGCCCACCGGGGATCTAGATCATACGACCGGTGGAGAGATTATCCAACTGATGAGAAACCTTGCCAAGAACAAGAATCTTGCAGTACTAGCAGCAACACACGATCCTGAAACTGCTCGGATGGCCGACAGGATTCTCCTTCTCAGGGATGGTGTTCTGGTTGATGAGCTTGTGGGTGACTTTTTCAAGCACAGCAAGGTCGATGTGAGTACAAAAGACCGCGGAGGAGAGATTGGCGAAAGAACGTCTACCTAGGAGTGATCTAAGTGGGCGCGCCAAAGAAATCAAAGAAATTCAAGACAAAAGGCAACAAAGCATACGGTCTCTCTTATGCCATCAGTGCACTCAGGGCAAATCCATTCAGAGCCATAAGCCTCGCCCTTACGTTGAGCCTAGGTATCAGTCTCTTTGCGTCCACAATGGTGTGGGGCGATACAGGTATTTTTGTGAGTATCCATGAGTATCTTGAAGACAATTCGTATCAGATTGTAGTGGACTCAGAACCCGGCGTTCCTGAAGCCCTTGGAATGGCTGAGGCATATATGGACCAGAGCCAATTCGTAGAGGAAACCTATCGTATCAACTCTACAGTGGGCTTGGTCTGGGGGACGAATATTTCCGACAGTACGCATTATGACATAGATGATCCAGTTTACAGCCACGGGATAAAGGATTGTAGAGTCGTATTCGTGGATAATGAGTTTCTGAACAAGACTGCTTTCGAGTTTGCGATTGAAGGAACCTTCGAACTTAGTGAGAATGAGATCATAGTATCTCGAACGTTTATTTTTTATGTGGAGCATGTCTTTAATCTCACTCTTCAGTTAGATGACGTAATAGATGTTGAACTACTGACTGGGGATACCACAGTTCTACCCGCACCATTGAGTATGCTGGGTCGCATGAGCAAGACCGATCTCAGGATTGTTGGCATCTTTACCCCCCGTACCTTTAACTCAATCATCGAACGTGCTCTTCCATCATATGAGGATGGGCGTGCCAATTGGAACCACACAAACCTGCGTTATGAAGTGATGGGACTTCGAGATAGCATCTTGATGCGCGCCGATTCAATTCCTGCGGGTGCGCTCTCAGAGGATGGGTTCTTCAGCGAGACAATGCTAGTCAGAGTTTCAGCAGATGCACTAGCCACAGATGGTCCACAGAATGTGGCGACTAATCTCTTTGAGTTGACCATTCGGACCGACGAGTTATACAACATCACATGGGCGGGTCATGATCAAATCTGGGAGCTCCAAGGTGTTGTCGATACCTATGTTTCAACTTTGGACCTTTCTATTCTCGCTCTGCCAATTATCCTTCTAGCACTGTTCTTCTCTATATTTGCTGCTGACACTTTTATGGCACCTCGCAATGTTGAGGTCGGTATCATTAGGTCCAAGGGTGCAAGTTACTCCCAAGTATCATCTATATTCCTGTGGGAATCCGCGGTGATAGCCACGCTTTCAGTAGGACTTGGAATTCTGTTCAGTGTGCTCTTTGCACCATTAATCCCGTCAACTACAAGTTTCATGACCTTTGACTGGGCTGTCTACGGATTCTACCTATCAAATACGGTTGTCAGTTTCAACACAATCATTCGAGCTATCAGTCTTACTGTTGTTCCCAGTCTATTATTCATCCTATATTTAGCAAGGAGAGCCGCTTCAACTGAAATCAGTCTTACACTGGCCGAAGTGACTGAGAGCGCGACCGAACAATCAGAAGCACATGGTTTCACAATTGGCGCATCAATCTTCCTTCTGGCACTGGTTGTTGTAATGATGTATATTCTCCCCAAACACCCAATTCTATTCTTGATGGAACTTGGAATGGGGACTGCTGCTTGGTTCTTCATAGCTTACAACGGGTCAAGGATCTCTCGAATTGGCCTGGCAAAGGTTTCAAAGAAACTATCGTTTCTGTTGGGTCAGAAGAATTTGATATCCGCAGGGTATCTGAAGATGCGAAAAGGCCGAATCATCCCGCTCATGGTTGTTCTTGCTCTCACAATGTCTTCAACAATAGCATTTGCGGTACAATCAGAGAGTCTCAGAGTTGACCTAAATCGCGAGGTCAGCTATGCCTTAGGTTCTGACCTCCGTGTGGATTGTACTATTCGTGAATTCAACTTCAGTTACGACCTAGAGGTCTATGATGGTATCAGCAACGCGATGCCCGTCTTGAGTACATGGGCACGACTTGGTCCTGATGAGCTGAGTATCGAAGCGATATATCCCCTTGAATATGCATCGATAGGAAAGTTCGATCAATCAAGCTTTAGCGGTGAATCACCAGATAGTGTTCTATCAGCACTGGCAGCAGTGCCCAATGGTATAATCTTGAGTGAATATCACGCAGACCGATGGAATAAGACCGCTGGTGACACACTCAATCTGGAGATGACTGGAGTTGGCACAACACAAATCGTTGAATTCGAAGTCGTTGGATTAGTGTTTAGTGCACCAGGATTTGGTTATGCATCAGTTACTGATGTGCCCTACTCTGTTCTTGGAGCTGGGTTTGGATTCAGCTCTGGTTATGAAGGATTTGCGCTAACTAACCTTGAGTTTGTTGAAGGTGTCACTGAGGAACTCGAAACTACACTCTTCATGGTGGATCTCGATGATAATGCTAATCGAACACTCCTACTTGAGGAGCTTTCAGCTTTACCCGGAATTATTCCCAACACTCCAGAAGAGTTCGATCTGAAAGAACACTCTCTTCGAACAGCATTATTCTTGAACACAATAGAGGGTCTCTTCTCAATTGGTTTCGTGATGTCACTGACTCTCAGTGTATTCGCTCTATCAATATCTCTGGGATCCGTTGTGAGAGAGCGTCGCAAAGAATACGCAGTCATGCGTGCAATTGGAGGGTCCAAACGGCAAATCGTTAGCATGGTATTCTCAGAGTTTACAGGAGTAGTACTAGCATCCTTGGCACTGAGTCTGATTCTAGGCGTGATCTTTGGGTATGTCATGGGCTTCTTACTAAATGCTATGGCTCCATTCTCCCGAACTCTGTCAGCAACCATTGCATTCCCAGTTAATTTCCTTGCAATTGTTCTGTTCATTGAAATAATGACTATGGTTATCGGGGCATACTTGCCTGCAAGAGAAGCAGCAAGGACCGACCCCGCTGTTGTACTAAGAAATATGTGAGGTGATAAGATGGCCAAGAAAAAACAGAAGAAAATCCTGAAGGGCAACCCGCTCTGGTCAATTGGTTATGCCATCACCTCGATGAAGACCTACAAGGTCCGCAATGTTGGCATTGCCTTAATCCTTGCAATCAGTGTGGCAATCCCAACGACTATCTTTGCATGGACAAACACAGGCTCTCGCTTGGCCGTTGAGACATATTTTGATGACAACTCCTACCAATTCAGTATTCAGAACACTGCAGGAGCCCTCGATTACTCACACCTCTTTGACGCACAGGATCTTGTAATGAGCAGTCCCTTCGCTGAGTATGCACATATCACTCCCAGCACTGTGGGAATATACCGGATGGATGGAGTCACACCTGAGTGGGATGCGTATTCCACTATCGGTCAAAACTATGCTGAGGGTATCAAAGACTGTAGGGTTATCATCGTTGACAATGAGATTCTAAATGTTTGGTCCAACGATCTTGATTTCACAGGAAATTCAACACTAAGTCCCGGTGAGGTTATAATATCCCAGCGATTTATCGAACTTGCAGAGGATATGATGGACCGAACCCTCGGTGTTGACATAGACCTCGTTGTTGGTTCAGAGATCAGCGTAGATGTTCTTCGCACTTTCTATTCACCTGCTGAAGGAAGACCTTTTGACCCATTATTGCTCAATCGTCTGATTGTACGAAATCTCACAATCGCAGGTATCTATGACGTAGTGCAAGCATCTGTTGTTGTAGAGTCATTCTCATCCCTGTCCCGAGCGAACTATGATCCCTTAGGAATTGCTACCAGTGTCCTGGGCATAACTGACTCAGTTTTGATGTTAGCTGATGAGCTTGGTGCAGAATCTGTTGAAACAATCACCACCAGAGGGTTCTTTTCCCCTGTCGAATTTGTACGCGGGTCTGTTGATGGCCTCGTACAAAGTGGAGTGACAAATGCTGCACAAAATCTCCTAAATCTGAAGACACAGATAGAAGAGAGCGATGAGATTCTGAATGTGATTGGTCTAGACAATGTCGACAGTCTACAGACCCATATCACAACCTATCTTCAAAGTCAAGTATTGATCATCTTGGCTTTGCCCATTATGATTATGAGCCTGATGCTCACAATCTTTACATCAGAGACCTCCGTGTCACAAAGAAAAGGTGAGATCAGTGCGCTTCGTGCAAAAGGAGCGTCATTCAACCAGATATTTGCTGCATTCATCTGGGAGTCCTTAATTCTCTCTATACTTGGCCTGTTAGCTGGACTGCTTCTTACTATATTTGCTGCTCCTTTGATGGGGTCATCAACCGGCCTCTTGTCATTTGATCAAGTTCTGTATAGTGATTTCATATCAAAAATGACCATTCCAATACAAGCACTTGCCTTGTCCGCGGTTATCGCATTGTTCCTTCCTGCAGCTTATCTGTTGCATGTTGCTCGTAGAATCGACGTTGCAGAGATTGGACAACCCACCATGCGAATGACCTATGAGATACCTGAGGAAACCAACATCTGGTTCTATGCCTTGGCTCTAGGTGGTACACTAGCAGCGCTTCTCATAATGCCAGTTATGTTCAACCCAGCTGGCCAGACAGCGTACATTGAGATACTCATAGCAACAATGATACTATTCCTTTCATCATATCTTGGGTCACGAGCCATGCGACTAGTCACCGCCAGTGTGTCTGAGAGAGTTGGTGGTCTATTGGGTGAGAAGAAACTGTATCTGACTCAGAGTCTACGGAGGAGAAAGGGACAGTTCATTCCACTCCTTGTGATTCTGACCTTGACTCTTACGACAACCACAATGATGCTCATTCAGACTGCAAGTTTCGAGGACACACTTCAGAACGAGGCGAATTACTCAATAGGTTGTGACATTCGCATTCAGGTTCCGGAACACACATTGGATTGGGTTGACGCTCTTGAAGGATATGGAGGAGTCACTGGTGCAACTCCTGTCATCGAAACATTGTCATATATTGGAACTGAAGCCTTCTATCTTGAAGGGTTAGATGCTGAAGTGTATAGCACAATAGGGGACTTCAAGTCATCGAGTTTCGTAAGTGGAACTCCTGAGGAGGTTCTGACAGCCCTCGAGAATACCGCGAATGGAATCATCATAAGCGAGTTCTATTCCGAACTCTGGAATGTCACTATAGGCGATCCATTGGCGATTAGGGTTACTGCAGAAAGTGGTGCTACCCTCACCGGGTTCGAAATCGTTGGTTTTATGAAAAGCGCACCTGGATTCGGAATGGCGTCAGCTCATGACCTTGAGGGTATCCCCTTCGGATCATACTTTGACTTCCAACCTGGTCGAGGAGGTTTTGCATTAGTCAATATCGATTACCTGTCTATAAGAACCGGATTCAATACGACTAGGGTCTTCTTTGTCGGAACAACCTCCCTTGAAGATGCATCTACTCTGATTGACTTTGCAAACGATATTCCATATTCTGAAGTTTACACCCCTGACAGCATCGAGTTTGGTTCAGACACTGCCACGGGTCTCTTCTTGGCCGGTATTGAAGGACTCACAATGATTGCCTTCATCATGTGTGCAGCCATGGGAATTGCATCAATTGCCCTATTCCTGAGTTCTGCAGTAATGGAGCGCGAACCAGAATATGCGTTGTTCCGCGCGATTGGTGGGACCAAGAGACAAGTGATCTCTCTTGTGTTTGGCGAGTTTGCCGGGAGTGTTCTTGCTGCTGTGCTAATCAGTCTAGGCCTTGGAGTGCTATTTGGCATTACAATGACACTATTGACATTTGGAATATCATCAGTGTGGCCAATTCTGGCGAAGATATTGACCTTTCCGTTGATCGTCATGGTCTCCACTGTGGCACTGGAATGTGTCGCTATGATTTTTGCGTGTTACTTCCCTGCTAAAAGGGCTGGTAGCACAAATCCGGCTGAAGTATTGAGAAATATGTGAGGTAGTTGAAATGAATACAACTGTAGAAACAAAAGACGAACTTGACCTGTACAGTGAACTGCCAGACGATGTAGTTGTCAGCGTCAATGACTGTTACAAGATCTACAAAGCACAAGAACTGGAGGTTGTCGCCCTTAGCGGGGTCTCTCTTCAGATTCTTGAAGGCAAGATTATGGCCGTTGTAGGTCCAAGCGGGTCCGGTAAGACCACTCTGATCAACGTGATTGGTGGTATCACCAAGGCGACAGTCGGTAAGGTCTATTGGGCTAATCTACGAACTGACATCACGAAACTGAGCGAGAGGGTTCTTACAGAAGCCAGACGTAACTTCATCGGGTTCCACTTCCAACTGAACAACCTACTACCTCATCTCAATGCATGGCAGAATGTGGAGCTTGCTGCAAGAATTGCTGGCGTACCTCGACAGATCCGGAAGGACAGAGTCGACCGACTCATCAAAATGGTCGGCCTCGAAGAACGGAAGCGTAACAAGGCCACAACCCTCAGCGGCGGTGAGAAGTCACGAGTAGCGATTGCTAGTGCTCTTGTCAACCTCATTGACACAGAAGGGAAGGGACTCGTACTTTGTGATGAGCCCACAGGGGATCTTGATCCCGAAACTGGTGAGCGAATACTTGACCTGTTCCAGGAGCTGAACGAGACCATTGGGACATCGTTCTTCATAGTCACTCACAGTCAACAGGTAGCATCAAAGGCGGACGTGACAGTCGAGCTCCGAGATGGAGTCATCTCTGGTTTCCATCAAGCCGGTATTGACCTAGACAGGCTAGGTACTACACGCATCGTAAGGTTGGACGACAAACACAGACTCCCAATGCCTACTGACCTGCTCGATCTTGCTGGTAGCCCACGAGAGTTCAGACTCAGCTATGCCGACGACAAGTTCATACTTGTACCTCAGACTGGCGACGTTGTTGACCAGATGCGTGAGAAGAAAGCAAGGGTTTGCAGAGTCTGTGGTTCAGATATTCCTGGTGGAAAGTTCATCTGTTCCAACTGTGGGAGTCAGGTCACAGTATAGTTTCAAGATTATTAGCGACTCGCTTCTGGCGAGTCACTTCTCTTGAACAACGAAACAAGTTGTTCTATACATATCCAGGTATCCATGTATTTTCGAATCACGCGGCGAACTCGTTTCAGATTCTTGACACTGGTTAGCTCAAACTCCTTCTCAAGGAACCTGTAGATATCCTTCCCTTCCTTGTCAAAATCAGTAAGAATGAGTACTTGTCCATCTTTTCCTGCTTCCGCCACAATTCTCTCAACCAGTTTATACCTTGGCAGTCTAGTCTGAGTTTTGATTATTGGAGCTTCTAGACCCAAATTTCGTAGAACTGAAACATCTCTCTTTCCTTCAACAATAACAAGCAGATTATCATACTTTGAATCAAGGGTCTGGATTGTTTCAATGAGTGCCCTTTCGTTGTCGTTTAGTTTTCTAGAGCGTCTTTGGTCAATAGCTTTTGTTCTCCAGAGGTGTCCCTTCCCCCGAAGCGAATCTTCATTCTCTTTAGTCAAGAGGCACACCGGAACTGGTTAAGTAGTGATGGAGATCTTCATGGTTTTGCCAGCCCCCATCATCTCTAGAGCTTCAGCAATCTTTTCTACAGGCATCTCGTGAGATATCAAAAGGTCTGTATTCACATCACCAGCGATTATGAGATTAAGGGCTCGCTCTACATGTTTTGGCTTGAGATGGAAGACGCCCTTTATCGTTAGTTGGCCATAATGGAATCTTCCTGTGTCTAACTCAAATCGAGTCCCTGATGCAACTCCTCCAAATAGAACGGTTGTACCTGCATCTCTTGTCATATCCACCGCTTGTTCCCACGTCTGACGAATCCCCACCGCTTCAATCACAACATCAGCTCCCCTGCCCGAGGTCTCTTGTTTGACACGTTCAACGGGGTCTTCCTTTGATGGGTCTATGACAATGTCTGCACCTGCTTTCAGTGCAATGTCCCTTCTGAGTTCTACTAGGTCAGAAACAATGACAGTTGACGCTCCATTTTTCTTTGCTAACATTATCAACATCTGCCCGATTGGCCCGGCTCCGATGACGACCACTGTGTCACCAAGTCTGATGTTGGCCTCTTCTATTCCATGGACCACACATGCTAGAGGCTCAGTGAGCGCAGCATCTCTGAATGACAAGGAGTCTGGTATCTGATGAGTATTCCAACGAACGACCGCCTCTGGAACCCTGATATACTCTGCAAATGCTCCATTAACAAGATTATCCTTCACCTTCGCACAAAGATTTGGCTGGTCCCTTTTACAGAAGAAGCAGTCCCCGCAGGGAGCAGAATTTGTAGCAACGACCCTCATTCCCACCTTGAAATCTTCAACTCCTTCTCCCACTTCCTCTATTGTTCCAGCATACTCGTGGCCGAACAATGATGGGATGTACTTGATCAGCAGAGGATGCCCTCGTTTGTACGTCTTGACATCAGTTCCACATGTAAGGGCTGTCCCAACTTTGATTAACAGCTCGCCAGGTCCTATCTCCGGGATATCGACCTCTTCATATCGAACGTCACCGATACCATAGTACATAGCGGCTTTCATCTTTCGCGACATGAGCATCAAAGCCTCCTCTCAAAGCCCGTTTAAATCACTTCCTGACTGTCAAACCGTAATGCTTAACCACTGTTCACCCGAGCCAGAGAGTGGATGATTTGTCATGCGAGTCAAGTCAAAATATCCCGAACACATGGAATACCGTGTAGAGAGTATGTGGGATGGAAAGACTGGTGGTACCATCACGGCTAGTGATGAACGTCAAATTGTGTACGATACTCCGAAGACCTATGCCGGGCGCGGTGAAGAAATTTGTCCAGATGAGCTATTCGTTTCTGCAGTACTTGGCTGCTTGAACAACACCTTCCTTGATTTTCAGCGTGGTTTTGAGATTGAGCTTGTATCCTTGAAACTGAACGGGAAAGCTACCGCAATCTTTGATGGTGAGGGCTACAAAATCACCGGATTTCAGGTGACGGGTGAGGTTGTCGTCGGTAAGGATGAGCTCGAAACTGGTCAACGGTGCGTAGAACTCATGCAACAGTATTGTCATCTGACAAGATCGGTCAAAGACTGCATACCATTTGAGTACGATATCTCAGTTCGTGAAGAATAAGCTAGGTCTCCATTTCTTTCATCAGTTGAGCGATTTTGACCATGTATGCCTCAATGTTTGTCCATTGTCCTCCTTGAAAGAAGACGCTCATACAATATTTACAGAGCCAGAACTCAGAATAATGATTGTAAGTCTGGTCCGGAACAAGTCCTTTGATTCGTTCTTTCTCGTCATCTTTGACATGAGTCAAAGTGCTATTGCATTTCGTACATCGTGATTTGGAGGGGTCTGCTTCTGGACTTATTTCATATTTCAAGAAGACACTTGCCACTTCCTCATCAACAGTCCCCCGTACAAGCATAGCTTCTGCACCTGTATCCTTTGCTCGTCTGGACAATATGGCATCAGATGTCAGTAAGATTCTGTTCTGATCAAGTGCTATTCGTAGCAACTCGTCATCATGTACCTTTGTGGAATAGAACGTGTCATGACCAGTGAGTCGAAGCCAAGTAGCAAGTTTTCCAAGCATCGCATCGACAATGAATGTGTTCATGGAGTTTCACCAAAGATAATGCGTGTAGCATTCTTCCACATGACCTTCTCAATCTCATCCTCTCTGACCTGCTTGTATCCCTGGTCTATCAACTCCGCAGGAAGTTGCAGTCCGGTGAAGAAATCCCTCCATTTCTTGAGCGACATTGTGTATTCGAAGAGGGGAAAATCACTTCCAAAGAGCATACGATTTGGGAATACCCGCATGAGTTTTGCGTCTGCAACCATCTGATGGACCTTCAATGGAACGCTGGACGCGAACACTTGCCATCCTGAAACATCAACTGAAACATTAGGGTTCTTCGAGGCAATCATCAGGGATTCATCTTGCCATGGATAGCCCACATGAGCTAGGACTATGTTCAACTCAGGAAAATCTGCTGCCACTCTATCAACATATGCTGGTCTTGCGTATTTCACGTGCTTGTGCCTTGGCGTGAATCCCTGGTGAATTATGATGGGTATATTCAGATCAACACAGAGATCGTAGTAAGGGTCAAACTCCTTGTCATCTGGATAGAACCCATTTGGAGGGTACATCTTCCATCCTCGACATCCCTTCTCCTTCACAGCACGTTCAAGTTCCTTTAGTCCTGCCTTTCCTCTTCTTGGATCAAGACCAACAAATGAAACGATGTTTGGATCTTCAGCAACCTCATTGGAATGCCAGTCAGTCTTCTCAGTAAGTGACAGTGGCATTTCTTGGTGAAACGCACTATCAATAGGAAGTACAACGGCACGCTCCACTCCGCTCACATTCATCGCGTCACGAAGAGAGTCAACTGTCGAATCAAGAACTGGTTCTACGCCCAGCTTCTTTGCAGCAATACGACGGGAATCCAAGTCCCTCTTACTGATTATTTCCCTCGACCATGTGTGGGTATGTGCGTCAATGACTCTCACATGAACACCTTCTATAACGCATTACGCAGTTTCTCTAGACTATCAATAACCTCGATGGGGACGGTAACACTTCCAAGTTCGGTGTAGTGGACTGTACCATGATAGTCACTTCCTCCTGTGTGAAGGACCTCCATATTCTGAATGACTTCTCGCACCTCATCAGACGTGCGATGCATTCCCATGAAGCTATAATCATACTCCACTTCAACACCCATAATACCTGCGTTCATCAGGGTCTCTGTGAACGAACGTAGGTCTTGAACTTTGATAGTGAGAGGGTGTGCCAAGACCGGAACTACTCCAACTGACTTGAGGAGCTTGACCGCCTCGAGTGTATTCATTCGTGCTTTTTTCACATAAGCTGGTTTGTCTGAAGCCAGATACTTTTGGAATGCCTCCAATGTGGTCTTTACGAACCCTTTCTTGATCAACAGTTGTGCTACATGCGGTCGACCAGGACTCGATACTCCTTTCAAGTCTTCTAGGAGTTCGTCCATTGTTATATCGAGCCCCAGCTCGTTCAGTTTCCGTATGATCTTTGGAAGCCGGTCATGTCTGGACTTTCTTAGGAACTCTAATCTTTCGTTGAGTGGTTTGGAGTCGAGGGGCACAAAATACCCGAGTATATGGACCTCTTTCTTATCGAACTCTGTGCTGATCTCAAGTCCTGGAACTCGAATCAACTCGCTCGATGTTTCAGCTTCCATGAACTCTCGTATCCCAGCTACTGAATCATGGTCGGTGAGTGCAACACCTCCCAGTCTGATAGCATCTGCTTTTCTCACCAGTTCTGTGGGCGAATCGCTTCCGTCAGAAGATGAAGAATGAGTGTGCAGGTCAGCACGGACTCTCACCATGTGCCGCCTCCTGCCGCAGTGTTTCTACAAGTTGTCGAACTTTGTGGCAAACCTTTCGTACCTCTTCGCGAGTCACAGTTTCTCCGGATGGACAGTCTCTATCGATTATACATTTCCTCCGTCGTGCATCATAGATGATTGGATAATACCTACAACCTTCTGGTCTATCCTCATAGATTCTACAGACCTTCGTTTCTGGGTCGTAGAAGTAGCAGTTGCCATCCACATTTTTGAGCTCACAAAAGCCCGCCATTACACGAACCAAGAAATCTTTCCTATCATAACCCAAGGCTTCAATCCTCTCAGCATCCTCTTGGGTCAGGGTCATCTCAGTTTCAGTACAACACAGACGGACCTCTTCACATGATCCATCATGGTTGCAGACAAATGGGCTCAAAGTTTCGGTGCTCCTGGTGTATCGGTCAGATTGCGGTTTAGAGGTTCATCGCGCTGATGAGGCTGCTCGCCTTCCCTACTTCATCATCATCCCGACAATGAAGAAGTAACTGGCTCAAGGCTAAATATGCTTTCCAAAGATGCCATTATTCAGTTTTTTTTAGCCTTGCCGCAATTAACCACACAATAACTGCCAACTCAATAAAGACACCTGCAAGGATTACACCCGGCTGTTTGATTTGAATTGCATTTAGACTTGCAAGATCAATTTGAGCAAGGGTGATTTCTTCGGTAGACATCCAAAAGTCATGAAAGTCCTCAGGTCCGATAGCAGACCAATAGCTATGGACAAACAGGCCCTCCTCTTTGTCATAGTATGCAGTAGTTTCATTGTCAATCTCGCATGTCCAGCAATCATATCCATACTTTCTGGTTTCATTGACAATTATTGCGGTATGCTCTCCGATACTGACTGACGCTAGTATCTCCCATGAGCTCACATCCAGCATCAGTGGGTAATCTCTGTAGTACTGCCCATCCAGAACTAAACGTATGTTATTTCGTGATACGACATAGATGAGTTCGTCACTATAATAGTTGGAACTCCACCCTGAAGTAGCGGTATATGTCGAAACGTGACCATTATAGACCAGCGTTATGCCCCTCACTCTGTCATCGTTTGGTAAGTCCAGAAAAATGAAGAGCATACTGGCTGAACTCAGCAGTAATAGACCAATAGCAAATCCAAGGGCTCTGTTCGAAATCTCTTATCCCCTGGACGGCTTTTCGTGTGAGGCTATAAATCTGATGAAAAAAGGAGAATTGAAACTATAGACCTCTTCTCGCAAGTCGCCGGGATGGTGAGAGGTTGTTTGTCATGTCCTCAATAGTATCACTCGAAGGCATATTCAGAATAGGGAACCTCTTTCCAGTGATCCTAAAATATGCGTGAGCACGAACTGCATGAATGTGGGCAATCAGGTCATTGGGCTGTGTTGTAGCACCCAGAAGTAGCGCCCGTCGCTTCCCAAACACGTCAAAAAGTTTATTCAATATATTCATTGCGTTTCGTTCCAAGGATACACTCTCGGGATTGCAGAAAAGGATTGTTATTCAGTCATTCGCACTCAGCCAAAGTGCTAAATACTCACCAAAAGCATCCTCGCGCAGCTCCTCAATAGGTGTTGACACTTCCTATGCGTATCGCAATTGTTGACAAATACAGATGCAGACCAAAGGACTGCACTCATGAGTGCCAGAGATTCTGCCCACGGGTCAGAACAGGCGACGAGACCGTCGTTTTTCCAGAAGGTCCTGATAAGCCCCCCGTCATAGTGGAATCTCTATGTTCTGGTGAGGCCATCTGCGTCAAGAAGTGTCCCTACAATGTCATACGAATTGTGAACCTGCCAGAGGAACTAGAGAGTGACACCAGTCACCGTTACAGCGTGAATGGGTTTAAACTGTTCAGACTTCCCACACCCAAAGAGGGGCAAGTGTTAGGTCTCATCGGACCAAATGGTGTTGGAAAAACAACGGCAATACAGATCCTTGCTGGTGAGATGCCTCCCAACCTTGGACGGATTGAAGACCCTCCAGAGTGGGATGAGATCATTACTACATATCGTGGTTCTGAGCTCCAACCGTTCTTCGAGAAGATACAGGCTGGCTCACTAGTACCTGTTCTGAAACCCCAGAACATCACTGATCTTCCGAAGGTCAAAGACCTTGCCGACAAGCCCATCAGTGATCTTCTAGAAGCCTCCGATTCATCGGGACGTCTGAAAGAGCTCAAGGATGACATGAACCTCACCGAGATCTGGGATCGACCAATCAAGTTCCTGAGCGGTGGAGAACTCCAACGAGTTGCGGTCACCGCTGCAATCGTGCGCGAGAGTGACATCTACTTCTTTGACGAACCTACTGCCTATCTAGATGTCAGAGAACGTCTCAGGATGGCCCGCGCGATTCGAAAATTATCTTCTCTGGGTAAAACCATAATCGTTGTCGAACACGATCTTTCAATCCTAGACTATGTTTCAGATTTGGTCTGCATGTTCTATGGAAATCCTGGTGTCTATGGTATTGTTTCACATCCACACGGGACTCGAGTTGGTGTGAACATCTTCCTTGATGGGTTCATTCCAGACGAGAATATGAGGTTCCGTGACACATCTATCTCGTTCAAAGGAATGAGTGCTGACGATGAGGAGTACCTCTCACGAGAGGCCATGGTCGAGTACGGTAACATGAAGAAGAGCTTTGAGGACTTCACTCTTGACGTAAAGGGTGGTCGTATTTCAAAGGGTCAGGTTGTTGGGATACTGGGTGCGAATGGGATTGGTAAGACCACATTTGTCAGAATGCTTGCGGGAGAGCTAGAACCTGATGAAGGCGAGGCCCCCACGAAGACAGTTACAGGTTTAGACCTCAAGATCAGTTACAAACCACAATACATACCGTCAGACTTCGATGGCAATCTGAGAATGTATCTTCGGGAGGCAGGAGGAGGCAATGCTGATACGGCTGACTTCAAGACCTCTGTGATTAAGAGGCTTGAACTTGAACATCTACTAGAGCACAATGTGCCAGACCTAAGTGGAGGAGAACTCCAAAGGGCTTCAATTGCTGCTTGTCTTGCACGAGAGGCTGATATCTACCTGTTTGACGAGCCTTCTGCGTTCCTAGATATCGAGCAGAGACTTGCCAGTTCACGAGCAATTCGTCGAATGATCAGAAACAAAATGAAGACCGCGTTCATTGTGGAACACTCAATTCTCATGGCCGACTATCTCAGTGACAGCCTTGTAGTGTTCGGAGGCGTGCCTGGGAAGTCTGGCGTTGCATCCTCTGTCAGAACACTTCGAAATGGAATGAACACTTTCCTGAAAGAGATGGGTGTCACCTTCAGAAGAGACCCCCAGACCGGTCGACCAAGGGTCAACAAAGATGGGTCTCAATTGGACTCACAGCAGAAGGCATCTGGTGAGTACTACTACATCGGAAAGGGCAAGTAGTTCAAGCCCAGTGCTAATCCAAAGAATTAATGGATTAGTCATAACTCACCGTTATGGTTTTGCAGGTGGTACACTGTTTCGCAGGGAGCTTCGCCCAACTAGTGTTGCTAGAAACGAGTTGGATGTTACCGTCCTTTTCCCGTAGCAGCATACCTGGTTCTTCTGTTGTCCACCAAAGGACCTTCTGTCCCACAATGAATCCTTCCTTCAATGGAGTATTGCAATATCTGCAGTTTTCAGCCATGGATGATCACCTCGGTGTGTCTATCCCAATACTCCAATCTGCAACTTTGAAATATAAACGATAGTAGTTCAGTTAATTGTCTATTCTAACAAAGAGGTTTGTCTAGTCATATTCAAAGACTACAATCCTACACATTACAAATCGCTTGGCTTGAAGATTAGGCATTCCGGTTGGATTTCGTAGTGAATACTTTCCGCCTTTCTTGTTTGTCCACCAGATTACGTTGCCACATATGACATATCCATTTTCCATATCCGCCCCCCAATATTTGCAGATTTGCTAATCTTCACAATCTACGACTCCAGTACTTCTTACCTGCTTTCTCTTTATCCATTTCAGCGAGAATCTTCACTGCTTCATTTCCACACTTGATAACATCTGACTCTCCTTTCACTGCGAACTCATCTTGGACCCTGTTTGCATACACTGCACATGCGGCACCTGTTCTGAATCCGTAGATGTTTCCCAATGTGAAGAGCGTTGCAGCCTCCATCTCAAAATTCGTAACATTTGCTTTGGTTAGGTCATTGATCAGAGTCTCACTCATGCTCTGCGTGTATCCTCCAAAGCCCGGTCGAGACTGTCCTAGATAGAAAGAGTCAGTAGAGGCAGATATTCCAAGATGATATGTTACTCCAAGAGTTTCTGCAGCTTCAACGAACGCTAATACTACTTCATACGAAGCTGATGCAGGATACTCAGGTCTCACATACTGCTTACTCGTGCCCTCCAAGCGAACTGCTGCTGTTGAGATAATGATGTCCCCGATATTGATGTCTTCTTTCAGAGTAGCGCAAGAGCCAACTCGGAGAAATGTGTCAGCTCCGACGTTGGCCAGTTCCTCGATTACAATAGCTGTTCCAGGTCCTCCTATACCTGTGGAGCATGCTGAGATATCTACACCCTTGTATTTTCCTGTGTGAGTGACAAATTGTCTATGCATTGCAACTTCTCTAGATTCATCCCATAGAGCGCTGATCCGTTCCACTCTTTGTGGATCTCCGGGAATCAACACGGAGTTTGCTACATCACCCTTCTTCACCTCTAGATGATACTGTTCTCTGTCTTCAGTGACAGGTCGGGTTGCAGAAATCTTCTTGTCAGTCATACAAAATCACTTGTTATTGACATGAACACACCGATTTGTTACTTTCGTATCTCTCGCTAAGCATATAGGGGAACACATCTTCTACTGAAAACCATCTGAGGTCAATTGACATGTCAAAACTCGATGAATTACGCCACCTGAATCTTGGTAAAAGAGTCCGCCTTCATAGAATGATGTATGAACATGGACCTGGAAATGGAACTCTACTTATTCTCCCAATTGACCAAGGAATGGAACATGGTCCAGTTGATTTCTTCACAGATCATGACTGTCTGAATCCTGAATACCAATTCAAAGTAGCAATCGAGGGAGGATATTCCGGCATTGCCTTACATCTAGGTCTTGCAGAGAAATACGCCCCTAAGTATGCAGGCAAGATCCCTATTGTATTGAAGATAAATGGAAAGACCCGTATTCCTCCAGCGAATGAACCAGTCTCTCCCATGACGGGCTCAGTTGAAGATGCAGTCCGAATCGGTGCTGATGCAGTCGGATACACACTCTATGTTGGGAGTCCAAACCAATATACTGACTTCACTCAGTTCAGAAAGGTGAAAGAGGATGCTGAGCGCTATGGAATACCAATCATTGTATGGGCATATCCGAGAGGTGAATCTGTCGACGCGAAGGGTGGACGCGACTCTCTATTCGCCATAGATTATGCTGCTAGGGTTGCTGATGAGCTTGGAGCCGATGTTGTAAAACTGAATGTTCCGCTAACTAGCGCCAAGAGCAGGGCAATTCAACGCCCACCATATGATAAGCTCAATTTTAGTCCTGAAGAGCTGGTTGCTAAGGTGGTTAAATCAGCAGGCAAGACATTGGTCCTCTTTTCAGGTGGAGGAATGGCTACTGATGAAGAAGTCATTGAGCGAGCAAGAATCTGTATGGAACAAGGAGCTACAGGATTGATCTTTGGCCGAAATCTCTGGCAAAGAGACTGGGATGATGCCCTGAAAATGACCAAGTCGTTGAAAGACATCATGTTGAAGGTCTAAAAATCACGTTCTTGCCCTTTCGTACGTCTTTCACCAAATGAGAACTATTATATGGGTAAAGAACTCAGCGGACTCAGCGGACTTCAGTTTTGGAGTTCCAATTATTATTGAGAAAAGGAGCGTGATACCTATGGTCGAAACCACCATTAGCGTAATCAAAGCAGACATTGGCTCACTAGCTGGCCATGTCATTGTGCCCGACTTCCTCTTCGAACTAGCGAGGAAAGAGATGAAGGAAGCGGTAAATAAGAAAATAATCAATGACTTTTACGTTACCAACGCCGGTGACGATCTCGAATTGATAATGACTCACAACAAAGGTGAGGGTGCTGAGGATGTTCACAAACTAGCTTGGGACACTTTCATGAAGGGTACCGAGCTCGCCCGTGAGAAGAAAATCTATGCAGCAGGACAGGATATGCTGGCTGACACATTCAGTGGTAATGTGAAGGGTATGGGTCCAGGCTCTGCTGAGATGGTGTTTGAAGAACGTAGGTCTGAACCTATAGCAATATTCATGGCTGATAAGACCGAACCAGGTGCCTTCAATCTCCCTCTATACAAGATCTATGCTGACCCCTTTAACACAGCAGGTCTTGTCATTGATCCTAATCTACATGATGGATTCAGATTCATTATTCAAGACATCATGAAAGATGTGCCCTGTTTCGTCGACATGAAAACTCCTGAGGAGTCATACGACGTTCTAGCACTCCTTGGAAGCACAGGTCGTTATACAATCAAGAAAGTCTACCGCGCAGATGGAATGATTACTGCATCTGTCAGTACTGACAAGCTTCACGCAATTGCTGGCAAGTATGTTGGAAAAGATGACCCGGTAGCAATTATCAGGGCTCACTCTGGCTTACCTGCTATGGGTGAAGTTCTAGAAGCTTTCACCTTGCCACACCTGGTTTCAGGTTGGATGCGTGGTTCTCATACAGGTCCACTTCTTCCAGTAGGGCTGAAAGATTCACGATGCACACGATTTGACGGTCCGCCACGTGTTGTTGGACTCGGATTCCAAGTATCAAATGGCATGCTTATTGGTCCTGTCGATCTGTTCGATGACGTGGCATTTGACATCACACGTCAGAGGGGCATGGAGATCGCTGACTATCTACGACGAATTGGACCATTCCAGCCACATCGTCTCGGTGAGCATGAGATGGAGTACACTACTTTGCCCAAGGTCCTAGCTGCCTGTGAGAATCGATTCACAGAAGAAGAGATTGTGCCAAAGGGCAAGGCTAAGGATACCTCTAGCTCAGCAGAATAGTTGAGAGTGGGACCTCGAGTCCCTCTCCTACACATCTTCTTTCTCAAGAAACAGGGAATACGCCCTTGACCAATCATGTTAAGATATATATGATTGCACTGGCAACATAGTTGCACGCACATTCATGCTCACAGTGTTGCCTTCATTTGCCTTTGAAAAAATCATTCTTGGGGGATAACAGTGATTACAATCATTGGTTTCGGCTTGTACATCTATAATGGGAATCGCAAATCTTGAAGATTGACAACAAATAACAGATGGGAAAGGGAAAGGATGTGGCCATCAGAAAAACGAACACTAGAATATCTTTGAAAGAGACAAAACCCAAATTTCTCGATTATTACTTCATGCTCGCTCTTCTAGTTCTTTTAGTAATATACTTGCTGAATATATTCACTCAAAACCCTATCATCGAATATTATAGGCCATTGATTGATTTAGTCGCATTGATTATCCTCATAATCGGTTTCGTAAGGTGGGTCGAAAGAGCACCAGTAGACTACAACAGTAGCGGAGCAATCCAATCTTAAAAAACCAAAGCTTGATGGAATTAGAGTCCCTACAATAATTAGTGTCGGTTGTTCTTATCCAGTGCGTTTGATGATGTGATAGCCAAACTTTGTTTTGACTGGATCTGTAGTCATCGCACCAACGTTCAGGTTGAACGCAGCCTTTTCAAATTCAGGAACCATTTGACCCTTTGTGAACCAACCAAGGTCACCACCCTTCTTCTTGGATGGGCAGGAGCTAAATCGCTGTGCTACAGCCTTGAAGTCCTCACCCTCTCTAATTTTACTGACCAGAGCGAGTGCTTGACTGTGTTTGTCTACCAAAATGTGGCTTGCACGGACCTTACCCGCTTTTCCTTTTGCCATTGAAATCACCAAGATTATGAGTTTGCCTCTGGTGAAGTGGTCTTAAACTTGTCCAAAGGTTCACCTATCCGAGGCTTTATGTCGAATTGTGCGATGCCCGTTATACTAGTAGGTTGATGTCGCATGAAAGCAACGGTATTCCATGAACATGGTCCTCCTGATGTATTGAAGTATGAAGACGTTGCAGATCCTGCGGTTGGACCAAGTCAAGTTCTTGTGGATGTTAAGGCAGTCGCCCTCAACCATCTGGACTTGTTTGTACGAGGCGGAATTCCTGGACTCAAATTAGAGATGCCGCATATTCTTGGTAGTGATATATCTGGATTGATCAAGGAAACCGGGAATGATGTTTCAGAATATCTTCAAGCAGGTCAGAAGGTGATCATCGATCCTGGTAGATCTTGTGGGGTCTGTGAATACTGTATTCGAGGTGAGGAGTCCCTTTGTGCTACATACGGGATTATTGGAGAACACTACTGTGGAGGTTATGCAGACCTTATCTCGGTGGATGCACAGAATGTGATTCCAGTTCCAGAGTATAGCAAACTGGACTTCAATCAAGCTGCTGCAACTCCTCTAACCTTCATGACAGCTTGGCGTATGCTTATGTCCAAGGCTCGAGTCAAACCAGGCGATGATGTTCTGATAATTGGGATTGGTGGAGGAGTAGCTCTGGCAGCAATGCAGATTGCTAAACTTGCAGGAGCTCGAGTGATTGTCACAAGTTCTTCCGAAGAGAAGCTGAAGAAAGCCCTTGAATTAGGTGCAAATATTGGAATCAACCACCGCACGAATCCAGACTTTCACAAAGAGGTATGGACCCATACTAATCGTCGAGGAGTAGACATTGTTGTTGATTCTGTAGGAGAAGCCACTTGGGACAAGAGTCTCCGAAGCCTCACAAAAGGAGGGCGACTGGTCACATGCGGTGCAACATCCGGACCTAATGCATCAATCAATATCAACATGCTTTTCTGGAAACAATTCGAAATCATTGGTTCCACAATGGGGAGTCGCTCGGAACTTCGTGATGTCCTCAAGCTTGTTTGGAATGGAGAACTCAAACCTGTTGTAGATCGTGTCTTACCACTATCAAAGGCTCAGTCCGCCCATGAGATTCTGGAGAAAGGCGAACAATTTGGAAAGATTGTCCTAAATCCATGACCAACCTAGTATTACCCCTGTACGCACCACAATCAGACACCCTTTCATTATGGTGTTTGTATTGGACTGTCTTGGTGTAGAATGAGAGTCGTCACTATCTGCCTTCCAGAGTCTTATGTTGAAGGCGTGGATGAGTTGATTGGCCAAAACAAGTATCCCAATCGCTCAGAAGTCATCAGAATTGCAATTCGAGACCTACTTGTTGATGAGCTCTGGGGTGATCGCAAACCCTCTAGCAATTTGCCTCTCGTTGCCCAGCTTCAGAAATTAGCCGAGATGAAGGAGCTTTCTCAAGAACCACCTTTAAAGTAGGTACAACTGAGCTAGCTTTTTCTATAACTGATTACTACAAATGCAGGAGCAAGACGGGGACTAGTATTGCTCTTCCTCCATTAGGAGCGACTCGAATATGTCAAGATTCTTCAAACGAAAAAAGAAAGACGATAAAATTGGTGAAGAGACCGCAGCTGTGACGAAGGAAGAAGCTGTAACTGAAACAGACACATCCAAAGATGAGCCCGCTGCTACCGAGGTTTCAGAACCTGTACCAGAGGGTAGAGGGGACACAATACCCTACCACGATTCTATTCAAGACCGATTGGTGTACATGCTCAACGATTCTAAGATGGCCGACGGTCTAGAAGGAACTCATGCGTTCGAACTCGAGTTCATGGCAATGGGTGAACGTTTCTGGATTGGAAAAGCCGCACTTGGTGAGATCGAAACAAAGGTTGGTAAAGCTGCTGATGAAGATGCTCACATCAGAATCTCAAACGATGCCGTAAGTGAACTACTTACTGCAGCCACATTCTCAACATTCTCAGAGCTCTATCTGCAGTACTACAAGACCTCTGATGCTGGAAAGTTCATCAAGATTGAAGCACGAAAGCCAATCTCTGACATGAACCGAAGAGGATACGCTCGGGTTCCAGTGCTGAAGTTACTCATTGGCGCAGCACGATAGACAATCTGGATTCACTGGTAAGGGTTTTTAGCAATAGATTAAAATCGGGTGTCATGCCAATCTGAAACATTCAGGTGATAGTATCTTGTCTGATATCAAGACTCCAGTAGTTATAATCAACTTCAAGACATATCCGCAAGCCACAGGGGAGAAAGCTGTAACACTTGCGAAGACATGCGAAGCCGTGTCACGAGAATTCGACGTACCAATCATAGTCGCACCTCAGATTTCTGACCTTTACAGAGTTGTTCAGGGCGTTGATATCCCCGTGTTTTCACAGCATATGGATCCTGGTGAGCAAGGTAGGTTCACGGGTCATGTTTTAGGAGAAGCCCTTGTGGAGACTGGCTGCTCTGGAACACTACTAAATCATTCTGAAAACAGGATGCAACTTGCAGATGTCGAGTTGGCAGTGACAAAGGCGAAGAAGCTTGGTCTCTACACTGTCGTTTGTACTAACAACCAGGCAGTAAGTGTTGCTGCTGCTACATTGAAACCCAACTCAGTGGCAGTAGAACCTCCGGAGCTTATAGGTACAGGAATCTCTGTTTCTCAAGCACAACCAGAAGTGATCAGTGGTACGGTTGAGCTAATTCGAAATGTGAACAAAGACGTGGTCATTCTTTGCGGAGCAGGAATCAGCAATGGAGATGACGTGTCTTCAGCCATGAAGCTTGGTTCACAAGGAGTTCTTCTAGCCTCAGCTGTGGCAAAATCTGACAAACCTGCTGATGTCCTGAAAAGCCTCGCAGGTCCTCTAAGAAAATAATACATTCCGGATGATTTTTCACAGTATACAGAGCGCCTCGCATAGGTGAGTAAATTTGAAAGTGACCTTGGAGTGCGCCCACTGTCTGCTTGAAAGAGCAATTAATCAGGTAAAGCTGGCTACAGATGATCCTGACCTCAGGCTGAGAGTGGTTGAAGCTATGACACAGTTCCTAGGTGAAAACTTCAATGGAGATGCAGTTCCCAGTCATATTGGCACTGACCGAGATCTTCTAGTCCAAGAAATGACAGGAAATGACCCTTATGAAGAACTCAAACGAGAGTCCAATGAGATGGCTCTTGGTATACTCCCGGAGCTCCAGAAACTCGTGGATGAGCATGAAGACCCAAAGAAGCGATTTAGAATTGCTACGTTAATCACAGCTGCTGCAAACGCCATTGAGTTTGATGTAACAGGTCGTGACTTCAGCCTGAGCGAGCTTCGTTTGATACTTGACAATGTTGAGACTGACCTTGCTATTGATCAAGTAGATGAGTTCATGACTTACCTTGAGAATGCAGAAGAAGTTCTCTATCTGATGGACAATGCTGGTGAACTTGTCTTAGATATGATACTCATCCGTGAAATCAAGCGCTTGGGTCCAAGGGTCATCGCTGTTGTCAAGGGCGGACCTGTTTTGAACGACGCCACCATGATTGATGCTGACGAGGTGGGCTTGTCAGAGTGTGCTGATGAAGTCCGTGATACTGGTGCCTCCGCAATCGGAGTGAACTTGGAGCGCAATTCTGAGGAGTTCAAAAAGTTGTTCTCATCCGCTGAACTCATAGTAGCGAAAGGAATGGGTAATTTCGAATCATTGACCGAATTCGACCCGTCTTGTCCCATTGTCCACATTATGAGGACAAAATGCAATCCTGTGGCTGAACATGTTGGAGTGCCTCGGAACAAGAATGTGGTGCTGATACGAATACCCACGAGTACAGACTAGGTCTCCTATGCCATATCGTCTTTGTATGGTCTTAGAGCCTTTGCAAGACTTCCTGACTCTGTGAACTCTATCTTCATCTCAGGAAAGTCTAAACTGATGACATCCCTGAGTCTTTTCATACCCGGCTCTTCTGTTGTGAATGCGCCAAGCTCAAGAGTATTGATGCCCTCTTCGTTCGCGAGCAATCTGATCTCTGGAGAGAGGTCTCCTGTGACCAAGGTATCTAGATCTTGATTCTTCGCACTGATGATTTCTGGCATATCCACATTACTTCCTGCAATGACCAGAACATCCTTGACTTCATCATCAAGGTCTCCTGAGAACAGAACTGTGTCAAGACTCAATTTCCTTGCCAGGTAGTTGACAAACCCTGATTGATTCTTAACTCCTGGAGGATTGCAGATTCTCCCAATGGGTGTTAGTTCGCCAAAGTCGCTCTCTGTCATGAAGTCTCCAGTTCTTTTGAATCCGAGAGTTTCTACAAGAGCGTCGTTCAGACCATCCCTAGTACAAAGCCATCCACTCCCAACAACATAGGCTGAGATGTAGTTCTTTGTCAACAACCTCACTCTAATGAGGTCTAGTCCTGATAATCTATCAATTACAAACGGAAATAGAGGACGATATGTAATCAGAAGATTGACCTTATCCTGTGTGGCTTTTGTGACAACACGCGCTGATGGATAAGTGGCTATCAGAACTCTATTGATTGTAGTGTTGGTCTGTTCAGTTTCAGTCTGAGGACCTATCTCGACCCTGCTCTCGAGGCCTCGTACGGTGTGCTCTCTTGGAGATAATTCCTGTAGACGTTTAACTAGTTCTAGAAGACTGGTCATGATATCACCCTAATCTGATGTCCTCACAGACGGCTGATATTACCCTTAGTCTTATTCTTTTGCATGGGCTAGTTGAGGCATTGATTGATTACTCAGACTCTTCTTTGACATCTTCCTCATCAATGTCTTCGTCATAAGTGTACAAGTCTTCTAGGTCTTCGCTGATTTTTTCTGATTCAGGCTCATCTTCAACGACTTCTAGCTCAGGCTCCTTTTCTACTACTTCAAGCTCTGGCTCTTCGTCAACTACCTCGAGCTCGGGTTTCTCTTCTTCTACCTCAAGCTCTGTATCGTCGTCAAAGACCTCAAGTTCAGGTTCGTCTTCAATAACCTCAAGTTCTTCGTCTTTCTTCTTGGGTTTCTTTGTTGGCTTAGCCTTCTTTTTCTTCTTCTCAGCTGAAACCTGTATCACTGGAGCGACGGTGGTCTTCCGCTTGACTTTCATTAGACTTATTCTAGCAGCACGGAGTTTCCGCATCTTCCTGAAGTCGATCTGCTGTGGATTCTGGGTCTTTCTGAGACGAGTCAGTTCAATTTTGATGGTCTTTTCCTTGTTTACCATATCATATCACCGTCGCGTTCACAGCGTCACTTTGTGATTGTTTTATAACTGTGTCGACACCCCAGTAAGAGAAGCCTTTTCTTCTACATCGTTTGTGCAAATGACGTGCAATTCAAATCTGTGGATGGTGGAACCATGAGCAAGAAGAAAGAACGTAAGATGACCAGCATTCGTTTTAGGATTGACACAAGTCTACTGGACCGAATTGATCAGATTGCAGGTGAGCGAGGTCGTCAGAAATACATACACGACGCAATCGTCTGGAGATTAGATGAGGAGTTACCCCCCGTTGTGTACGATCTAGTTCAAGATGTAGAAGCACTAAAAGCACGAGTAGAACATCTTGAGAGTTCACGCGCCACAAGTGTTCAATTGGGTGAACTTAATGATGTTGCTCGCAATGAGCTTTGTAGTGACGAACTAGATAGGAAACTACTCGCATATTTCATCAAAACTGAAGGCGCAACAACCCCAGAGATTGCTGAAGGTCTTCTTGGGAATTCCGACAAACGCAGAACTGTTCTTGACCGAATTGATCGGTTGAACAATCGTGCGCAGAAACTCTTTGGTGCCCCTCTTCTAGAGTACAAGAAAGGGTTTGTCAAGAACAAACGTGGCGCCTGGTGGATTACTGGTCTTGAGTATATAATTGTCTGATTTAGTAACTCTTTAAAGAACGCAACTGTGACTTGTCCTTGGGGCCGTAGTCTAGCCTGGATAAGGCACCAGCCTCCGGAGTTGGTAATCCCCGGTTCAAATCCGGGCGGTCCCGCCATTCTTTTCGACCTCTCGGAGTTTAAATAACCTCAATTTGCAGTGTATTGTGAAAGTGAGGTTAATCACATGAGTTTCTTACATGGACGGGGCGCATCCACAGACCGCGTTGTGAGCAGGTTTACTAAGTATCTCAATGGTCCAATGGGTAGATCTGTACTTGAGAATCTAGAAGAGGGTGAACACTTCATCCTACAGACTTCAGATCATACCTTCCGTGTGACCAAAAGGAGAGGTCGTGCAGTGGTGGAGATTCTTCAACCACAACTTGCTTGATCTCTACACCCCACAAGCCAATAATTGTGGTTTCACAACGAAGACTCTATAAGTTCAATTAGGCCCCCCGTTGAACGGGGCCGTAGTCTAGCCTGGATAAGGCACCAGCCTGCGGAGTTGGTAATCCCCGGTTCGAATCCGGGCGGTCCCGCCATTTCTTTTCCATTATTTCCAAGTCTTTACTCGACAAGAAGCTTAAATGCTGCAATAAAATCGACAACGCATAAGTGGAAAGAATACTTTCCGCGCATCCGAGAGATCTTCAATATGCAATTCACACCGCAGAGATTAGACAAAGTGCATCGAGCTATGCGTAGAGAAGAGATTGATGCATTACTCGTCACCCGAAGGCAGGACGTACAGTACCTGACCGGCTACCGGTATAGGGGTGTGAATGTACCGATTGGTTGCTTGATCACTGAGGATCATCAACCACAACTGGTTCTTCCTGATAAACAGGAGTTGACCATCTCTCGAGAATCAATGATGGCCAAGGTACGACCATTCGATGAAACAACTTTCGAGGACTGGTCGCGAGCTTCTGGTTTAGCTTTCTGGGACCAGATTACAGGGATTCTGAAGGAGATTGGTCTGACTGGCAGTATGATTGGGTTGCAGCATGATCGGCTTTCAGTCCGCGAGTTCGAGAAGCTGAAACAAGCACTACCTGAAGCTGGATTCAAAGATTTCTCCCCAAGTCTGTGGAAGCTGAGACACATTAAGGATGCTGCAGAGATTGATGCAATACGCCAGGCTGTGAATATTGGAGAGATTGGCATTCGAACTGCTCTTGAAGTCGTTGCGACAAGTAAGTCAGAGGAAGAGGCTTCGCTGGAGATTGAATCAGCGATGAGAGGAGCTGGAGGTCAACAACGCGGAATTAGGGCGGCAGTTCTATCAGGAGAACGAGCCCATCTTCCTTTTACAGAGCCTAGAGCATCGAGAATCAGTGGTACTGATCTTGTGGTTTTGGACATAACTGTGAGTCATTCTGGATATTTCGGAGAAGTTGCAAGAACTATCCATCTTGGCAAACCATCCGACAAACAGAGAAAACTCTTCGAGTACGTGATTAATGCAGCACGGGTGTTAGAAAAGAGGCTCAAACCTGCGGCGCAGATCAAGGATGTAGCAGAGAAGACCCTGAAGAAGTTGGGAAAGAGTTTCCCGCCTGGTACTATTGTTCAACCACTAGGCAACTCAATTGGTCTCGATCTCTATGAACCACCCTACATTGTGCCTGAGGTTGAATATTCTCTAAGGGAAGGAATGGTATTCTCAATACATCCAAATGGATTTGCAGCTGGTGTGGGTACTGCCAAGATTGCTGATGTTGTGGTAATAACTGAGGATGGATGTGAGAATCTCACATCTTTAGCTCGTGAGACTATGTGATCAGGTGGAGTGCTGCCATCTCTTCAGTTTCATAAAGATCTGTGTGATGGTTTCAGCTCGAATCGTGTGTTTCTCAACCTCTTCCCTTGAGATTTCTCTTATCTGAGCAGCTGGCGCGCCAGAGCTAAGAGTTCTGGGTGGAATCACAATATTTGGAGGGACAATACTTCCTGGTGCTAATGATACACCTTCTCCTAGAGTGGCTCCATCAAAAACAACACATCCCTCTCCAATATTCACGCTATCTCCAATGTAGACTCCATGGACTGCCGTTGCAGTAGAAATAATGACGTTGTTGCCAATGATTGCAGGATTTTCCTCATTATGAGCATGAATGACAACACTGTCTTGAATACATGTGTTCTCACCAATACGGACTGAGGCTTGGTCGCCCCTAATTACCGCTCCTGGCCAAATGCTGGCTCCTGCACCTATCTCAACATCCCCTACTATGGTCGCTTGGGGGCTAACATAGGCATGGGCATCAATCTTTGGACTCTTATCACCAAATGGTAGTACTGGCAAGTATAACACCTCTATTCTGTCTGGAATAACACCCGTCGCGCAGTCATATAAAATATCATGCGACTTGTAGGTTTGATTAAATGTCGCCCAAAAAGAATCTAACCACGGCTTCATAATGCTCTGCAGGTCTTAGCCCAATCAATCGGTCAAGTACCTTTTTCTCCCCCGTCTTTTGATGTTCAATCTCATATTTGGCAGGCTCGCCATCAAAGTAGATCAGAACACATGGTATCGCGTGGATTTCATTGTCCATTGCAAATTGGCGATAGTCTTGCGTGTTCACCTTCAAAAATCTGACTACGGACTTATCAGTATACTTCTCTTCGAGCTCTTCAAGAATGGGGGTCAATGCTTTGCAAGGTTGGCACCATTCGGCCCAGGTATCAACAAATAGGAGTCTTGTCTCCTTCATTGCCTGCTCAACATCATCGGGTGACGCGTCATCGACCATGGGTTTTTGGAAGATTGGCAGGCTATGAATCTTACCTGACACGCACTCAGAGTTTCAGGTCAGTACAAAATGAGATTTTCCCGCAAGGAAGAATATCTTCCTCGGGGAAATAGTAAATTATGCAGCTTCTTCAGCAAGAAGATTGTCTGCAATCTGTTCATAAACTTCTGGTGGCATCACACCAACCAGCTTGTCCATCTTTTTGCCTGCTCCGTCGTCAAAGACAACTCTCTTGCCTTCAGAGTACACTAGAACACTGGGAACGCCTGTAATTTGATTCTCCATTGAGAATTCGCGGTTTTGATCCACGTCTAATTTGACTACCTTTAGTCCTTTGTTTCCGTACTTTTCCTGAAGTTCTTCAAGGATTGGGCTCAATGTTCGGCAAGGTCCACACCATGTGGCCCAAGCGTCAACGAATACAACTTTGTGGTCTTCGATGATTTTCGGAATTTCATTGGAATTAATGTCATCAACCATTGTGATTATCTCCCGTCTCCGGCACGAGTCGGTTGTGCATTTTCATTGCACATCCGTTATAAACTTGTTGTTTGCACCTTGGTGTTTTTTAGTACAGGTCAGTGCCAAAGTTTGATAAGCGGCAGTCTATGGACTTGATTTCTAGATACCTCGGTGATTATTATGCCCGTTCTTCACTGTCCAAAATGTGGTTCTCGCCTGGACTTCCACAAAGGCGGCGACATCTGGACTGTGACATGTTCTTCTTGCAATGCAGAAGTATCGGTTGGCGGTAGGAAGGTTGACCTCTTTGACGCCTATGAGGCATACACAGCTCAGATTCAAGCAGGCACTGCGTCAGCAATGACTGACGATCGAAAGAAGAAGTATCTTGGCACAGGGGTTGACACACCAAGGAAGAAACGTCGAACTCTGGACCCAAGCTCTCGGATTCAGTCCAAAGAAGCCATCACACAATTGGTGAATGAGGGTGGATCTGAGCTGGATGGGCTTTCGGAGCCGATTAGAAAACTACTCATTAGTGGCCGAGACTATCTTGTCAAGTATCAGCTCATGCCGGCTTCAGATGCTGAATACGG
>JAGXOC010000011.1:37791-41447 GCA_019894665.1 Candidatus Thorarchaeota archaeon
GGTAATCTGGGTATAACTACGCTATACAAGTTTCAGGAGGACTCCTACAACGCCATAGAGAATGGTGAGGACCTTGTCATTGCGGCACCAACAGGTCAGGGCAAGACTGAAGGATTCGTTCTCCCTATAATTAGAAAGTTACTCCTAACAGTCCAAGAGGCGTTTGAAAATCCTGGTGTCAGAGCACTGTTGATCTACCCAACGAAGGCCTTGGCTAGAGACCAGTTTGATAAGATACGGCAGATGTGTGAGACTTCAAACCTCACAGTTTCGATATTCGATGGTGATGTTTCACAGAATGCCAGACAGAAGATATACGAAGCACCACCAGACATCTTACTGACCAATCCCGATATCCTACATTATCATCTTGGTTGGGCACAATCTCGACTAGTTGCTTTACTACGAACGGTGCAATTCGTGGTCCTCGATGAGATTCATCTTTACACGGGTTCCATGGGGACGAATGTCTACTACATTCTCAAACGTTTAGAGCTCGAGTCTGGACGTTTTCAGAAGATTGGTGCTTCAGCCACAGTATCCAATCCCAAAGAGTTCGCAGAGATACTCTTTGACTCGGAAGTCAGACTTGTTGAGTCAAAGACTGCCAAGCGGGGTCCTATACATTTCATGATTTACTATCCAGGGATGCGAAGCAAGTACAGCATGATTGTTGACCTGGTTAATCAGCTCCAGCAAGGTGAGTTCAAGACGCTAGTGTTCGGTAACACACACTCTGAGGCTGAAGTTCTGAACATGCTCATAGCAGATACTGGAATCAAATCAAAAGTTCACAGAGCTGGACTCCCAAAGAAGTACAGGAGTGATGTGGAGGACCAATTCAGGGCTGGAGACCTCCCAGTCATAGTTTCCACACCTACTCTTGAACTAGGTATCGACATAGGTGATTTAGACAGTGTAGTCAGTATGATTGTGTCAATCACTCGACTGACCCAACGAGTGGGGCGTGCTGGCAGGAAAGGGCAGGAGAGCGTTGCGATACTTGCTCTGAGAGAGAACGATCCAATCTCATCCTTCTACCGACACCAACCTGACAAATACTTCTCAGACATCGATGCCGCATACATGGAACCTGAGAACGAGGTCGTTGGTTACTTCCAACTCATCGCTGCAGCCATGAGTGGAAAATTGAAGGTTTCTGATTTTGCACGGCATAGGGCTATCCTTGAGAAGCTTGAGATTGAGGGGCTAATACAAATTCAAGATGATGGCAAGGTTCGAGTTGTTGATTTCGACAAAGCAAGAAAGGAATGGCGTTCCTATAGCATCAGAGGAATTGGGGCTCCGGTTCAGATTAAAACTGGAAACAAAGGTCTCGGTGAACGATCAATGCCGATGGCGGCACAAGAGCTTCATCCGGGAGCCATCTATCTTCATGGTGGCAAGAACTACTTGTCAGTGGACTTCAAGTATGCCCCCGGGTTAGGAAGGGCTTCTGTTGTTCCTCATTCAGATAGAAGTGCGCACACTAAACCACTCTACTCAACAATGCCCCGAATAATAGACATAGTTGAGAGAAGCAAAATCCTAGGTCTAAATGCCGTTTATTGTACCCTTGAGATGACCCAAACAGTTGACGGCTATGTGAAGAGGGAAACAAGATCAGGTCGTGTGTTGAGCCGGTCGAGTCTAGCAACGCCTCTCGTTTACAAATATCGCACTCGGGGGTTTGCCTTTACAGCACCAGAACCAGTCAAAGCAGTCAATGAACACGCTTCTGGAAAATTGAGCGATCTGAAGGGTCCTCGGATGGGTCCTGCGGAACTATTTGGTGGAGCCTTCCATGCCCTTGAGCATGTGCTGATAGAATCTAGTGATATGCTCACTGGTGGCGGTACACGAGAGATTGGTGGCGTCTCAATGGGTGATTCGGGAATTATCTTCGTCTATGATGGTAGTCCTGGTGGAAATGGCGCATCCAAGCTTTTGTTCACGAGATTGGATGAGGCATTCATAAGGGCAAAAGCAATCCTGGAGAAGTGTGATTGTAAAACTATAGATGGGTGTCCTTTGTGCACATATTCATACCACTGCGGTAATAACAACAGTCCCCTGTTCAAACTTGGTGCACTCGAAAGTATCAATCGCATCCTCGATAAAGTGGAAACAACAGTTGACACTGAGGGGTATATGGGGTACCAACCCCTAGTCTAAAGAGGTGAATAACAATTGGCTGAGTTTCGTGTCGGTCGTGGTCATGATGGTCCTGCTCGTGTCGGTGAGTATATCCTAGGTCCGATGACATTTTCCACTCCCATTTTGACTGGTTCTTTTACATCCAGTGATTCCATTATAGGCTGTGGGACATTTGGCAGGGACAAACCCCTCTCAGACAATCCAATGTTGATGTCATTACCTTTTGTTAGTCAGATTGATGAACTTCCCCTATCAGACATGCGCGACCATGATTCAGTCATTCTTCCATCTCTACTGTCTCTTGCCGCTATTGCCCCAGATGCATCTGAATTGATCTTTGACTATCAACGTGAGGTCCAATCAAGAATCAAGTCGAACATTGATTCATCTAGAACCATCATTCGAGTCCCCTCTGAAACAAATCCCGAATCAATTTCTAAATTGGCTGAATTCGGGGCTCATGGTGCTGCATTCTCTTTCAATGGTCAATTAGGTCCTCAAGACTTTGGTGCGATTAACCTACGAAGTCGACTACCCCTCTTCATGATGGCACTGGCTGTAGGACGAATTGGGCCTGGTTTAATACCGCTCCTTCATTACGCAGGTTTTGACGTCATTGACATCGGCCATGGACAAGAGGCTGCTACGAATAATCTTAGGCTTTGGAAGAACGGTTCTGAGAAGATTGAGATTGGAACTAATCGACGCTTCTGTTCATGTCCTGCTTGTGCACGACTTGATACTGCAAAACCAGAAGACTTGCGAAGTATTCTTCTGGACCATAATCTTAGCATCTACAAATCCGTCATTTCTGAGTCCAAAGAAGCTATGAAATCCGGCCGTCTAAGATGGTTGGTGGAGAGTTCCACTCATAACAGTCCTGCACATGCCTCGCTCGTTCGACTTGTTAACAGAGAACTCTATCTATTCATCGAGGAGTTTTCTCCGACAACAGGACCAGATGCACTGCCTGTGATTGGCTCAGAGTCCTATAATGCTCCGGTAGTACGACGATTCAGAGACTATGTCGCAAGCAGATACTCTGCTCCCGCAAACAAACCAATCATTTTGCTTCTACCGTGCTCTGCTAGGAAACCATATTCTGATTCTAAATCTCACAGGAGATTCGCCTCTGTAATCGAATCCGCTATGTATGGCATGGAGTCTAGGGTGGCTCAAGTAATTTTGACTTCACCACTCGGACTTGTTCCACGAGAGCTTGAGCGTATCTATCCTGCTGGGCAGTATGATATCCCTGTAACTGGAGACTGGGACACCGAGGAGATTGCGATTGGAGCAAACGCGCTTGTAATCCACCTCAAGAAATTCAGCAGTTCCGCAGTCGTCATTGCTCATGTGTCTGGGGGCTACTTGGATATTGTAAGAGCCGCCGAATCAAAGATAGAACAAAGTTTGATCTATACGACACCTGAGGGTCGTGCAACAAGTCGTGAGTCATTAGATGCGTTAGAGGAGTCACTCATTGAATTGAAAGATAT
>JAGXOC010000120.1 GCA_019894665.1 Candidatus Thorarchaeota archaeon
AAAAACAGGCTTAACCTCAGGGCAAGGTGCAATTACAATAAAGCCTGCCCATTCAACTCCGAGAGGATCAATGCGGCAAACAGAGATGCTGTGAAGAAGCTCATATGGGGCGAAGCCAGATCCGACACTTTCTTCAAGGCTCTTCGAAAATGGGTAGTTCGTCTAGACCTTGATTTTGTGACATTCATCAGGGCGCTCAATACAGTCTGTGACAAACGGGTTGAGATACCACTCACAACGAAGTATGGTCGGACGTTTAAGAAATTCGACGAGTACCGGCGGAACAAATGGCCCGAAGATGCCACACCCGATAATCGTGAGAGGTTCATCGAAGAGGTGTTGGTGCGTGTTTCATTCTGGATTCAGTCCGCGCACCAAGTTGGCGCTCTGAAATGAGCATACTTTGACCAATCAAAACTGCTTTAGAGCATGCATGTCTGTCGTGGAATGAGGTTGTATCAAACCAATGAACATCGGCCTATTAGTAAATCCCATAGCTGGTATGGGTGGTCGTGTCGGTCTAAAGGGCACTGACGGAGTCGTAGATGAAGCCATTAAGAGAGGTGCTTCTCCTGTGGCTCCTGGTAGGGCGCTCGAATTCCTTACAGCCCTAGAGTCGGTCATCTCATCCTCGAAGTTAAGGGATGAGATACGAATCATCACATGTCCTGGAAAGATGGGTGAGGATGTAGCACAGGAAGCTGGTCTGAAGCACAAAGTTGTTGAGCTTGATATCGAGAACTCCACAGATGCCGAGGATACAAAGGACTGTGTTCTATCACTCTATGAGGCAGAAGTAAGACTTCTGATTTTTGTAGGTGGGGATGGTACCGCCCGGGACGTCCTTGACTCAGTGACTGCTTACGAGCTCAAAGATCTTCAGGTAATTGGGGTTCCCTCAGGAGTCAAGATGTACAGCGGGATATTCGTAGTGAATCCTGCTGATGCAGCTGAGGTTGTCCGATTGGTCTATGAAGGGACTGCACAGAGTGCCGAGTTTGAGGTCATGGATGCAGACGAGAAAGCAATCAGAAAAGACCGGTTCATTATCAACCTCTATGGTTATCTGACAGGTCCTTCTGTCCCTGCAAGATTTCAGGGGGCCAAACAAGCGAGTCCAGAAACCTCTGACGAATGTGAAGCACAGGAAGCAATTGCCAAGTATGTCATTGAAGAAATGGACAAAGATGGGACCTATATCCTCGGTCCTGGAACCACTGTGAAGACGGTAACTGACATGCTAAAGGTCAAGAAGACAACACTTGGCGTTGATGTATACAAGCAGGGTAAAGTACACAACGATGTCAATGAGGAAAAGATTCTGGAGCTCGTTGATGATTTCAATAAGACGTGGATCATTGTGTCCCCTATCGGTCATCAAGGAATGTTGTTTGGACGAGGGAATCAGCAGATAAGTCCTGGAATCATTGATCGTGTTGGTCGGGACCACATCATCGTGATTAGCACACCCTCCAAACTCAAGGGAATCGCAGGTGAGCTTCTACGTGTTGATACTGGTGACACCAAAGTAGATGACGTGCTTCGGGGATTCATCAGGGTTGTCACTGATTATAATGAGATGCGCCTAATCAAAATCGAATAGAGACGGATGCGAAATGATAGTACTATTGACAGATTTCGGAGATTCTGAATATGCAGGGGTTATGCGCGGGGTCATTTATTCCATATGTCCGGACACCCAAATTGTGGACCTTACTCATGCAATTCCATCTCAGTCGATCCGTGAAGGAGCGTGGATTCTACTACAGAGTTACAAATACTTCCCCAAAGGCACTGTGTTCGTATCAGTTGTGGACCCTGGAGTTGGAACAGCTCGCGATGCCGTAGTTGTAGTGACTGAGAACTATATCCACGTAGGACCTGACAACGGCTTACTCTATCCCGCGGCATCTGAGGACGGCATTGAGCGCGTCTATAGAATACTGATTGACGAGGGTGTGTCAAAGACATTTCACGGTCGGGATATTTTTGCCAAGGCTGCTGCATATCATGAGGCTGGAACTCTCGGTGTCATGTCAACTGAACTGAAGCCCGGTCTCGACCAAGCTCTGGTTTTCTATCAGGAAGACCACAAGGGTGAGGTTGTACGTATTGACAAGTTCGGAAATCTGATCACAAATATCCCTCCAGTTAAAAAAACAAAACACCTTCTTTCCGTTCGCAATCAGCAGCGAGAATTGCCATTTGTTGAAACCTATGAGTATGGCCCTGAAGATGGTGTCTTCTTGGTTACCAGTAGCTATGGTACGCTCGAGATAGCCGCAAAAAACAGACGTGCTATAGATATCTTAGCATTAGAGGTTGGTGAGCGAATCACCATCGAGTAGGTCTATGATGGCGCTCCCTTGTTATAGGGGCAGGAGCAGCCACTTTCAAATTCTAGCACACCTCATTAGAGGTCAAACAGAACTCAAAGGAACCATCGAATTATATAAATATACTAGTAAACCAATAGAACCTGGAAGTCATAGAAAAGTCGAGTACAGTGACTAGGGAATAGACTACCCCATGAAAATACAAACTGCAGAAGGGTTCACCTTCTCTGTGACTGAGGTGAAGCCGTGTCTTGCTGATGAGGCGCGAGTCAGAATCATCGCAGAGGCTGATGTTGATCTGACTCCCATACTGGAAATTCTGTTTCTCTATTTTCGTAATGCCAACTACTCAAGCGGTCTGGCTTGTGTGACAACCAAGAAAGCAGGACAAACGGTAACAGTCTTTGGTAGCGGGAGGGTGACTATGACCTTTCTGCTCAGCGAGCAAGAGGCAAGGGACAAGTTGGTAGAACTGGCTCACATATTCTCGCGGGCTTTTGACTATCTTGAAAAGAATGAGCCAGTTGATTCTAGCTTGGTAAGAGAGAAGGAGAGTTTGAGCGCATTAGAAACACACAAGATCTTGCCTCAGACTGACTGCGGTGATTGTGAAGAATCGGGTTGCTTTGCCTTTGCAACCCTTCTTGTGAACGGTGAGAGAGATGTAGATGATTGTGGTCCGCTGAAATTGAGGGAGAATATTGGTCTGCGAAAAGCTCTAATCAAATTGATCCAGCCCATCACTCTTGATAACGCCCGAGAGGACCGTTCTGATCTTGCCAAGTTCCTTGGTCTAAAACATACATAATGACATTTCAATGAAACAGAATAACTAGCTAGACTCCTAGAGGAAGCCAGGCCACCATAAAAACATTGATATATCGAAGTTAATCGATGATTTATCCGTGAGGTCGATTTAGAATGAGTTCTGAGAAGCCAGCTTTCATCATGTGCGTGTGTACTGGTAAGTGTCCGGGTTTTGAAAAGATGGACATCTGGGACTTCATCAACACGGTTCGAATGCTTCTTCCAGTACAGCATGGCATCATCCATCCACAACTTTGTGAAGAAGATGGTGACAGATATCTAGAAAATATTCTGAAACCGAGTCAGAAAGTCTTCATTGGTGGTTGTGCGCCCGTAATGCAATACAAGCTCTTTCGTGATGCGTTCGAGAAGAGAGGTCTTGATGTGAAGAGGGATCTTGTACCGATTGACATACGTGACTTGACCACCGACGAGGCAGTGGAGAAGGTCACAGAGGAGTTGAAGACGCATGGATATGACCTCGAGTAAGTCTGAGCCAAGTGCGACATTCATGGGTGTTGACCGGGAGAAGATACCCTGGTGGCCAACCATAGACCTAGAGAAGTGCGATGGCTGCAATGGTGAGTACGATTGTCTGAAATTCTGCCCCCACAGAGTCTACAAACCACTTGAGAATCCCTCCAGAATCGCTGTTGAGAAGCGCTACAATTGCGTGGTCTTCTGCCAAGCATGTAGGAAGATGTGCCCCAAAGATGCCATCTCCTTCCCTTCAAAGGGTGACATTCTCAAGCTCATCAAGGTCGAACGTGCCAAGTGAGGTGATGTTCAGTGGTGCGAAAGTACATCCTCCCATGCGCAGGATACGACCGACCAGGTGGTGAAGTTTCGAGGGTCGTTGCAGAGCGACTCGTAAATGACCGTGACGATGTGGTCATTGGAAGCATGGGAGCGCTCTTCAAAGAACGTCCTGGTGAGATGCGTAACTATAGAACCTCAGATTTGTTTTGTCTTGATGGTTGTGGAACAAACTGTGCCTCAGAACTTGTGCGTGCACGTGGACGAGATGATGTAACGAGTTTTTCCATTCATGAGATTGCAGATTCAGTCGAGGATCTCGAAGGAAAAGTCAAACACCTAGTCGATGTTGTGGCTGAAGAGCTGAACAGAAGAACTCCCAAGACCTCATTCACAGTCACTGAGGAGCCTTCGCGCACAATCGAGTATCTTGAGGAGAAGTTCGACAAGTTCATGCTCAGAGTGGCTAAGGGATTGAAGTACTCTGATAACGATTTCTGGGTGCGGGTTGAAGGTGAACATGTTCGGATAGGAGCCTCAGATTTCCTCCAGCAGATGTTGTCTGATGTGTACTATGTGGAGCTCGTAGAGCCTGGTACTCATGTAGACATGTTTGATGATGCCGGGGGAATGGAGTCGACAAAGATTCTGGTTGAGATTATAGTCCCTGTGTCAGGAACGATTGTAGAATCTAACACGTCGCTTGAGGACAATCCCGAGTTCATCAATCAGAGTCCATACGACGAGGGATGGTTGTACCTCATAAAGCCAGATGATGTTGATGAACTCGATTTGCTCAGAGGTGGAGTAGATTATATGACATACGCCCTGGCAAAGGCTAAACGAGAGATTGGGACGAAGGTGGAATAGAAATTGAAGAAAGTAGTAATTCCGTGTAGCGGCATAGGAAAGGCATTTGGTGCGGTAGCAAGAGAGGCGACCTATCTATTGGCGGACGCTGAGTATTCTGATACGTTCAGAACAATCTGTCTCCCGCTGTTGATGACCGACGATGAAGAATCTAAACAGATTGTGTTGGAATCAGATGTCTATACTATTGATGGCTGTCCGAAGAAATGTGCGTCAGTCCTAGTCAGACATGCTGGGGGAAACCCCGTCATGGAGATAATGACACCGAAAGTTCTTGCAAATAATAAGGAACACAAACCTGAAACCGTTCTGGACATCGGCGATGGTGGACGGCATCTTGCAGATGATATCATGAGGATAATCCTGAATCATGGAGGAATCGAATAATGACATTCAAACCCAAGGTTGGTCTGATCTCGTGCAGTGGTGAAGCGTGCTCTGGAGGGAATATCTCTCGTGCTGCAACACTTGAGGTCCTACACCACCTGAGGCCAAATGAAACAGTGACAATATGTCTTCCCCTCTTCTTAGCTGGAGATGACGCAGAGAGGGATTTCGCAAAACATTTTCCCACTATTACAATCGATGGGTGCAACAAACTCTGTGCAGCGAAGGGTACGGCAAGATACAGCAGCGAACCAGCCGTGAAAATGAACCTGGAGGACTATGCAGGAAACTACTGCAGAAGCGATGATGAGAGACGGAGAATACAGGGAAGCAGTAAGCTTGTTGGGAAAATCGCCCAAGATATCGCATCACATGTAGATCGTCTAAGAGACTAATAGGGGTGACTCATGTGTCTTGTAAGATTCCAGTAATGGTATTTTTGGCAGAAGGGGTGTGCGGCTGCAGTCAGACTGGATTCCTAGGTCGCGTCCAAGAAGCCGTTAGGAAGTATAGAGATGCTGTGAATTATAGAGAATACTCAGCTGGGAGTGAAGTCGCCAAGCGGTATGGTGTTAGCTATCGTGGTGTAGTTGTTGGTAGCAAGTCACTAGGAAGCAATCCTACTACTACCAGAATTGAGGAAGCCATTCTCAGAGAAATCGAAAAGTATGGTATAGAAGCAGTATAACGAATTTCCTATGAATTTGAGATAGAAAGATTGATTTATCGAAATATACAAACTACATTTAGACGATCGGGTCATCTGCCATGAAGTGGTTTGCATGGCACAAACGCCTTCTGCAGAGTAATCTGATGACAGCTTAAATCGAAGAGGCAATCATAGCAGAAACCGAGAAACTTTCAGGATGAGTGAGTGTGACATTATGACAACTGATAGGCAATCTGAATGGAGAGTTCATTTCCATAAAGCCCTGAGTAATCTTGAGCGTCTAAGAATTGTGGACTTCCTTGCAGACGGGGAGCAATGTCAGTGTGACATCTTTCCCCAAATTGGTCTATCACAATCCACAGTTTCTGCATATCTTACCCAACTCGTGAGGGCAGGCATACTGAGTGTTAGACGTGAAGGTACTAGGAAGCTCTACAGCCTCAGCGACTCACGGATTCGCAACATGATTGAAGATATCCGTGTTGTTGCTGTTGAGAAGATTGCTAGGTAGAACCAGAACTCAGATGCGTGTCCGAGATATTATGAAGCCAACGCCAGATACATGATTGATTATCATCCTTGCGGTGTGAGATCCACAGAAGATCGCACTTCTGGTACTAATGAACGCCTATTGATTGATGGAATGCTGTTGAAAGTCCAGAGAACTCGATTAGATGTTTTTGTCCAAAGATATATTATTATAGTGCGATTATTCGATGAATCATTATTACGCTTGGTGCTGTATTTGGGTGACTAAGATGAGTGATGGGCGCCATACTGAGAGTGGCAAGAAACTAAGCACATTTGAGAAGTATCTACCTCTGTGGGTCGCAGTCTGCATGCTGACAGGAATTGTCCTTTCTCAGATTGTTCCAGGAATAGGTGAAGCTATTGATTCATGGAAGCTCGGTGGAATCTCAATACCGATTGGAATCTGTCTTTTTCTCATGATGTATCCTGCGATGCTGAATGTCCAGGCTTACGAGTTGAGGAAGCTCGGGAAAAACCCCAAGCCCATCATACTCACACTTTTCTCAAACTGGATTATTGCACCATTTGTAGGGTTTGCACTCGCTAACGTCTTTCTTCCTGGATATGAGCAGTTGATAGTAGCTGTGATTTTACTTTCTTCGAGCCCATGCACAGCAATGGTCTTGGTCTGGGGGTATCTAGCAGACGGAAACCAGGAGCAGAATGTCATCAACACCAGTTTGAATACAGCAACTATCATCATCCTTTACGCACCCATTGTTGCACTCTTTACTGGAATCTCAGCCATTCCATTGGATCGATGGGCACTCTTTATTTCTGTGCTTGTGTTCATCGGGATACCGCTAGTGCTAGGAATAATC
>JAGXOC010000121.1 GCA_019894665.1 Candidatus Thorarchaeota archaeon
GATGGGAGTGGTCAAAATAATCTGGTGACATAAACTCGTCTAATGAGTCATAGTCATGCTTATTATAAGTTTCAATAAACCTACGAACAATCGCCTTATTCTCTTCCAATGACATGGAACATCACCTCTCCTTGATTCTCTTTTTTAACATTTAACAGTTGTTGTCTTCGTGTGAGCATTTGTTTTTCCAAAAAAGCATTCTAATCGAGTAGTTCAGCTATTTACTATTTCAGCGCACGCGCATTCTAAAATTTCAGATTTACTTTTGAGGCATAATATTATAACCTTACAAGAAACATTGTTAAATATGAAAATGAAAGCAATTGTATGGACAAAGTTCGGACCACCTGATGTTCTTCAGCTCCAAGAGGTAGACAAGCCGCAGCCCAAAGACAATGAGCTGTTGATCAAAGTACATGCGACAACAGTAACAGTGGGGGACTGCGAGATGCGACGTCTCGAATATCCTCTGTTAATGGGGCTCCTCGTGCGAACGTATATTGGTTTCAGCAAACCAAAGAGAATAACCATCCTAGGGATGGAGTTGGCTGGGGAAGTCGAAGAAGTAGGCAAAGATGTAACAAGATTCAAGGCTGGTGACCAAGTTTTTGCAGCTACTGGGTTCATTGGTACGGGTGCGTGCGCTGAGTACATTTGTCTACCTGAAAAACCTGAAGATGGAGCAATAGCACTAAAACCAACCAATATGAGTTTTGACGAGGCTGCTGCTGTTCCTGTTGGCGGACTTGAAGCATTGTCACTTCTTAGAAAAGGAAACATCCAGCCGGGACAAGAGGTCCTGATCAATGGTGCAGGTGGAACTATTGGACCATTTGCGATTCAACTAGCAAAGTACTATGGTGCTGAAGTGACTGCAGTAGACAGTACGAAGAAATTAGACACACTGCGCTCCCTAGGTTCGGACCATGTCATTGACTACACACAGACGGATTTCACTAAGAGTGGGAAGAAGTACGATGTCATTTTTGACGTGGTCGGTAAGTCGTCATATTCTGGTTGCATAAAATCGCTAAAGGAAAACGGATACTATCTCCTAACATACCCGAAGTCAGGTCGAAGTATTCGAGGTCGATGGACTTCAAGGACAAGCAATAAGAAAGTAATAGGTGGGACAGCAACCGATAGCTCTGAAGACCTAAATTTCCTTAGAGACCTTGTTGAGGCTGGAAAGATAGAATCAGTCATAGATCGACGCTACCCCTTAGAACAAACTGCCGAAGCCCACAGGTATGTTGAGGCTGGGGAAAAAATTGGGAATGTAATCATTACTGTGGTATGATACTTATACTGGTTACTGACGGTATCAATTAAGTGGGTTGCAATATTTACCCCTTCAATAAAGAGAGAGAGAAACTAAATGGATTCAGATAATAAGAATGCAAGAATCGCAGGTATCTCTTTCCTGATCAGTTACCTGGGTCTTATTGTAGGCAACATCATCATGGAACCAATCATTGCGGCTCCTGTTGATCTTGCTAATGTTGAACCAAATGCTGTTCAATTAGGGATTGGTATACTCCTTGAGTCAATCAATGGCATCGCCGTTATTGGCATTGCAGTTATGATGTATACAATTCTGAAACGAGTTAATGAGGGAGTAGCTCTCGGTTACCTTGGTTTCAGAGGTGTCGAGGGATTCCTTTCGATCTTAGGAAGTACCAAGGCCGCATCACTCATCGAATTAAGTCATGCATACAATCAAGCAGGACCTTCAGCTTACTTCGATACACTAAGTGAACTAATTCTGGCAGACCGTCATTGGACCATGGAGATGCTTACGGTGTTCTTTCTCCTGGGAGCTCTGGTTTTCTATCTTCTAGTGTACAAATCAGAAATCATGCCACGATATGTTGCACTCTGGGGCTTCATAGCGGTCGCTCTTATGACTGCCATGAATGTGCTAGTCTATCTTGGTATTGACCTAGGATTTGTATTCCTCATCTTTGCTCTTCCAATAATAGCGAATGAATTCTTCGTCGCGATATGGTTGATAGTCAAGGGAGTCAATACATCTGCTCTACCTCCCTCATCTACTTAACAGATTGATAATATGATAAGAAGACCCCCAGAAATCTGGGGGTATCTTCTTCCATGAAGAAGGTGTACAAAAAATGAGCGTCAACGAAATCAAGCAAGCGGAGGCACTCACAAGTAGTGGTATAGCTTTAGTTGTGACACAGCTCTTCCGTATGATTTTTGGAGGGTATTTGATAGGACTGGACCAATTCCACTATAATGATGTAGAAAGTGCGTTGTCAGTTTTAGTGATATATGTCATAATCGGCATCTTCACAGCTCTGTTCCTAATGGGCAAAAGGAAATCTGGACTTGTTGGTTTGATAGCTCTATCTGCATTTCTCATTGTAATGCAATCGATTTACATTGTCATGTTCTTCTCTCAAACAACAATTGATCCGAGCTGGCATGACCCGGTTGCAAATTGGTGGGCTTCTGTATTGTATTACGTATTCTCCACACTAACAATCGTATATGCCATAAAAATTCGAAAAGGAACCTAATAGAGTTATAAATCCGGAAAATAATCAGGATGCAAACTAATGAAAGCGATTGTAGCCGAAAAATACGGACCTCCAGAAAGTCTTCAGCTTAAAGAGGTTGAGAAACCCACACCAAAAGAAGATGAAGTACTAGTGAAAATTCATGCGGCAACTCATTGAAGCTGGGAAAATAAGAGCAGTCATTGATAGACGCTTCCCACTAGAACAAGTTGCAGATGCCCATAGGTATGTCAAAACAGGAAATGTGGTCACTACTGTGATTGAGACCTGAAAAAAGGGGTGTAAATCTCGACAATCTCTTTCAAGTATTCAGCGATGGAAGTAGACTGAATAATGATAGATTTTTATGCAGGTTGGACCAAAGTTAATGTCTCTTAGAAAGGTGGGTTACAACCCCACCTTAGGAGAGAGATAAAATGAATACTGAAACAGCAAAAAGAATATTGTGGTTTGCGGTGATCTTCATCCTACTCACCACTATAGTCTTTATATTGGGTGGAGTCTTTATAGCGTTAGCCTTCACATTTGTTGACTTAGGAACTTTCATCACCGATCCCACAATCTTGGCGTTCATTGGAGATTATCCAGCGTTAATCCCGATGGCGATAATGGGTTTAGGTGTTATCCAAGCCATATTTCTCATAGTCATATTCATGTGGCGACAAGACCCAATGGCTCACAGAACTGGGTTTACTGTTATCGGCATCCTCCTGCTACTTGTTGGTTGGAGTCTTCCAGGATTCCTCATTATCCTCCCAGGACTCCTCTTAGAATCTGACCAATGAACCGGTAATCAGGAGACCACAACTTGGTCTCCCACCTTCTTTTTTTCTAAACTCTTATCCTTCCTATCTAAACTCGAATCCCACTTAGTTCTAGAAAGATGAATGGCATTCTTCCTGGATAGGACATGACGGACACTTTACTCGCAACATATAGTAGAAATTCCCCACCAACACAGCTGTAAAACCGATCAACGATAATAGAGCGAATATTGAGAAATTCATAAAGAATGAAAGGCCAACTAAGACAAAAGGTGATAACCATACTATGGCCATTGCAAATGACCAGTTTTTCTGACCTACATGCATATGTAAGTGCGATTTAGCCCATCTATCTACAGTCATAAGCTTCTGAGTAGTCTTCCCTGTTTCTTCATCTGTTGTAGTTTCTAATACTTTGAAATAGCAGTATCTACACATCGTAAAAGGCATTACCAAAAAGTAAAACAAAAGTGAATAAATTAGGTACCCTACAGCAACCCAGATATTTAGATAGTATATCCCCGCCGTGCCAAGAGAAATTAGAATTAATATGATCAGTACAGGTAAAGGTTTCCAGAAGGGACATTTTGGGAATATTCTCAAAAAGAATAGATTGGAGTTCTTTTGCTCTGCCATATTCGTTCACTACCAGACTAACTTGAATAGTTCTTTTCTCTGTTGAGAACAACTGCAACTAGGCTGAATCACTTTCTTGCTTAGGCCACTTCCACGCATACCAAACAATCAGTGCAGTGAGCGCAGATTCTACAATTCCATAGACCACATAACCAGCATTAGATGCCTGAAACACCATACCAACTCCAACAAGAGTATAGACTATGCCTACTATGATGTTTATCAGGCGATTCGATTTGGACTTCAGAGCCAGAGACAGAAAAATCATGAGGATTGGAGGCACCATAAATAACGCACCGGCCACCAAGAATAGATCATCTATTGGAATACCTGCTATTTCACCCGTTAATATTTCCGCCATATGCCCTGGCGCCATGTACGCCAGAACATCCGCGTACAAATAACAAAACATTGCTGCTACCCATAATCCTGAGAGTAATATCTTCACATCTATCTTCAAATCTTCCATAATTGAACTTCCTCGTAATATTTTAGAATTATTAAATTGTCCCAACTGAAATGTCCATATTCCTGTACTAGAATGAAGTATTATACCTGCCTAATTCTCGCATCTTGTTTTAAAAGGATGAATGGCGATAGATGAGCTTGGTCGATATCCGTTATAGGAGGATTACTAATGATCAGTCGTGTTTGGCATGGTTGGACGAATCGCGATAACGCGGATGCCTATGAAGAATTACTACGAACAGAGATATTTACTAATATCGCGAAGCGATCAATTCCGGGCTTCCGTGGTATTCACTTACTTCGTAAGGATGTTGATGATGGCGTAGAGTTTGTGACGATAATGTGGTTTGATACACTAGATTCGGTACGAGCATTTGCAGGAGAAGAGTATGAAGTTGCTGTTGTGCCACCCGAGGCCAGGCAACTCTTATCGAGATTTGACGAACTGTCAGCTCATTATCGAGTTATCGAAACTCCGGATTAATGTGGTTTCATTCATTATCCGACCCCACTATATTCACTTCTGTATTATACCAATGAAAAGATACATCCTTTATTAACAGTTGATTTGTGACATCTTCCTTATGAACGCGCAGATAGTTGATAAGCTGTATGAAAAGTATGCATGGATAATTCTCTCCGCCATAGGAATACTCACCATTTTGGGTGGGCTGCCGCACGCTTTGGGTATCAACACAGACCCAGCGACCGCGGAGAGCATCGCCGGTATTGCATTAAGCAGCTTGCAACCGGGGGCCTTCGCCCTGTATGACTTTTACTTTAAATTCGGAGGATGGTCCGACGTGGCCTTCGCTTTCTTCCTGACAGTGATTTCTTCGACCGCCTACAGAAAGGGGGAGAAGTGGGCTTGGTATGCCCTCTGGTTTGTCCCAATCTATTTCCTGGGCTCTGCAGGAATTGTCATGAGCGTGCCAGCTGCTATGAGTCTCCTTCCATTCTTAGCAGTGTTTACAATCTTACCCGTTTTGGGGCTGCTCCTACCCTTCCGCAAATTCTTTCCGAAAGGAGAGTAAACATAATAGGATCCGAGCAAGGAAGCCCATTGCTTCCTCTCGGACCATTTGCGACCAATCGTTTAGAATAAGAAGGTCTAAGGTTTCTCTCATGTTATTACCTAGAGGAAGACCTCCAAACCGAACTGACGGAATATCTGAATGACAAAGTCGATCCAAATCGAACAAATGGTGCTCTGAACTGTTGGTGTATATGGACTGGTTTGATCTTCTCATTGGCTGTCTTAGTCACTTTGCTACGCTAATAATACACGGATTAATGTGGTTTCATTCATTATCCGACCCACTATATTCACTTCTGTTCTATACCAATGAAATGATACATTCTTAAGATGCCCCTGAAAATACAAATCCGACAATAGGCATTATTGCTTGGAGGAAAACAAGGCTGTTGTTCACAGTTTCATTGAAGCCTATAATGAGCGAAACTTGGATTTATTGGACGATTTATTTGCACCAGATTATTTTGACCACACCCATCAACAACAAGGTCTGGAAAACCTCAAACAGCTCTTTATGCTAGCTTTCAAAGCCCTCCCCGATTGGCATGAAACTATTGAAGATATCATTGCTGAAGGCGATAAGGTGTGGGTTCGTGTTGCTTATACGGGGACCCATACAGGCGAATTTCGTGGACTACCTCCTACAGGAAATAAGGTAACAACTATGGCTGTTGACATCTATCGCATAGTTAATGGCAAAATTGTAGAGGGACGGAACTTAACTAACGATTTGGCTATTCTCAAACCACTAGGCGCTATCGAATACACAGAAAGAGGAAAGAAGCTTTTTCCCGAAGATGTCAAGTAGCTCCTTTGACTTGTATGAAGTGGAGGAATTCTCATGAAAGCGATTCTTTGTACAAAATACGGGCCCCCAGATGTTCTTCAACTCGGAGAAGTAGACAAGCCATTCCCTAAGTCCAATGAACTATTGATTAAAATCAACGCGACCACAGTAATAGCAGGGGACTGTGAGATGCGAGGTCTCAACTACCCTCAATTTGGCTTCGGAATGAAGCTCCTAATGCGAGTTGGATTTGGTCTCAGAGGACCAAGGAAGAAAATACTAGGACAACAACTAGCCGGGGTTGTTGAAACAGTGGGGAAAGATGTTACGCTGTTCAAGCCAGGAGACCAAGTTTTTGCGTGCACTGGACTTGGTTTTGGAACATATGCAGAGTACAAGACTATGTCTGAAAAAGGACTGGTGGCATTAAAGCCGGGCAACATGAGCTATGAGGAAGCCTCAACAATTCCTGTTGGCGGAAGTGAGGCACTGCATTTTATGACAAAGGCAAACATCCTTAGTGACCAGAAAGTATTGATTAATGGTGCGGGAGGATCGATAGGTACAGTCGCAATACAACTTGCCAAATCAATGGGAGCTGAAGTGACTGCCGTGGACAGCGCAGGGAAATTTGACATGCTGTATTCCCTTGGTGCTGAACATGTCATAGATTACAAGACCGAGAATTTTACCGAAAGAAATGAGACGTATGATGTCATCTTCGACGTTGTAGGTGTAACTAAGTTTTCAGATTGTGTCAGTTCGCTAAAAGAGAATGGAATCTATCTTCAAGGGAACGGTTCGGTTTCACGAGGTGACAAATCGACTGCAAGGAAAAGCGGCAAGAGTGCAATAGATGGACC
>JAGXOC010000122.1 GCA_019894665.1 Candidatus Thorarchaeota archaeon
GTGCAGATCAGTTCAGCTTGGAAGGTAATTGGAGGGCTCATTATCTCAACACGGGTAGAGAGATAATTGAACAGACCAATGGGGATCTGGATGCGTTCTGTGATTTTGTGGGGTCAGGAGGAAGCTATGCAGGAGTGTCAATGGCTCTACGTGAGCACAGCCCGAATGTGAAATGCTTCATCATCGAGCCAGAATCAGCTGCGGTCCTTGCTGGCCGGAAAATAACTAATCCAGACCACAAGATACAGGGCGGTGGATATTCTATGCCTGATTTGAAATATCTCCAAGGTGTAAAGGCAGACGGATTCATTCAAGTCACAAATGATGAAACTATTGAGTGTACTCGGCGACTTGGCAAAGAAGAAGCTCTCTTCTCAGGATTTTCATCTGGAGCTAACCTTGCAGGCGCAATTCAACTTCTGAAAGGTGAAATGAGTGGTAGCACTATTGTAATCCTTCTATCTGATAGTGGTCTGAAATACCTGAGCACGGATTTATGGGAATGAGTTCCGTCTATACTAATTCAGCCAATAATGATTCAACCGACTCTATCTTCATTTGTGAATTGACGCTTTGTGCTCCATCTCTCAGATTTCTCAGACAAAATGGACAAGCAGTAACAAGGATAGATGCTCCAGTTGCTTCAGCTTCTCGAACTCGATTTGCAGCAATTGCAATTGCATCTTCACCTCTCCCAGATCTAAATCCGCCACCGGCTCCACAGCACTTGGCAAACTTTCGATTCCATTCCATCTCTACAAGTTTGACTCCAAGTATTGATGAAAGGATTTGTCTAGGTGCCTCATAGACCCCTGAATGTCTACCTAGATGACAAGGATCATGATATGTGATTATTGCATTCAATGGTCGTATCTTGAGTTTGTCGTCTTGGACCAGTTCTTGTAGAAACTCCATTGAATGAGTGATCTTGAACTTTGCATCATCGTTCAACAATATCTCGTAATCGTGGATGAGCATTCTATAGCATCCAGCACACGACACCAGAATATTGTCTGACTCCATTCTTTCAAAGAGATTGGTTACTCTCCGTGCTTGTTCACGAGCCTGGGCCTCATCACCAACACGGTATGCAGGAGAGCCACAGCATATCTGTTCGGTTGGTATTCTGAAGCTTACACCTGCTGCTCTGAGGATTTTAAGTAAGGAGCCAATTTCATTGCTCTCTCTGTAAATCTGTGTGCAACCAAGAAACAAAGTGTAATCTGCTGTACTCAGTTCCGATTCAGGTAAAGATTGCAGGAACCTTGCCCCCTCATTTGCATCAACAGAATAGGGGTTACCACTCTCACGCGTCTTTGTACTAACCTTCATGTAACCTTCAGGAATAGCTACACCCTGATCATAAAGGACCGTCTTCATCTCATGAATTGCTTCACTTTGATTATATCCACAGGCCACATCACAAAGACCACAACTTGTGCAGGCAAATACTCGTTCAGCCACTGCTTCATCTAATTCGAGTTTTCCTTTCAACAGGTGATAAAGAATGGTCATCTTTCCTTTTGCTGCATAAGTGTCTAATTGAAGCTGGCTGTAAGCAGGACAATTCTCGCGACAGAAACCACAGCGAACATGCATACATGCGCGAGCCCAATCCTCAAATTTCTCGAGGCGTTCCATTATGAACTAAACCCCCGATTTCCTCGATTCAGGATGTTCTTTGGATCCAACAATGATTTCAAGTCAGTAAGAAGGTCCCAAGCAGAACCCAATTGATCCTGCACCCAGGGGGAAGAGCGCAAACCAAGACCATTAGCATTTGAAAGACTTCCACCCATCTCTAGAGCCCTGCGGTACATTCGCTCTTTGAATTGGAACCACTTGTCGACCTCTGCCTTGATTCGAGTGTCAATTGGTACGCTGAAATAAATGCAGAATGGAATTGGTCCTCTAGGACCCCCTACAATGAATGCTCCAAAATCAATGTCGACCCACCCGAACTCCTTTTTCAAATCGTCACAAAAATCGCTGTACTCCTGAAATCTACTAAGGGGTACACACGCATCTACCAAATCGGGTTCATATTCAGTATGAGATAATGCAAAGTTACTCTGGTCAAAAGTGTCCTTCCCAATATTAATGGAGTTCCACCATGACTGTGTAATGTCTTGAGGTAGTTCACTCCCACCCTGTTCCTTCGAGCATTTCGCGATGACTGCAAGTGTTGTTTCTACCATTTCAATACAACCAGATGCTCCAAAGAGAACAGCCATTGAAACCTCATCGGGTATTGGCGTTTTAGAACGCTCCATATATTGTACGAGAGACCTTCGATCAAACAGGAACACGGTTTCCGGCCAGCAGCCAGCTGCATGAGCCTCCTTACACGCTTCAATTGCCGTGGTGATATCGGGAAACCCATAGCTTATCCTATCACGTGTGGGAGGTTTGGGATAGACCTTGAGCGTTGTTTCAGTGATAATCCCCAAAGTGCCTTCAGCGCCAAGAAAGAGATTCAAGAGATTATGTGTTGGTAAAGAGAGATAGCTCTTGCCCCCAATTCTTATTTTCTTACCACTACTCAGAATCACTTCCATTGCAAGGACTTGATCGTAGACATATCCATACTTAGCACCATAGATGCTGATGCCCATACAACTCAATGCGCCCCCAATTGTAGAGGAGAGACTGCTTTCAGGGTGATGAGCAAAAAATACTCCTTCGTCTAGAGCTGCATTGTAGATGTTTTCAATGATGGTCCCGGCTTGAACTGTGATAGTTAGATTATCTGGATCAACATCGAGAACCTGATTTAGTCGTTTCATGTCAAGAACAATACCATGTTCTACAGCTAGTGGGTTGCCGGACATACTTGTCCCACCACCCCAAGTATAGATGGGCACGTTCATTTGATTGGCTATCTTAACAACTTCAGCTACTTCATCAACAGTTCCTGGTTTGACAATGATGTCAGGCGTATAGTCGTCGGCAATCCCTTCAATTGAGTAATCCTTAGAATAGACTAGCCTATCACATAACTCACTACTGACATATTTCGTGCCAACGATATCTATGAGCGACTTCTCAAGCTTTGAGTGGTCTAACATGAGTATCAATTCCATTGCAGAGTATGATTACAGCAGGAGATGGGGGATAATATCTCTGCTGTAGCAACCATTGCAATAGGTCAATGAAATTTCTTTCATATCATCTTGAACACAATTTCTTAGAATGTGACGACCTTGTCAGCCTCAACAGTCCATTTACCGAGGTCACCTATAGTGCTTCGCTTCACACGAGTCACAAGATAGTCATCACTTAGACCACGTGCATCAAGACATGTACCACAGCAGATGACACTTACTTTCTTTGTAACTATGGCACGAATCATCCTCTCCAGATTATAGTAACCATCGGGAGTCTTTTGTCCTGCAACAGCACAGGAACCTGCATCACCTAGCAAGAACACATTCACCTTGAGATCAGGATAGGCCTTCTTCAAGGTCATGGCCAGACGCAGACCATTGTAGGAGCGTTCAGTACCGTATGGGGGATCATTCAAAATAATCAGTAGGTCATGACTCTGTAAACTGGATTGGCACATATCAGAGTTACGCATTTACATTAGACAGTCATGTGACATAACCGAAATATCACTATAAGTGTCAATAATATAGAACTATAGCAACGCCACCCCAGGATTGGAGAGGATAATATGGAAACATCTCGCCGTTGGCAATTCAAGATCTGTGTAATTGGGGACGGTTATGTTGGGAAGACCAGTATCCGTCGAAAGTACCTTGGACAGGGATTCAGGTCAAATTACATTCCATCACTGGGTGTTGATTTTGCGCAAAAGACTGTGATGTACGGTGACGAGTCAGTCCGTCTGGTGATTTGGGACATAGCTGGGCAACCTCAATTCCAAAGTCTCCGTAAACGATACTATGAAGGATGCAGTGGACTGGTTCTTGTCTATTCCACGGTGGACAAAGAATCATTCGATAGTGTCACCAAGTGGCTCGTCGAGGCAAAGGGTTTCATGCAGGATCTCCCTGCTCTGATAATAGTAGGCAATAAAATCGACCTTCGGTCATATCATCCAAAAGAGAATATAATCTCGTACGAAGAGGGGCTTGAGTTCACCAAGAAGCTAAGTGAAAGACTAGAAACTTCATCGATCTTCATCGAAACCTCTGCTTTGACGGGTGAGAACATCGACAAGGCATTTGACAAACTGACCAGGTTGATGATCAATCCCAAGGAGTATCAGACCATAACTACGATGCATGAAGTACCCGTAGGGATCGTGGAAAAGAATCAACCCTCTGAATCCACTTCTTTTACACCTACAACTCCAAGCAATGAACCTGTTGCAGAAACACCACTCACTAAGGATATTGCATTATTTCAAGAGGATGAAATCGGACAAGACATGACAGAGCTGATTGAGCTGCGTGCGAAACTTAAGGAAGCTGAAGATGAATTCCGTGATTTCTCGCTGGAAATCGAGACCAAACTTCTCAATCTTAAAAACACCGTTCATGTCAAGAAGATAATGTATGAGCATCTGAGACAACAAATTACTCAAACTAGGCAGGAATGGGCAGATGCCTATGATGAACACGTGGAGTTGGACAAACAAAAAAAGGTCGAGGTAGAACAAAGACTGACCCGGTTTGAGAACATCCGAAAGCAGATTGATAATATTGAGGCATCTGTTAGGAAACGTGTCCATGATCTAGATTTAGAGAAGAGAATTAACTGATTCTATTGAATTTGTACACTACTCCGTGAGTAACGTGCACGGTTCAATCTGAAAGTACTTTAACCAGAGCACAACGGTCCGCGTCATCAAGGACTGTTTCCAATCTTGTCAGAAGAGAACCAAGAACTAGTTGAGGAGAATGTACCAAATCCTAATCATGAAGGAAGTGTAATCACTGTTCTCAATCTTTCTCTAGTGACCTTGCTAGTACTTCTTGGTTTGAGCATGGTTTCTCCAATTCTTCCTTCCTACGCCGAGAGCTTTCAAGTTTCGTATACTCTCGTCGGTTTCGTGGTTTCATCCTTTGCGATAACAAGAATGGTTCTCGATGTACCTGCAGGTCTTCTTTCGAGGAGATTCGATAAGAAGAAGATCATGATATCAGGTTTAGTTATCCTCTCGACTTCATCCATAGTGGCCGGTTTGGCTCCTAACTATATTACTCTTGTAATCGCTCGAATGATAGAGGGTGTAGGTTCAGCTCTGTATGTTACCACAGCCACAGTGTTTCTTGCTCAAATATCTGGAGAAGAAAAAAGGGGACAGTGGATGAGTCTGTATATGGGAATGCTACTTCTCGGAGCTGTCTTCGGACCTACATTTGGAGGTATTATTGCTGACACATATGACATTCATGCACCCTTTTTCGCTTACGCAATAATTACAGGTCTGGCTGTGATCCCAACAATGGTACTGCCCAAGTTAACCAATTCCGGAAATGTGTCTTCTACTCTTGAGCTACGGGGAATCCTACGTGACATGCGGCAAGTTCTATCCAACCCCTCGTTTCTTCTAGTGACATTCGCCGTCTTCACTATGTTTTTGCTGCGAACTGGAGTTAGAAGCACACTTGTGCCTCTTTTCGCTGCCAACAATCTGGGGATGGATTTAAGCGCTATTGGTCTGGTTCTTACAATTGGAGCAATAACATCCGCAATTACAATTGTGCCCATGGGAAGAATTTCAGATAGAATCGGAAGAAAGATACCACTTGCAATATGTCTCGTTTTGACTGCAGGTGTCGTTTTACTAATTCCCTTTTCTATGGACTTGCTAACTCTTTCAATAGCCATAGCAATATATGGAGCAGTCATTGGTCTATCAGGACCGGGCGCGGCTTATGTGACAGATGTATCGCCGCAAGACAAACTAGAGATATCCATGGGACTCTATCGTATGATCAGCGACTTTGGATTCGTGGTGGGGCCTCTTCTACTCGGTTTCTTAGCGGACATGACAGCCACCCCAGTAGTTGGAGCATCTCACTCAGGTCTGATTGGGGTGTTTCCTTTTGTGGTGGCTTCAATTTTCCTCATAGTAGCCTTCTTAGTACTTCTAAGAGCTGATGATCCAGTAAGAGATAGGAACCATGTGAAGGATTAAAGAGATAGGTTGTCACAATTTGATAGCTATGTTCTTACGAGAATTGGGCAAGAGAATTGCTTACAAACAGAGATTTTCATACATCCTTGCTTTAGTGATTGGATTGATCCTGTATACAGTTCTTCTCTTCTTTAACAATTGGAATCCCATATCTCTTATCACGGGTGTTTTTTCCCTCGAACTTTCGGTTGTATCTGGAATCATTATGCGATTCCTGAGTGGTCTTGGCCTTTCATTGACATATGCAACGTTCTGCACACTGATGTTTAGATGGCTCTCGCCTCTGTTGAAAGGCGGTAAGACAAGGACAAAAGTTGTCGTTGGCATCATTCTGATACCAGGTCTTGGGGTGATAGTCTATTCACTATACACAATCTGGGGAGCGGTATACCTAGCAAGATCTCTAACAGATATTGAATTTCTTTCAATGATTTTTGGCGTCTGGTCATTAATGGTAATGGTCTATGTATTACCCACAATCAGGGGAGAGTATACACCGGAAATAGAACAGACGGGAGTATCGAAAGCACAACAGAAGGCGATTAGTTGGAAGTTTTCAGTCTGGAAAGGTTACAAATCATATTTGAGAAAAGACTATGGCAGGGTGTATGAGAAAGAGTTTGAAAGATATGGCCAAAGGTTGTACACGATACGTGCGATTCTTAGTGGTCTTCTCTTAGTACCAATATCATTAATTCTTGTCACTATAACACCATTAGCAATTCTCAGTATAGTTATGTGGATACGAATGTTCTCATTGAATCACAAACATTTCTCTAGTCTAGAAAGAGGACTACTGATCCTAGTTACTTTATCTGTTGCACTACTCACCACTATTGCATTTTTCCAGTCGGAATTGATTGTTTACAGTACATTCTTTGATGTTTCGTACGGAATTGGATTACTGAGTGGTGTTATTC
>JAGXOC010000123.1 GCA_019894665.1 Candidatus Thorarchaeota archaeon
CAGTAGAGCCGCTGAAGGCAATGAGGATATTGACAGACTAATAGACGACAAGCTACGAGAAGAAGCTGCAAAGGGCAATGCAGTCATTGACGGTCAATTGGCTGCTTCGATGGCCGGAGACAATTCAGACCTGAATATCCTTCTAACTGCCTCTGTTGAAAACAGAATTCGAAGAATTTCAGAGAGAGATGGTTCAGACTTTGAATACGCCCGACGAGAAACCATAACTCGCGAGGGAAGTGAGAAAGCGAGATACTTCGAGTACTACGGGGTAGATGTATCGGATCACTCAATCTATGACCTCATCGTAAACACTGACAAGTATGATCTTGAAGAGGTCATCACCATCGTTTTCACTGCTATCAGCGAATTCTTTGCTAAATCAGCGGAATAAGTGATTGTTTGTATCAAGCGCAAGGCTCATATTGCCATCAAGATTCGGCACCATATTCTCCCAGTCCGTAGGAATGATGCTACGAGGTGACTCGAATGCAGACCAAGGACAAGGCGAGGTGTAATAATAATGAGTCTCTACGAAACAGGAAGAGTATGTGTGAAGACTATGGGCCGCGAGGCTGGAAGTCTTTGTGTTGTTATTGAGGTAAAGGATGAACCCTTTGTAGTTGTAACAGGACCTAAGCATCTGAGTGGTGTCAGGCGACGTAGTTGCAATACAGGACATCTAGAACCTCTTGAAACTGTCATCTCGATTGCAGCTGATGCAGATGATGAATCTGTTGAGAAGGCTATCGAAGAGGCGGGTTTGACTGAGAAATTCAGAACTAAAATCAGACTTGAGATGTAAGTCTAGATTTGACTGTCAGGAGTGTTAGTTAGTTGTCGGGCAAGCTGCCTGCAGATAAACCTCGCGAATTGATACTGAGGTCATCAGCAAGCACCAATCCTGAATATGGGTTTCAATCGCTCGACAATCTACCGATTGAATACCTTTTAGAAAATGGAGTAATTGTACTGGATAAACCATCAGGACCCACAAGCCATGAGGTGGCCACTTGGGTCAGGAAGATACTCGGAGCTGAGCGTGTTGGGCATGGAGGAACCTTGGATCCAGCAGTTACCGGGATTTTGCCCACAGGAGTCGGCAAAGCGACAAAAGCCATGCAGGCGTTATTACCTGCTGGGAAAGAATACGTCTGTGTACTAGAACTCCACAGCAAAGCTGATGAGGGAGATATCAGGAGGGTCATTGATGATTTCGTGGGGAAACTATACCAGAAACCTCCTCTAAGGTCTGCAGTGAAGAGAGTTCTTCGAATTCGTGAGATTTACTACAACAATATTCTGGAAATCAAGGGACGGCTGGTTCTTTTCAGGGTTGGTTGTCAAGCAGGTACCTACATTCGAAAATTGTGCTTCGATATAGGTGAAGCCTTGGGTGTGGGAGGCCACATGAGAGAATTGCGACGGACACGTGTCGGATCTTTCAGAGAAGATGAACACATGTGTTCACTCTATGATTTGAAAGACGCGTTTATCTTCTGGAAAGAGAACGGTGAGGAAACAGAACTGAGAAAGTATCTTCTTCCCATCGAATTTGGTATTGGACATCTTCCCGTCATCAATATACGCGATTCAGCTGTGGATGCTATTTGTCACGGAGCAAATCTTGCTGCAAGTGGTGTTGTGAGTTTGAGTAGTGACATGAAGAAAGGCGAAATGGTCATCCTGAAGACCTTGAAAGGTGAAGCAGTAGCAGTTGCGACGTGTGCTGACACAAGTGACAGAATTGCCAAGGCAAAGAGTGGAATTGTTGCGATTAGTGAACGTGTATTGATGGAACGCGGTCGGTATCCATCTATGTGGAAAAAGAAACCACCAGAAGAGTAAGTCAATAATCCCCTCAGCCATCTTTGAAGAAAATGTGAAAGAAAGTGTAATCATGAGCACGAAGATTGGACTTGAAAACAGCGAATTGAAGATGCGTGAATGGGATTTTGAGGAAGATCAAGAAGATGTCATTAAACTATTAGATATTGTTTTTGAAAAAGAATTAGAATCAAAAGGATTGAATGTCAAAGCGATATTTGATGAATTCAAATCTATACGGCCCCTCATGAATTTCCTGGGGATTTTTTCTAAGAACTATAGACATGGTTTTGATGGATTTGTTTTTGAAAATGAAGATGGAGAAATTGTTGCTTCAGTTAATATAGGCTATAGTCTCTATTATTGGGAAGTAGCTATGGTTGCTACTCATCCTGATTATAGAAGACGAGGGTTAGCGAGACAACTTGTAACCACTGCAATTAATCATGCTAAGGAGCTTGGAGCTCAGCTGTGCGTGTTAGAAGTTTTAGAAGAAAATGAGCCGGCCTACAAATTATACCGTAGTTTAGGTTTTGTGCATTATGACAGTATAACTAGATAAAAATTAGACTTTAGTAAACTTTCTGAAATTCCTTTAGTAGATCTCCCTGAAGGGTACGAGCTTCGTAAATTTGACAGGAGCAAAAAATCTAATCAAGCAAGATATGATTTAGACCTGAGAGTGACTCCTGAGGATGTTCAAGTTTTTCATCCAGTAGATAAGAAGAAATATTTCAAACCTCGATTGATTCGAATGATACGACCAATTGCTAAACTTCTACTCAGGATTAAGAATTATGATTGGTTTATTTTCAGTGGAGAAAATATGGTTGGTCATGTTTCTGTATTACCCAGCCGAAAAGAAGGTTCTCCTCACAGAATAGAGGTGATGCTTGATCCAGCTCATGACCAAATTCTTTCAGAACCAATAATAGCTCATAGTTTATTGACACTCAAGAATAACACAAAAGTTGTAGGAAACATACTGGTAGAGTTTAGAACTTCTGAGACAAAACAATTGGAAACAACTAGAAAGTATGGTTTTGTTGATGTTGAATCAATGCATATGTTAGGATTGAAAATAGATGAATAGCCTCGATCATTTCTTTTTCAATTGACCACCTTTTTATCCATAAGTGTAAAGAATTGAGTGGCTCTGGAGCAGAAGCGCGACTGACGGTACTCACTCTTCGGAGTGAAAGCTGAGGAAACTCCCGACTGCGTGTCGGCACCAGTCCTGTTAAAGCAGGGAGGCGAGAGCCTCGCTCTGGGAACAGAAACGACACCCCCGAATTGGATACGACAATGATACAGAGATTCAATCTGTTGAGGATCAGTTCGGACCGGTTGAAACGGCCCAACACTGGGTCAGCAAGTCCAAGCGTGCACCTATGACGTGTCGACCTGAGGTGCAGGGTAGGATGCTAAGTTCGATGTCGCAAGATCTCTTCATGGTAACATTGAGAGATGGAACAAAATTGGGGTTACTCTCTGGACCAGAGCCAATATTTATTTAGCCAGAATTCGGTCTAACACCATTCTTACCAACCATCTGCAAAATGAACAAATTCATCTGTGTCTCTGAGTATATCTTCGTGGCAGTGGAAAAATGAGATATAATATTGTCGTGGGTCTGTTTCTCATCCTTATAGTTAGCATTCATGCTGTATCAATACATCAAGCTACTGCGCCTCCTGTGTCTTACGGATATACTTGTGGTTTGGTATCAGCTTTGGACACGGATATTCATGTTTCATATGCTACAGTGAACGCTGCAATAATCCCAGATAGCGCTGACGGAGAGAATCTAACCCATAGCATCGAAGTTTCTTCAAGTTATAATATCACAAACACGGCAGACCATGGAGTTAGTTTCTTGACCTCATATGTCAGGAGTTCATGGACACCTCAAAATACATACTCGAGCGTTCCGAAGAATGTCACCATAGAATGCAACTCCTCCTTGTACAATGCATCGATTGTGTACAACATCTCAACCAAAGCAGAGTTGCCAGAGGGAATCGGTTCTAGATACCCATCGGATCTCTTTTCATCATTCATTGACCCCCGAATTGATGTGATAAACATCACCATGGCTGCTCACGCAGAGCTTGTCCTATTGGTTCAAACCTCACTCTTTGTAAACTGTTACGGAAACTACTTTGACTTCAGGTTCGGCCTAGACATGGAGAAACTAAGGTCTGACTCTACGCAGCTAGATGGGAGATTCGATGTGTCAAACACATCACTCCTCGTTAAAACGGACTTCTTGAATAGCAATTCTCGTAGTGTGAACCAAGTAGGTGATTCGTTGGTCGCAACATGGTCCATATCTGACTGGAACTGGGATAGTGAAACCCCGTATCCTGGTCTTCAGATTGACTATGATGTTTTCAGTGACTATATTGGGGTCCAGCTCTGGCAATCGGAGTATTTTCCACCAACAATAGGTCATGGGCTCCCAGGTCGCTGGGACTTGGTATTGTTTCTCGCGATTCCTGTAATTACAGTATTCATTCTTCTGGCTGTATGGTCGCGTAGGGGCAAGTAGCTATTAACAACGTAGGTGCCTCATGTCAGTATTATGAGAGGGTTTCCCAGCTCTATTCGACTATCTACTCTTTTCCGGCAACGGATCTGAGCAGAACAAAATTGGGGTTACTCTCTGGACCAGAGCCGCTATTTATTCAGTCATGATTATGTTGTATCCATTTCTTCGATTTCAGAATGAATGTCCAAATCGCCTTCGACGTCAGTTTCTCTTGGCCTAACTCTAAGGAAGAGGAGTCCCAATGTTAAAATCCCAAATAGTAGACTCATTAGTAGCAGTGATACCCATTGTGGCAAATATACTATTGGAGCAGGAGGACCTCCTGCGCCCCGAAAGCCCACGAGATACGAGTACAAAAAGAATAGAACTATTGTTTGAGCTTGAAGTAGTCGCTTGACAGCATTCTTGAGATTCCAACCGGGGCTACGAACACCAAAGATCGACCTCCCTTTGATATTCAGAACCGCAAATTCACTAATTAGAGCGACTATGATGATGTTGAACAAGGGAAAAAACCCTACCAAGAGATTCTGATAGGGGAGTGGGAAAGGAGTCTGTCTGAAGCTAAAGACAACATAGATGTCGTTCTCATGGAAAGACCATTCGCTAGTATGACCTGCTATGATCAGTCTATTATCGGAGTCGAATTGCACACCGCAAGGCGCAGACATGCGTCCCAGAACCAGAAAGTCGTACCACTGAAACTCACCGGAAGCAGAACAGCTGAGCACCAGCGTCTGAGGGGGCTGGGGGCCGGAAAACAAAGCGGAATAGCCCCTTTTGACTGAATCACCCGCTATCAAGCTTGTTACACTTCCATAGCCAATTATGTTCCCAGTCTCATTGAGACTGAAACCATCAATCGATATTGAGTAATACTCCCCTACAAGGAGTTCAAAACTGCTAATCTCTTCAAGATCATACGTGTAACGAGTGACTTGGTTGTGGCCTCTCCATGAGTCGGTTGCTGATACAAACTCATTCGTCCCTGTTTCAATCCCGGTCCAACAAAAATCCCACAGAGTATGATTCCACATGAGTGTTCCATTCAAGGCGAAAGAGGCAATGCATGATCCCGTATATGGAAAGAATGGATGATCACCCCCATAGATATTACATCTCACCACCAAACCTTCTTGGGAACTCAACCAGAATGCAGCTGCATCAGTCCCGTTTGAGCCAGAAGGACCTTCCCACTCTGTTCGCCACAACTCAGATCCAGAAGAATCTAGATTAGCAATGAGAGTTCTGTGACTTCCATCTCTAAGACTTCCAACAATATAGATGGTGTCATCGATTGAATCGAACTCCAATCCAAAGAAGTATTTTTCTTGAGGCCAGTCATACCATTCATAGGCAAGTCCTGCATACTCAACCTCCCACACAATAACTCCGTCTGGACTGAGTTTCATTACAAGGCCTGTCACATTTTCTTGGTTGAAGCCTTCAACTCCCGCGATGAAAATGTTGTCGAGAGAGTCTACTTCCACGCTCACAAGCATATTGAAGAGCGAGTTGTTCCAAGTCTTTGTCCAAATCTCATCTCCGGAAGAAGAAACCTTCACGATATGGAACCTTGCAGTCGAGATCTCGCTGCCCTCCATTCTTCCTCCCACAATAATGACATTCCCTTGACTATCTACGGTCATATCGGTGGAAACATCATTGAATTCCGATCTGAGGACAATCTCCGTTTCACTCCTAGGGGGAGCAAATGTCCCAGGGAAGTCAGTGATAAGAAGTGCACTACTGAGAAGTAGGGTCCCAATGAGGAACACATAGCCAGTAGCCCTCTCCATTGTAATCCATAAGATTATTCACGCAATCCCATAAGAATCATTACTCTCAATGATTTTAACAAGACTCATCGACTGGCTTTTTCCGGCATCGGATCTGAGGTGGAACAAAATTGGGGTTATTCATTGCACCAGGGCCAACCCCACCCCTTCATTTTGAATCGAACTAATGCTCTCTACCGGTCATTGTAAATTGGACAGCTATAAAGCAGTCCGCCCATTCCAAATCATAATTCGAGCTAGATAGCTCAAGTTATTCTCTGCCTTGGTTTCATTTTTCCTTCAACATTGGTCATTAGATTCATAACTTACATCAAGAATTTACATCATGTGTCTGAGATTCTGAAGTGATTGCATAGTTTTAACTCGAAGGTCGTCTATACATAATGGGAGATTGGAATTGAACAAATCTGTATTTGTAAAGTATAGTACTAGAGTTATCACAGGTATTCAGCAATACATCAATACAAAGAGAGCTACTTTTGTGAGGCGTGTTGCAGTCATACTACTGCTTTTCTATTTTGCAGTTTTGGTACATGTGGGGCTAGGTGTCTATGGGGACTTCACATATGGGTTCTATTTTCCTACCTCTGGATATCAGTTTTTTCCCATTCCAGCCTATCCGTCGACGGGAGTCGGTATTTCACCTGTGGAAACACCCCTTCCTCCATTTCAAGTATTCATCTACGTGATTCTCATCTATCAAACAATGGGGGGACCATGGATTTTACTCGCCGTCATGTTCATC
>JAGXOC010000124.1 GCA_019894665.1 Candidatus Thorarchaeota archaeon
GAATGGCTCTTACTATGAAAGATGATCATGAAGTTGTGTTTATTGGTGGCCGAGAGATTAGAGGTCAACATCTTTCGGTTTTTTCTGAAACGTCTGTGGTCCCTCTGGGGAATGGTGCCCAGATAGTGTATGATTGGAGAGTAAAGAATCGATGGCTCAAAGCAATTGATGATGTCCGTCCTGATGTCATTCATGCGCACAATGTCATCGTTGGGCATTTTCTTATTGACACAGAATATCCTGTTGTTTTCGATGATCATGAAAATCTTAGTAGACAGAAATTCGTATTCATGTCGAGAACGTTCCTGAGAAGGAACTTCGCACGGATTATTGTACGTAAACTTCCTGAATGGGAGAGAGAGATGGCAAAGAGATACCCAGTTCTAACCATAAGTGAGGGCGCAACGAGGATGTACGAACCATACACCACTAGAATTGGCGTAGTCCACAATATGCCGTGGTTGCAAGAGATAGAGTGGCTTGAGAGTCCTCCTGATAGAAAAGGCCTAGTATACATGGGTAATGACTTTGTTCAAGGCAGGTTTTCGCCTATGAGAGACATGACGGGTCTAGATAATCTGTTGAAATTTGATATTGTAACTGGTTTAAACCATCGGGATATGATGATGGCTCTTGCCAAACATAAGATTGGATTGCTGCCATATCTACCACATCCGTTCCAATTAATTTGTAATCCGAACAAGGGGTACGAGTATTTACACGCAGGACTTCAAGTTGTGGTCAATACGAATTATCAGGGTATGTTCCACAACAATCCATACATGCATTTCTTCAACGACTATGATGATATTGTGGAAGTAGTCGAAGCGATTGAAGATATTGATGCTGAGGCAATCATGAACTATGCTCGAGAGAACTATATTTGGGACAAGTTTGTGAATGTGATCAAAGAAGCATACAGACAAGCATGAGAATCTGTCAATTGGTGCTATTTCTTTTTAGCAACTACAAACAGTGTTCGACAAATCCTGGTCGGTACTCGTATCTTCGAATAGAAACGAGCTCCCCTTCTTTGGAAAAGACCGTCAATGAAACTGAACGAAAAACCCAACCCCATCTTTTTGACAATCCTGAATCCTGAGTTATCGATCAAGTCACATAGTTGCTTAACTGAAAAACTATGTCTATGTGAATCCGTATGATTGACTGGTGATGTGAGGAAGAGAAGGCTACCAGATCGCAATACCCTGTTGGCTTCTTCCAGAGTTTGTTGCGGAGATAGGACATGTTTCAGGACCGACTCTAGAACCACTGAGGCAAAGTGACTCTCTATGAAAGGTAATGCTTCTCCAATAGCACGGACATCGACTTTACCTCTTGGAAATGGGTCCATGGAAACTGTTCGTCCTTTCGTAGATGCCGCCCCGATATCGAGAGAAGGTTCTGGAATCCTACCGGAGAACTGCTCCCAGGTTTTAACTATGTTTGACCAGATGATTCTCTGTTTTGATGTAGATTTGAGGGGAATTCCCCATTCCTCCAAGTCAACATCATCATCAACCATGGTTACCAATCCAAGCGAAAACAACTCTGTTTCTCTGAAAAACCCATCGGGAAGTCTTTATGTATTGGTCAACTGTGCATGCTAGGGACGGAGAGCCATAGATGAAATTGCTCATGATATCAGATCCTTCAAGTGTCCATACAAGGAACTGGTTTGAAGGTTTCACATCAAAGGGTATTGATGTTGAGATTATCTTCCCCAAGAGCTGGATCTTTCATGAAGGTAATGTCCTGGAATCAATCGAAGGCCGTACAGTCCTAATAGATGTTCCAAACCTGACGAGTCTTGTTGGTCACTCGATTAAGAAACTCGCATTACGTGACTTATTTTCAGACATTAGGAATAGAACAAGATTTCACCAGTCTTTGTGCTACCTCGGAAAACGTATACATCAGTACGCAGTTGAGAAGGAAATCGATTTCATTCACTCGCATGGGATGGCTACATCAGCACTGCTGGCCAATGCAAGTGGATTCAGACCATACTCGGTGTCCGTTTGGGGGTCTGACATCTATCTTATGCCAAAGAAGTATCCGTACCTCAAGACCATCATAGCAAGGGCTGCAGCAGAGGCAGAGTTCATACATGTTGAGAGCACGATTTCTGAAGCTCATCTTAGAAGTTTGGCTCCCAACATGGCGAAAAGGGTACTGGTCAGTACTTGGGGAGTGGACACTGATACATATAGACCTGGTAGACACTCAAGCATGCTAAAGGAACAACTGAACTTGGATGATAGGAAATTCATCTTGAGTTTCAGATCTCTCGAACCAATATATCGGATAGACCTCATCATCAAAGCCTTTGAAATAGTCGCAAAGCAAGACAATGACTTGATGCTCGTCATAGGGGGAGATGGTTCCTCCAAAGAAGACTTGATGCTATTATCAAAAGAACTTGGACTTGAAAACAGAATTGTGTTCACAGGTTTTATTGATTCGCAGCTAAAGATAGAGCTGTTTTCAGGAGCTTTGTTGTATGTCCAGTGTCCTGAATCAGATGGGGTTTCACTTGCTATGATGGAAGCGATGAGTTCTGGTCAACCCCTGGTATCATCAAATGTCGGAGAAACATCAATCCTGGTCGAATCCGGGACAAATGGATTTCTTATTGATGACGAGAATCCTGTGGACTTGGCTGAGGCAATATTGAGTATAGCGAAAGATAGCGAGCTAAGAGAAAGACTGAGTACGATGTCAAGGACAATAGCTTTGGAGAAACACAGCAGAAGTGCTTTCTTCGAATCTTTTGTTGATGAAGTTCAAAAATCCATATCCATGACGAAACACGACAAGATACCATAACCTTCAATAGCTTGCTTAATGGGCACATAGTTTAGTGCATCGCGGAGGTTGCTGACTTGAGAGTGTCTATAGTTACTGGAACTCGTCCACAAATCACCAAATCTGCACCAGTACTTGTCGCATTAGAGGAAAAGGGTGTAGATGTGCGATTCATTCATACTGGCCAGCACTATGACTATGAATTGGCAGACCAATTCATAAGCGAGTTTTCAATTCGTACGCCAGATCACAACTTAGAGGTCGGGAGTGGTTCTAGTTCATATCAAACATATGAAGTTATGTCGCGACTTGAGAGAGTCTTGTCCAAAGAAACACCAGAGTACCTTATTGTCCCTGGTGACACTAATTCAGCTCTTGGTGCGGCACTAGCAGGATTCAAGATGGATATCCCTACTTGTCATATTGAGTCAGGACTAAGAAGTTTTGATATGAAAATGCAGGAAGAGATCAATCGGCGGCTGATAGATCACGGAGCAGCTGGGCTCTTTGCACCCACCAACCTTGCTGTGAAGAACCTGGATGACGAGAATGTGCCAGGCATGGTTTTTCAGACTGGTGATACGATGTATGACATCTTGAAAAAGCGTCTTCAGACTTTCAATGACCCATCGTTCCAAGAAGAAACAAAGAGAGAACTGGGAATTTCGGAAGAGAAGTTCGGTGTTCTCACAATGCACAGACGAGAAAATGTTGATTTTCCAGACAGATTGAAGGGCATCATCGATGGTCTTGGAAAGATAGAGCATCGTATCATCTTTCCAATGCATCCTCGAACGAAACAAAGCATTTCAGACTACGGATTCTCAATTCCTAAGAATGTCAAGGTAGTTGATCCGATTCCATACACAACAATGATGACGTTGGTGAGTAGGTCGTCTCTACTTCTTACAGACTCTGGTGGTCTGCAGAAAGAAGCCTATCTGTTAAACACGCCCTGTGTTACAATCAGAGACAACAGTGAATGGGTTGAAACCCTGAGTGCAGGAGCTAATGTATTGGTTGCTCCTAGGGGTGACGAGATTCACAGCAAGGCCAATGAGATGTGGGACAGGGAGCTGAAAAATGACCCAACAGTCTATGGAGATGGTCAAGCCTCTGAGAAGATAGCTGAGATTGTTGCGTCTGGGGAGATCGTTGTCAGAGACAACGTGATGCTTTCCTAATTCCTTAGACAAGAATTCTAAGTACCCCTACCAACTCTCGATCGAAGTCGCATTTGTGCAAAGTCCAGAAGCAGGACTATCCCCGCAGCTACTAGCATGAACATGATTCCATATTGAATCTCCTTTAGACGACGCTCGGTTAACTCCCAGAATGAGTCTGCAGGATATTCAGTGAAAGTCATCCATCGATCATGATACGTTTTGAACTCAGTGATGTTTGTCATTTCGTAGAAACTCTGCATGAGGGCGATGTGTATTTGGTGATAACTCACTGATGCTGGTGTGAGAGGATTAAGCCGGTAATAGGTCCAATTTTCTGGGTGCTCATATAGGTGCAGGTTGTCGACAGCTGAAAGGAGTCCCTCGTTGAACAGTGTCAACACACGACTCTCATTCAATATTTCGTAGGAGTCGTAGAGGTCCTCTAGAGCAAAGAGAAAACCGTTTAGAATTCTGCGTTCGGGATAGTCTGGATCAATTTCAGGTGGAACAATGACCTCAGGAAACCAAGACCCTCCACCATCGAGTACGAGTTTGGTTCCTCCTATGTCTTTGTCAATCTCGAAGCTAGAGATGATCTCATAGCAGACATCTAGGTATGTTGAATCGTTGTAGTAGTCATAGGCAAGAGCCAAGGCATGAAGCATTTCAGCATCTCCCATCGCTGAATACCAACCGGATGGGAAATCGTATATTGAGAAATTGTAAGTCCAATGGACCACATCAACAGGCCCACCACCTGGATCAATTGTCTTGTTGTTTCGATTCTCAATAATCCAGTCTAGGATATTCAAGAGATATGGTTCAGCAGTAGCGTTTCCATTCAACACCTCCTCAAGATAGAGTTCAGCCGCCTGAGCGATGACAAGAGGGTTGTCTTGAGGACCGATATAGACTCCTTGGACCCAGCCATAATCAGTCACAGCCATACCATTCTCATCATAATAGATGACAGTTTCATCGTGTCTTCGGATGAAATTATCATAGATAACATCACGAAAGACGAAGAAGACACCGAATACCATCAGCATCAAAACGATATATATTGGGAGTCTTTTCCTGATGTGTGAAAAGAACCGACGAATATAGGTCATCAATGAGGTGTCAGACTCAGCCATTATGGTTCAAGGGAGGGTCGGTTATCCTCTAGATAAAATCCTTTCGTACTCTTGAATGACTCCAACTGAATACTGTATTTGTTGTCAGAGAGCCAGAGCATCCTTCAAAAGTCCAACAATATAGTGGATATTGTCATCCGAGAGATTCTGATGCATTGGTAATGTTACAACTCTCCTTCCAATCATCTCAGCATTTGGCAGGGACCCAATCTTGTATCCCAACCTTTGATAGTAAGTGAATGTATGAATTGGAGTGTAATGGATACTAGTGCCTACACCATGTTTCTCGAGATGTAACCGGACCTTTGATCGCATCCCTTCAGGTACAAGAACAGGTAGCACATGATGTGAGTGTGTCGCATGGTCAGGAATATCCTGCATCTCAAGTGGTAGAGTTTCTAGTAGATCCTTATACAGATTATATGCAGCCTGTCTTCTTTTGTTAAAGCCGTCGAGTTTACTCAGTTGGACAATCCCAAGGGCAGCACTCATCTCAGTGATACGATAGTTGTAGCCCAATTCCACCATGTCATAGAGTTGATCATATGATTCTTGATCTTTGTCATGATGCCTGCTCCATGTCGACTTTGTCAGACCATGAGACCTCATGAGACGGATCCTTTCCGCAATGGACTTGTCGCCAGTCGATACTGCACCACCTTCTCCTACTGAGAGATTCTTGTTTGAGAAGAAGCTGAAAGCGGAGATGTCAGAAATTGTCCCAATATTCTTTCCCCGATACTTAGCGCCAATAGCATGAGCTGCATCATCGAGAACCTTCAAGCCACGTTCCTTCGCGATTCCTAGGATTTGATCCATCTCTGCTGGAAGACCTGCAATATGAACAGGGAGGACAGCAGCTGTCTTTTCTGTGATGACCTTCTGAATGTTATCGGGATCTATGTTGAAGGATCTTGGATTTACATCAGCGAAGACAGGTTTAGCTCCCAAGTATAACACGACATTGGCAGAAGCTACGAATGAAATGGGTGTAACAATGACCTCTTGTTCTCTCTCAACACCCAGTCCTAGAAGAGCTAAATGAAGAGCAGAAGTTCCGTTATTGACTGCGATGGTATCACCTGCACCAAGGTATTCTGTTAATGCTTTCTCAAACTCGATAGTCTTAGGACCCATAGTTAGCCATTCAGATTTGAGTACCTCAACAACTGCATCCACCTCATCTTGATCGTATTTGAGATCAGATACCAATACCCTGCGTTTCTCATCATTCATACAAAAACGCCATCCGTGTCAGTCTCTTCCCCGTTTTCTATATCACTCAACACCTTCATGTAGTCGTCCATTTGACCAATGTCACGCCAAGAATCTGTGAACTCATACCCTGCTACTTTCATACCATTCTTCCTTGCGTCTTCAATAAGGGTGGTCATAGCGTACACACCCTCATCAGGTATGAGGGGTAGGACAGAAGGTGAAACGACATATATACCTGAGTTGATGAGATAGGTAAGAG
>JAGXOC010000125.1 GCA_019894665.1 Candidatus Thorarchaeota archaeon
GAGTTACACTATCAAGATGCTTCCAAGTATGGCACAAAGGAAGACAATCTATGTCAACTTGAGGCTGTGCTAGAACGACATCCCCAAGTAGTCTTTCAGATTCCCCACTTTGGGGCACAACCCGAGATACATCGACTCTTGAATCTCGGAAGCTGGCTGGATAGATTTCCGAATGTCATCCTCGATACAGCATCCTCGCGATGGATGGCTCGTGAATTAAGTAAGGATGTTAGAAAGGCTCGTGAGTTCTTGATGAAGTACTCTGATAGGATTCTCTTTGGTACAGATCTCTCAGCAAACCGTGGGAACTTGGAATATTTTGGCGCAAGGTATCTTGCTCAGAGATATCTATGGGAAACTAATGTCCAAAGTGAACCTTTGCCATTCGAAGACGCGGACACCAAGGATTCGGGTGGGACTTTCATTAACGGACTTGATTTACCTCTTTCTACACTTCAGAAACTATACTGGGAGAATGCGATCCGTATCTATGGTACTCCTGGGTAATTATCAGCGATAACCGTGACTTACTCAACCCAATCGCTAATTGCGACCTTGACTGAACGACGCATCTCGGCGGCAAAGGCTGAACCAGTTTTCCGTGTGTAAACGCGTTGTCCGAAGTTCGAAACATCCTTGAAGAGGTCTTTTTCATCCTTGTACCTTTCGAGATACTCTGCTTCGAATTCCTTCATGTTTCCACGCTTGTACTTGTTCTTGAAATAGACGAGATGTTCAGGTAATCTGCGGGTCTTCTCACGTTCATCTCTGTCGTCACGCAGGGGATAGCCGAAGCATAGAAGAGTAATAGGGAAGACCCACTTTGGGAGGTCAAACATCTCTCTGTGAATCTCTATGTTCTCCATGATGTCGCCAATGTAGCACGAACCAATGCCCAACGACTCAGCAGCAATCACAGCATTCTGTGCAGCTATCAGTGCATCACAGGAAGCAAGCATCAAATCGCCCTCCTTAGGAGTGATGTATTCAATGTCCCGTTCCTTGCATAGGTCTGATACACCGGAGTATTCGAAGAAATCGTACCATCTCTGAATATCTGCGAGAAACAATAGCACCAATGGTGCTTTGGCTATGAACGGTTGGTTATCGCAAGTTTTGACTAACTTGTCCTTCATCTTTTGGTCTGCAACTTCAATAATGGAATAGTGCATCATGTTTCCAGCAGTGGGAGCTCGAAATGCGCTATGAAGAATCCACTTCTTGTGTTCTGGAGAAATTTCCCTCGAATCATATCCTCTCAATGATCTTCGATTATCAATGATCTTCAAGGTTTCGTTCATAGTATTTCATGATGTGAAGCTTCTATTTATCATAATCCATCAAAAGTGAGAAGAAATTGGTGCGTCCACCGGGATTCGAACCCGGGCCGACCAAAAGACCTGTCTATTCTTTCCTTGTTTCAAACACTGTCAAGATCATATCGACATACCAGTTATTGTCAATATGACCGAATCGTAATAGATGAATCATGATTATCATGTTTCATTTAATGAGGTTCAATTTTCGCGAAACCATTAGAATAATGAGTCCAATCATTTGAGAAACTGGTAACGGAGTCCTTATGTAAGTGTAGCTCGCCTCCACTATATTACTGCTTATTCCAGGAATGAAAAAGGGAAGTAGTAGAGTAATTATTACTATAAGGAGTCCGATTTCACGAGATAAGTGTCCTTTTAGAACCATCCAAACCAAGACTGTCGAAAGACATCCCAGCAACCACAATAGAGCTGTAAGTGGAGGCGCAGAGTAGGGAAATATTAGCTGTGCGGGATCTGGTTGACCGCCTAGAGTTTCTGAACTCCACCCTTCGAAGGCCCAAAACAGACTTGAAGTGAATGAGCGACGCACTACCGCGTCTAAAGCATAATGTTCTCCAATTCCCCAAATTTCTCCTTCCCCTATACTCGGCGAGAAAAATGTGTAGATGACTAGAAACAGTTCAACCCCCAATTTTTGCCTCTTATAGACCTCCATGCTTTAGATATACCATTGACAATTCAAATGCGTTGCTATCGCCTGAGGATTGTACCAATTAACATCGATTATTCATGTCCCAAGAAGACAAGAAGAAGTGGTGCGTCCGCCGGGATTCGAACCCGGGCCGGATCCGTTCTACGGTTCCGAGGGATAAACCCCCGCACAATGGCAGGGATCCATCATAACCCCTAGACAACGGACGCAATCCTTTGAAGCACCGACAACGAGCGCGTCGAAACTCATCGCGATGGTGAGCGTTAAAAAGCTTACCAAGGGTATGTAGCGTTACGCATTTTTGAAATGTGTTATGATGGAGATGGACTGCCCTGGCTGAACCAGTCACCAGCAATAGGTTCGAATGGATTGACATCTCAAAAGGGTCTGGAATTATCTTTGTAGTTCTAGCTCATGCTATGATTCCAACACAGGATGATGCGTTTCAAATTGCTACTCTCGCTTTCATAACCAGTTTTGTCATGCCTCTGTACTTCATCTTGGCAGGGATGACGTATAATAGTGAGAAAAACCGAGGAAACCTCAAAGACTACGCTATCTCTCGCGGACGCCAACTCTTACTTCCTTACTTTGCAATCTATATCATAATGATGCTTCTTTTCATCCCTTTTACCGGGTCAATTGACACCTATCTGACACCTGGTGAGTTGATATTCTGGTTACTCTATGGAGCAGGACCTCCTTCACAACCTACATACCTGTGGTTCTTACCAGTTCTGTACTTTGGTCTGATTCTCTTCACAGTTATCGAAGCGGTGACACACACTCAAGATCCAAGAGTACGTTGGCCGCTTGTTGTACTTCTTCCGCTTCTTGCAATATTGATTACAGACGTTTTCTCCCCAGTGCTGGTGCCATGGCGTTTGAATAGTGTTTTGTATGCAACAGCGTTTTGTATCATCGGTCATGAGATGAAAAGGTACCGGGGTCTCTCATCGTGGCGTACGGATTCGAATATTCGCGATGGAGTCATCATTGTGGTCCTGTTAGCAGTCACAGTAGTAGCCTCTTACTTCAATGGCTTTGTCAGTCATCCGGATGACTGGCTTGGTACAATTGGGTTGTTGTACCTTGTGAGTGGTACTTCAGGTACGATTGCTTTCTTCATGCTTTCGAGTTTCTCAAATTCTTCATTCATTAGTAGAAAGTTGCAATTCCTTGGAGTCAATTCTCAGACAGTCTATGAAATACATCCGATTTTCTTCTACATTGTTCCAATACTGTTTGGCTTTCTAGGGCTGTCACTAGTAGAGTATAACATTTCATACTCATTCTTCTGGTACATACGGTTTGTTATTGCCTTTGGACTTTCGATTCCTTTCACACTGGCCGTGCTTAGATACAGAGTTCTGTCTGTGATTTTTACAGGTAGGAGTACAAAATGAAATAGAGCTAAAACAAACCTGTTCGTTTCTTGATATTCACCATGCGAAATGTCGATTCAACCTCTATTGCATTCTTCCTTCCCTTCCGCTCATCAAAAGCCATGTATTCCCCACCAACCCAATAGCCGCGTTTCTTCTCAGGTAGCCAAGCCCTAGGGAAAGAGTAGGTGCCATCATCAGTTCTGAATTCCTCTAGATACTTCATCGAGTTCAGAAACCACGGACTTTTCCTGACACATGCAAATGGTGCTAACACATCTAACACAACAAGCATCTCTGCAAACATTCTTCCCTCAGGCGGCTTTGAGTAACCTGGGAGATGGACTGCCCACCCCAACACATAGTATCGTTTTCCATACTTAGCAACGCCATAGCTCCACGGGAGGTTCTGGTATTCCGGAGTAAGCACCATCCCCAGAATCTTTTCTGCTTTCTCCCGGGACTCCTTTTCAGCCAATACGATATCTAAGTGGCTGAACGCAATAACATCATGGATCCAAGGGAGTGCAAATTGCTGTTCTGGATAGAGCTGCGGATTAACAAGTTCGTGACTCTCTAGTCCCTTTGGTATTCCTCGATATTCTGACTTGTCAACATAGACCTGTGCAAAATCTGGATCCTTTACAAACTCGTGAACTGTGTTTAGTCGTGAGAGTATCTGCTTCTGAACTGCCTCAACCGTTTGGTATCCAGCACGTGCTAGAACAGAGGCAATCAATGTCCTCTTGAAGACCTCATGGGCTGCCTCAGGTTCCTTGTTCACATTCTCAGACAACCAGACTCTGAAAGGTAGGGTCTTGCTATCGAAGGGTTGCAGTCCGGCACGCCACCCTAGCTGAACCAACTTGCCCACAACATTCTCAAATGCATTCTGTCTACCTGAATGCACATCATTGAACACTAGACTTGGCTCAATACGACCAAGCCACTTGACAACCTCAGGACTCTCTACCATTTCCTTCAGTGCCCTTGATACAACACCAACATCCTGCTCATCAAAGATATCCACAAGAGTCCTAAATCTGATAATCGGCCCTCCATTTTCGAGGAGCCAATATGACAGGTCTCTGTGCGTCATGTCTCAATAATCAACGCCCTCTCCATAAGTAATCTCTGCAACGGGGACAGAGTTAAGAACGTCTACACCTTCTAGTCATCTTGGTGCTGAGGTTGGTGGATGTAGACCTGAAGAAGAACATCATGCAGGACATCTATGAGAACAGGATGCTATTGACGTCTACTCGTGACAAACCTGAGGGTTGGATACTACACTCTGGACTGTGGAGCCCATTCTATATTCAATTACGAATCCTCTCTTCTTTTCCAGAGACCCTCAATATGGTGGGTAAAGCTCTTGGAGACCTCGTTAAGGAAGAAGCACCACACATCAATAGGTTAGTCGGTATTGCGTTCGCCGGAATTCCAATTGCTACCGCAATGTCCCTTTCAACAGGTATTCCAGCAGGTCACACTCGGAAGATAGTTGGAGTCAGAACTGAACAGGAACTCCAGGAAGCAATCAGCAAGTACGGTCAGCATTCTCTACTTGAGGGCGAAGTGAAAGATGGTGACGCCATCTGTCTTGTTGATGATCTTGTCACTGGAATGGAAAGCAAATTGGTGGCTCGGGGACAGGTCATCAGCGAACTAGAGAAACGTGGTATCAGTGATTACACAGTTGATGATATTGCTGTGGTTGTGGACCGTCAGCAGGGTGCACGAAAGCGTGCCAGTGAGCTCAAGATTAATCTTCACTCTCTCATAGATTTAGTCGATGAAGGCCTTTCATTGATAAAGGACAAGATGGCTGATGATGAGTTCACCATGGTTTCAGAGTATCTTTCCGACCCTACTGGTTTCAAGAAACCATAATACGTTATAGAAACCCATTTCTAAGCCAATGTTCACTCCCTTCACTCCTATGAGTCGCAAGAACCCCCTAGATCAGCTCCTGAACATGGCAATGGCTATGTCCACACATCACTATGAATATTATAGCGAAACAGCGGAGCAGATTGAAACACCTCAAGTGAAAGCTCTGCTACTTGTACTTGCTGAGACTGAAAGCGAACTGATCGCGCATATTCGTCATATGATGGCCACAGGAATCCTTGATGAGATTGAATCTATGGAGAGAGTCGAGGTGGGTGATGATCCGCCTGATGACTCGCCTATTGCACCTGAGAGAATTGATACTGATCCAAGGATTTTCGTTTGCAACAAGGCATTGGAGCAGGAGGTCAAGGGCTACACGTTCTATCTGTCTATTGCTGCTCGAGCAAAAACCGAACTCGCTAGTCGCCTTTTTGAATATCTAGCGTTCATCAAATCTCAACAGATTGAGCAAATCCGGAATGTCTGTATCACGTTTTAGCGCCAAAAGAACCCCGTTTTGTTTGGAATAGAAAGTGCTTTCTTCGTTTGTTGCATACTTCTCCTTCAATGAGCGAACAATCCTCACATCAACATCTACTGAATCTTGCCTTGACAACCACCGCTAATCAGTATGATTTCTATCTGAAAGCGGCTAACGCTGCTGAAACGCCATCAGTTAAAGCTCTTCTCATGGTTCTAGCTGAAACAGAAGGTGAGCTAGTTGAGAGGGTTCGTCTCATGATGACGACTGGTATTTTAGATGTTGTTGAAGAGGTAGCCAAGGAAACCTTCTCCTATGAGGATCCTGATCCCACTCCCTTTGGAATGGATAGAACCCCCTTTTCGGAATCGAACATCGATACGGATCCAAGGCTGTATGTGTGTAACCGCGCACTTGAGAAGGAATTCTCTGGATTTACATTTTACAAATCAATCAGCGCTCGCGCCAAATCAGAGATAATACGGCGAGTTTTCGATTACCTCGCTTTTATCAAGTCTGAACAGATTCAGAGAATTCGAAAAGTCTGCGTTACTTTCTGAGTCTGGAGCCTTTCTTTTCGACCAAATCACTCATAAATACAATTGGAACACGTGTTCTAATAGTTTACTTAAACGAATAACGAAAAGAATAAAAGATTAGAAACATTTATATACATTTATGATATACATATTGTAGTGGCCGGGAGGCCGCAAACAAGAAGTGACCCGGACC
>JAGXOC010000126.1 GCA_019894665.1 Candidatus Thorarchaeota archaeon
CCTTCAACCTAGAACATCTACCATCTTTCTTCTTTCTTCCTCTGGGTAGAACTCTTCTAAAGGTTCAATATTCTTTCCATGTAATCTAGCAAGATAATCCTTCAATGACTTGTTAGAGAGATGAGCATAGACAGCAATCATCTTTGATGTGTTTGCCCAACCCATGAACTGACGTATCATTGCTTCTGGCACACCAGACTCAACAAGGTAAGTAGCCTTTGTATGTCTGAAGCAATGAATGGTCCTTTTCCTGACTCCTACCTTCTTGAATATTTCCACCATATATCTTCGGATAGTATCAACACTCTTCCCGAAGATTCTACCAGACTCAACTGTTGAGATATAATACTGGAAATGAAGGAGATTCTCCCGTAAGAGTGGTACGTGTCGTGTTCCAGTCTTACCAACGAAAGTCACATTCAAGAAGTCTGTTTCAATAGTTATGTCTTCCTTCATGAGTGGCAGAAGCTCACCAATACGACATCCACTCTCAATGAGAAGTTCAATGGTAGCTTTCATCATTGGTCTCTGTGCTGCTTTTAATAGAGCAGCAATCTCTTTGGGTGTCAGGAGATCAGCACGAGTCACATCGGGTTTGGGCTCTTTCACCACTATTCCCTCCATCAACTCTGATTTTCCTAACCTTTTGCATGTGACTTTAAAGAGAGTGAAGTATATTGATCTGGTCTTCTTGTTATCGTAGGACATCAAGAAGTCAAGTATCCACTCACGAGTCAAATCATCAGGTCCTGGTATTCTATTGAAGAAGGACTTCATGATTGCTTTGGTACTGTTCGCTGCGTTCATGTAGTACTCAGCCAACATGTTGCGGTATAAGTTATGCATTGACATTTGTTTATTCAATTCCTGTTTTTATAAAATATACATCAAATATTATAAAATGTCTTTTGTTCTAATAGGTTTTGTAATAACGGAATCACATCATTTGAGAATTATACCCCAAACATTGTTAATACGAATAAGATATCACCAATTACGTGAGTAAGCACCGCACCCCAGATGTTGTCTGATTTCTGAATGACATATGCCCACAACGCTCCAAGGAAAAAGCTGAGACCAAAGTATATCGTGAATGTGACTAAGTCTGCGAGTCCAATAATCGCGACGTGTAACATAGCGAAAACAAACGATGTAAGCAGCAGGGAAGTTCTTTGTCCAAATATCGAGTCGTATGATCTGAGGAATATACCCCTGATCATAAGTTCTTCATAAAGAGCATTACTGAATGAGAACACAAAAATCCAGGGCATCCATGAAACTATTGTATCTAAGCTAGCAGTGATGTTAAGAAAACCAAGAGGAATGAGCAGCATCAGAACAGCTGGGGACACTAGGACACCTAACTTGATGCTCTTCTTCAGATCACCACCACGCAAGTAGATAGGAGTATAATCCTTCTCAATCAACCATATGCCTACAAGAATTGATAGGATAACCGGGAGTACCTCTGCGACTTTTGCGATTGCTGCACCTTCAACTGTACTCATTGAAAGTCCAGGGATAAGAAGATGCCAAGTTCCGAAGAACCATGTCAAGAGAAATCCGATTGATACAATCAAGAATAGGAATGATATCCTCCAGTAACTATTCAATTCTCCTTTAGATTTGTAGAGAATGAAAGTAGGGATGAGAAAGACAATAAAAACGAAAATTCGTGAAATGAGAATGATGTCATTAGGGATGAAATTATTGTATCCACCCACAACAAAGACAAGAAAACTGCATGCAATGAACAGAAGTAAGAGTTTTCCCTTCCCGGTAGAACTAATCTCTCGGTCTGTAGTCATCATATCTTTGTAACTCTCCATTCAAACTCAAGCTTATTGATGCGAAATGATATTGATTTGATATAATACCTTTTTTGTGAGCAGGAATTGAAACTAGAGGGGTTTTAGTTGTTTAGGGAAAAAATCCACTATCCTTGTATATCCAGACACTCTATTCTTGAACTTGAGTACATCGTGACCAACCCACCCCAACCAAGCAGTTATTGAGTTCAATAGCAATTTTCCCTGAATCTAGATAATTACACTCTCGACCTCGACATCTCTATCCTTGATACTAAGTGTGGTCGAGGGTATCTTCTTTCCACCGAATAACTCGGCCTCAGGTTCTCCGCGATAGAGGGCATCAGCAATACGACCCATTGCATCAGCCTTCATGATCCCTGAACCGCTTGCACCATTGACCACGAGAACACCACATTCAAGGTAGACGAAGGGAATCCTGTCAGGACTATAGTTGTATCCTCCAGCCCAACTGTTCACAGGTCTCGCACCAACGAATGCAGGGAAGTACTTTGATAGAACGGGGTACATGCTTTTCTCATAATAGGCACTCTCGGGGATCATGTCCTCATCAGTCTGAATGTATTTGTATTCTCGACCGACCTTATCGCCACAACCAATCCAGAATCCTCGCTCTTGGAGTTGTGGTCTGAAGTAGACACCAGCTGATGGAAGGATTGTGAAGGGAATACTGCCCAGCTCATTGAATCCCTCAGCGTCCAAGAGGGACTGAAGTTCTTCCTTCTCTTCAGCATGAATGACAAAGAGTTGTCGTTTCTTACATTTGGTCAGACTGTCCATGCCAATTGGATCTAGTAACTCGTTTGTCCAGGTGCCCGTAGCTAAAACCACAACATCTGCTCTGTAGGTACCCTTGTCAGTGACAACACCGTTGACCTTCTTCTTCTGCCAGACAAATGGTTCTCCAGGAAGGTCAAGCTTCGGATCTGCCTCAAGCAGGAGTTTCTCAACATCCACCCCAAATCGAGGTTTGACATGAGATATCTTTGTGAACTCCTCAAAATAGTACTCAACTAATCTCGTGGGATCTAATACTCCACAATCAGCTCCGAAGAGACCGTAGCTCACTTCGTGGAGGTTCATGAGTTCGGCTTCCTCATCCCCAGCAAAATCAACATTGAGACCAGGAATCATCTCCTTCAGTTCGTCTTTGTTGTAGACCTTGTAACTGATTCCTGACTTTTTCATTCGCTCCATCCAGACTTTGACACTCTCATGATTGAACTGATCTTCACCAAGAAGCCAGAGATACCCAGTCTTCTCGAAGAATAGGTCATAGCCAATCTCTTTCTGGACATGTTCGAAATACTTGATCGAAGTGTCAGTAAGCAACTGGTTTGTAGAAGATGCAAACATATTACGAACAGCGGCTGCACTCATAGCAGTATTCGCCTGTCCTGCGGCCAGTGTCCTCTCAACTAGGAGTATCTTCTTGTCAGGGCTGTTCTTCTGCATGTAATAGGCAGTTGCAACACCGAGACAGCCAGCACCCACAACAATGACATCAAAGGTCTCTTCGCTACTCACGACGAATGCCTCCGCGATAGAGCCGCGTGAAGCAAGCCCACCTAAAACGTTTCCCCTTTACTGATTTATTACAATGAACATCAAAGTCCCTCATTAATACCGCAAGTATCTTAAGGAAATCAACGGCCAGCGCCGAACCGGAGTGGAGAGAAATGACAATCTCTGACGAACAAGAAATGGAACTATTTGAGACTACAAGTGAGACCAAACGTGTTGCTATTGGTGTTATCTTAGCTGCCCTTTATGCGGTTCTTGCGGTTGTTCCATTGAGTGCATTCATTGGTGCTGCGAGTATCATCAGCTTTGCTATCTGTATTGCACCCATTATTGGCATCATTCTTGGTCCACTCAGAGGTTTTGTCTTTGGTCTGATAGGAGGTATTCTCGCGGCGATGATCTTGATGGTCATGCCCTTCAATCTCTATGTAGTCATGCCAACTGTTATTCTGGGACCAGCTGTGTCCGGTCTCTTCATAGGTCTTTCAGTTCGCAGAACGACTAAGATTGGAAATTTCAGAATCCCAGGACCATTGATTACCGCTCTCTATTTACTCTTGATAGTCAGTCTCTTTCTAATACCACGTATGGATGCGTGGATATTCATGACTCCATACTTTCTAGCAGTTCTTGTAGCATTATGTCTGCAGATTGTGGGAATTGAGTTTGATCTGGATAAGAAAGGAGCATACAAGTATCTACAGATACTTCCATTCACATTCTTAGGTGCTATGCTAGACCATTCAATGATGGCTATGGGTTCAGTATACCTGCTTGGTCTAGATGCAGGTCTCTTCATTACCATATTTCCTCTAATGGTGATAGAGCGAACAATAGCAACCATTGTGGGATCGATTGTCGGATTTGTGGTGCTGACTGTTCTCAGAAGTGAACTCAACTAAGACTCTCAATGATTATCTCAAGGGTTTTGACCTGAAGATCAAGGGGCATTGTGGCCATATACACCACATCTTTCTCTATTGCCTGAGAGGGAAGGGCTGGTAGGTGAATGAATGTCGACTTGGCATCAAGAGAGCCGTTCTCAATCTTTTCCATGACCTTGTAGAGAAGCCAATTGCAGCCAAAGAGACCTGCATGATACCTCACATGAGCGGGAATGCCGCTATCTAGGAGTGCTTGTACCAGTTGGAGGGGATGATGTCCTTAGCAATTAGCTTGAACCAAAAAGGAGCCCGGGTAATGCAAGTAATATGAAGGATAGACCTAGTGCAACCTGAAACAGACCAATTCCAATGTTGACCAAATTCAATCGACCTGCTTTTGACTCAATCTGTGCTTTCTCGCTTCCATATGTTGCTCCAACTGAGAGGAATGCTCCAAAGATGAGGTCTGTTGAAATATGGGTGAAGTATATCAATATTCCAGCAAGAAAGACAGTCCCCATGGTGAGCTGAAGGTCTCCAAGGAGAATGCTTATGAACGAGAGACCTGCTCCAAACCACCAAAGCAGGAAATACGGGGAGAAGATGCTGACAAGTGCACCCTGAGTTGTGGCCGCAAGAGCGGTTTTTGTGGATGTTTCTTGTTTCATTGCATTAACAGAATCAGCATCATCATGTTTGTACGCTCTCAGGGCTAGGACTCCAAAGAGAATGATGATCACACCACCAAAACCCATGAGAACATCTACGATGAAAGGTGTTAGAGTCAGGGCATTGACACTAAGGATGATAGCCGCGATGATTCCTATTTCAACAATGGCGTGACCTACCATAGGAAGAATTCCGTGCAGTCGGCCGCGTTTGCTTGCCTGCTGAATGACTGCTGCAGAGAGGGGACCTGGTGCCAATGCTCCTGTGAGAGATAGAGCAAACCAAGCTGCAAGGACCTCTATGATTGCCATTCGTTCTTCCTCTTCGAGTTGCTAGACATGCATCAAAGAAAAGCTTGGTGTTGTATGCGCAAACGGGGGATATGTGGTATTAATGGTATTACAACTATTGATTTTGGGCGTTCCCAGAAACCCTTAATAGATTTCCAAAGGAGCTCCCGAATTAACATGGGAGATGGCCATCTGTGAAACAGGTGCAAATAACTGTACCATATGAGAAGACAGAGGCAGTGCTTGATTTTGTCGTGGATGCCCTGGGTATCAATAACGTGACAAAAATGAACACTGACGTTGCCCACTTACTGTACTTCAGGATTCCCGATGCTCAAGTGAATGAAGCAATTGAAAAACTGAAGAGTAGAGGAGTGGGTGTCGAATATGGATTCATTGACATCCTTGATCTGAAAGTGACTCTTCCACGTGAAACGGAAGAAGTTAGTGATACTAAGATACAGAGAGATGCGACTCTAGCTGTCGAAGAGATCTACGAGAATGTCAAGAAGCAGGCAAAACTGAGTTTTGACTTCATCGCATTCTCAATTCTTGCTGCAGCAATGGCAGGTTTCGGTCTGATGCAGAACAATACGACTGTTATCGTCGCCTCAATGCTGCTCTCTCCACTAATGGGACCTATGCTTGGCGTTGCTCTGGGATATGTTGTCAGAGATAGAGCCCTGTTCATCAAAGGAACCAGAAATGAATTGATTTCCTTGGGTCTGTCGTTTGCAGTTGGAATTGTAATGGCGATAATGCTTCCAATCTTAATTGCGATAACACCTGCCAATTTTGTTTCTGGTGTTGCGGACAATCTCAACAATGGTGTGGTGACAGAAATCACTCGCAGAGCTGGTTTTTCAGCTATTGATGTGGGGGTAGCGATATTCTCTGGAGCCGCAGTTGCCGTTTCTGTGACCAAGGGAGATATGTCAAGTCTTGTTGGTGTCGCTATTTCAGCTGCTCTAATGCCACCTGCGGTCAATGCAGCCCTGATGTTGATGTTAGGGGCGATCTATGGCAGTACTGCACTAGCTGGAATCGGAATCGGTTCACTTCTTCTTCTAACAATAAACATCATTCTGATAGACTTGGCAGCTATAGTTATGTTCAGAATAAAGAAGTTAACACCACTTGCTGATAGATCAGCGACCTGGACTGCAGTCACACAGTTCACAAAGACCCGTTCTGAGAGCCTCTACCATACTAAAAGA
>JAGXOC010000127.1 GCA_019894665.1 Candidatus Thorarchaeota archaeon
GTGTTCTTCAATATAACCAAATTCAAACCGGATTATACGATTGATGAAGAATCGGACTTATCTAAATACGGACTTGATGCTGAAGTTATTCATCTCCCCGGACACTCTAAAGGCTCAATAGGTGTATTGACAGCTAGTGGCGAACTTTTTTGTGGTGATTTATTTACTAATACGAAAAAACCAGAACCAAATTCCATGGTAGATGATTTGGCTGAATTCAATGAGAGTATTGAGAAAGTCAAAGGTGTAGAGGTAAAAATGGTCTATCCGGGTCATGGACAACCCTTTCCGATGAATTCGTATAGTGCATAGCGAGTTATTAACGGAGTATAGACTCAGAGCAAATCAGAAAAGTGGTGCGGAGGGCGAGATTTGAACTCGCGAACTCCTACGAGATTTCCCATTATTAACAATTGTTAAAATTTCTGGGACCTAAACCCAGCGCCTTTAACCTGGCTGGGCAACCTCCGCATGGTGAAGCAAGATTGTAAACAGGCTAGATTTAACCGTTTTGTATCTATCAGTCGTCAACGGTCTCCCACGTGTTACTGCAGCGTGGACAGCGCCATTTCTTCCTGTACTTGCCGCCCCCAAACATCTCTTTCCGGACTAGAGCGACCTCATTGAACCCGCATCTTGTACATACTACTTCATCCATGGGATGCATCTCAATCTTCACGGAACAGATATATCATATCTAGTTTTGCTGGTTGTATCGGACACGTCGCAATGTTTTTATTAGGCTCCTGAGTTGTCGGCGCGTTTCTGTGGTCACCAACCATAGAGCATTTCATGATTCTCTGGATTTTCCAGTATGAGTGTGATATTCAGATGTCCTCAAGAACCAAACAATCAGCGGCAAGGACCAAGGACAAGTGGCGAGATAAGGTCTGGTACCAGATCCTTGCGCCGGAGTATTTCGATAACAAAGATATAGGTAAGACTCCGGCAGGCAACCCTGAGCTTTTGATTGGTCGAACAGTTCAGCCCACTCTTTACGACATAACAGGAGATTTTGAAAGAATTCACGTCAAGCTGCGATTCAAGATAATGGAAGTTGCTGGACAGCAAGCCAATACTGTTTTTTATGGACATGAATGGAGCTCAGACTACCTGAGAGGTCTAGTACGAAGAGGGACATCCAGAATTGACTGGATTGGTCCGATTCTGACCAAGGACGACTATTTGATGCGTATCTCGGTCATAGTCTTCACAAATACCCGGGCTAAGACAAGCCAAGAACATGCTGTCAGAAAAGCCATTGAGAAGGTCATTCGGACTCATGCGAAGAAACATGTCTTTGATGAGCTAGTCACTAAGGTGATTCTTGGTGATCTAGCTGCAGACGTCCACGATGAGGTGAAGAAAATAATCCCAATTCGTGAGTGCGAGATTAGAAAGAGCAAGGTGCTCAAAGGACCAGAAGAAGTCAAAATCAGAAGAGCCAGACTTCGAAGAGGTACTGCTGCTGCTGCAGAAAAAGAGACATAGATACACTGTATCATCTCTCAAGTACCCATACTCTCAAGCTTGTGAAGAGCCTGTAGTAGTAATACCATAAGGTTTGCCAGTTTAGTGAGAGCTTCAGTGTCTGTTTCATTATCGACGATCTCGTTGAGAGCCTTTAGTTTATTGATCAGGGTTACTCTGAGTTCAGGAATCAGTATCTTTACAGCCTGGACTTCCACTTCCTCATCTGATTGTGCATATACTATTCGTCTATCGCACTTGACGCAATAGATGTCGTCTTTCACTTTGAAGAGGGGAGAACCACATTGAGGACAAGCATCAGCAAGCATTGTGGCGCCCTGTCTCAAGAGTTCGGCCATTCTCTTAACTGAAGGATCATCTTTGTCGTTCATTGTCTTCACTTAGAAACACGCATTTGATAGAATATAAGAGAATCTGCATTACTATTGAAGCTGTTTGGGGTTTGTCTAAAAACGCGTAAACTCGGTAGGTCTGATGAAAACGTTGATATGGTTAATTCGGTGAGAGTCTTTTGTTGTTCGCACACCGTTTGTGCGTCAAGACCATTTCAGAGGTGAGTCCTTTGGACCCCGAAATACAGAAGAGTATAGACCAGTCTAAATACCTCCTAAAGCAGATATCGGAGGATTCCTCAGTTCCCAGGAACATTAGGCGTGCAGCAAATGAAGCAATCGCTGTTCTTGAGAATGAAATAGACTCTCCAGCCGTGAGAGCGCAGAATGCAATATCACTCTTGGATGAGCCAAGCCAGGACCCGAACTGTCCGAATCATGCGCGAACTAAGATTTGGCATGTTTCCAGCTTGCTGGAGCCAATTCGTGACTAGCTCTGTTTGGGACTTAGTAGTAATCTAATAAGACCAGCCAAGACCGTGTTTGGTATTGGACTGGCACCCATTTCCCGGGCCAGTGTTTGTTCATGATAAAAGCAAGGATAAGAGGAATCTATTCGGAATCGTTAACGCAGATTATGCTGCAGAATCATTTTGATGTAGTGCAGCCCACCCCAGAAGTGGCAAGAAGGTTTGGTCTTCCTTATCGTAGCGATATTCCAGATGTGGACATTTGGGACAGAAGTGATCTCCAAGGAATTGTCGCAATTGCTTACGAATCAGTTTTGATTCGTCTCACTGATGTATTACGTCGGAGATTGGGTGGCGTCATTACCAGAACTCCAAGAGTTGCTAAAAGCTCTGTCTATCGAGGGGTTGTTCTTGGAAAGGATGAAAGAACCGGACAAACAAAAGTTGACCTAGGAACGATATCTGGATTGCTTCCTGACAGGGGATTCCAAAAAGGACAACAAATAATGGTTCAGATACGAGCTCATGACTATGGAAGAAAAGCTCCAGTTCTTTCTTCAAGCATCACTATTCCCGGACAAGCAGCTGTTCTTCTTCCTGAACCTGTTGTCCGTCTTAGCACAAAGATTAAGGATCAAGAATCCCGGAGAAATCTATTATCTCTAGGACACAAAATTCGGGAGCACACAGAGAACTGGGGGTTGCTCTGGAGAACTGCAGCAGAGAAACTCACTGAGAAAGAGTTGCGTGATGAGGTCGATGATCTTCTCGATACAGCACAACAAATATTCAACAAATATAATGAACTCGAATCAGCAGACATTTTGTTTGAAGGGACAAGTAACGCGGATATCGAATTTCCTTTAGAAGTAAAAGACGCGCTCGATAAGACTCGTGCAAAAATCAGACCTACACTAACTCGACATCACTTCTACAAAAGTGCGGGCTACGCATCGCTTGTAGATTTGGTAGAGATGATAATTGAGGACCGTCCTGAAGAACGAAGCTATGTAATTTCTAAGCTTGAGATGGTGATTTCGAGGGATTTACCTCGTATTGATGACTCGATTAACATAGAGCATGTGAAGCTAGATGGTAGGAACATTGTACTTGCTAGAGGAAGAGTTGTAGAAATCAATTCTAAAGGGTTTATAATTAGAAGACAATTCAGGCACACAAATCGGAAACTGAAGTTGAATCAAGACGCACACGAAAGTGTTGATATAGTTGGTAGTGAGGGTGATTATGCAATGACACAGGTGGTTCCAGGTGCCCTTACGCTGGTGACTAATTATTACTCCCGAGAGGGGTATCTCATAGGCGCTTATGTCAATGTAAACACTGGTGTTGAGGTTTATCCAGGCACTGGAAATAATCCTGGGAGAATTCGATATGTGGACCTTGAGATTGATGTTGTGAAGGCGCCAATCAACGATAACCCACGTATAATAGATCAGCATCTTCTAAAGAGAGCTGTTCAGCGAGGTTTCATTACAGAAGAGATGGCGGAACAGTCACGGAAGAAAGCTCAAGAAATATGTGATGAACTGATAGCATCAAGTGAAACCAATTCAGATTTGATGTGAATTTGCTGAAACTATGTTATTCAGTCAACAGAATTAGATGTTCTTAATGAGAGGTCTATTGCACTCATTATATCCTCAAGTGTAGCAGCCAAACTTTCCAAACTACGTGAGGACCGGATTGTGACATTTATTTTCTGTTTATCAAGAGAGCACTCGATCTCAAGACCTTCTGGTAGTGGGGAGTTGTCTGGAGAGATGGCGAAGAGTGTTCTCCTTGCCTCTTCTTCCGACTCGAAGTCTAGTTGAATGCGCACAATCAAGAAGACCTCTCCTTGGCTTTGGGATTTATCGAATTGAGTACATCTTCTCTTGATTCTATTGAAAGTCCCAAAAATCTGAGCGATTTTGCTGATGTTAGAACCGGATTCAAGTTCTTCTTTTGCAATACATTAAGAACTTGGTTTATGTCAATACTATCAGTCGTCCAGATAACAACAGTTGATTCATCACTGCTAATTAGTAGGGGGCGTTCTTGATTCGCTATGCCACTCTGTAGGGCAATACGACCCACATCAGTCAAGAGTTCGCCTTGGACACCAGGGATTTCAATTGAGGTGCTAGTTTCGGTTGACACCCCTTTCAAGTTAGTTTCTAATCTCAGTATTGCTGAGATGACATCTTTATGATGGCTTAGATAGATGTCTATTACACCTCGTAAAGATCTTCCACGGTCTCCAATCCACACACTCATTGCGGCACCTTGTTCTTGTCGAGCCCAGGCTGTGTCTGCAATTGCCTCTAGACCTGATAGATATCGAAGTGGGCTGGTTTCAGTTTCCCGGGTCAGAATATAATCAGTTCCAAGAATATGAGGAATTATACTGGGACCAATTTTTTCGAGAAGCTTAGATGTTAGATGTTGAGTAAGATGCTGCGCTTCTGCACTACTCAATGAGCTCATCGGAGCACGAAGTTTTGTTATTGGGATATCAGCCTCGCTGAGTAACGCGTCACATGCTTTTTGGATTCCACTTATGCCTTGGATGAATGGGCGTGTGCTATAAAGGAGTAATTCATCGAGCGGTAGAAAACCAAAACCGAACAGTCTGATTCCCTTGCGTTCTTCAATCAGCTTCTTTTCTTTAGCTTGTTCAACTATCTCCTCGTTCGCTTTGGTGGATAATTGAGTGGATCCAGTATGAAGTAATATTGCTCCTGCAGCAATCTGTAGCTCGTAATCATGTGATTTGAGATGTTCTTCTACAAATACATAAGCCGCTGTAGGAACCACGTTGTTATTTCCCAGAGTTAGCGATTCCACTTGATCAGATTCGGATATACCACCCACAAATAATGGGTAACTCTTACCTTTACGGATTTTCTTCTTCCCCATCGTGTCAATACCCACAAAAATGACTGACGCTGATTCATGTTTGGTACGAAGTTCATTGACTCTATCTAAACTTATGATTGGTGTTTCAAATGATACGTGGAATGTCCCACCCGATTTCATAATCGCTCTGCACAATATTGCCGTGGCTAATGTTGAACTCGTATCAGGAGAAGATACAAGAAATACTTGCTCGTGGTCCTTGAATGAAAACTCAGCACACTGTTTTTTTAGTGACCTGAGAGATGGAGAGCCACGTGTTTTCGTACTCATTTCACGAAAACGAGCCTGTTGTCTATGATAAAACTATCTCAAAAGCACAGCAGCTTGATCAGGACTGTACTTCCAATCCGCGGTTAGTACCTTCTTCTTGCGATAGTACTTCGAGAGTCTATGGATTTTGCTTTCAACCAATTGAAGACCTCGCTTGGAAACAAAATCCTTCTTGTTCTCTTCCAAGTGTCTTCGGATTGTAACAGCCCTCGCAATCATATTTCGAAGGTCTTCAGGCACATTTCTCTGGAGATCGTTCTCACGAAGAATATCCATTATACGTTTCCCGGTAATCACTCGAACCAGAGGTATGCCATATTGGTCCCGGAGAATTTTACCTACCATGGAAGGAGTATTTCCAGCCTTGGCAAGTTCAATTACTTTGGTTTCTACCCACTGGGCATCCTTTTCCTTTTCCATCCACTCAGGAACTCTCAATGTGGAGGGGCGTTTGCTACCGGATTGGCCCTTGCGCCTTGTGTGCATTCTTGCCATTGGAATTACCTCTAGGTCCATTGATACCCTCAGAAACCGGGTCTGTCCCACGGCCTAAGGCTGGGGATATAAAGATTACCTTGTGGCGAGGGGTTTTCGTCTAGTAAATTGATTTGAGAAGAAGTTAGTGATATCTCCCTCGCTCTCGGATTTCCTTCATTCTTGATAGTATAGGTTCAGCTGTGTTTCCCAGAACTTCAACATATCCCTCAAGTGTAGCATCCAGCATAATTTCTTGAAGGTCCCAGTGTGTGGTTTCTAATGCTCTGTGAATCAGATGAAGATCCACTCCTTTCATCTCAGTGGTTGCATTCATCTCAGACAAACCAAAGTCTATAATCC
>JAGXOC010000128.1 GCA_019894665.1 Candidatus Thorarchaeota archaeon
GGTCCGTCCCACTCTTCGAACTGTTGTCCAAAGAATCGGGCACCTTTATGTTGGTCTCGTCGTTGCTTGTCCTCTTCAAGGAATTTCTTACCCTCGTCAGTCAACTCGTAACGTCGGACACCTGCTTCTGAGTCCGCTAATTCCTTTGTATACCCGGAGTCTAAGAGCCATGATAGTAAAGGATAGACAGAACCTGGGCTTGGTTTCCATCTCATGCTGGTCTTGTCTTCCATCTCCCTCATGATCTCAGCACCGGACATAGGCTTCTCATTGAGTAGTTTCAGAACTCGAGATCTGAGGTAACCCTTTGGTACGGAGGACGTTCTCCTACTCCAGTGACGGTGTGTTCTTGGTTCGCGCATGTTTTTCTGTTCACCTCCTTATTGGTGATTTTGTGAAATTGGTATCAATATTGATATCAATAGCGATATCACTAGTGATTAAATGAATATAAAGCTTTGGCAATGAATGCAGGCGCTCAATCTACTCAACCTAGGAAGCTCAAATCATGCATAATGACCATCGATTGGACCCACTAGGATGGAACCATCTACTTCTAGTCGTTTGAAGAAAGCCAACCGGTCCTGAAGATCTGTTAACACATCTTCAATATTCTCACAGTTGTACTTGTGAAACATAATTTGAAGAAGAAAAGCGAAAACGCTTAGGCTTATATGGGCTCACGAATCTATTAAACAACTGACAGTGAGAGAAGAATAAACGGGTTAACTTAGAACCACAAGAAGTCCAGACTGGTATATCTGGTGACTATAGGGTGTCTGTTTTTCGACTGCGACAGTTTCCAAGACTGTAAATCAGATCACACTCACTCCAACAGGAGAAATCAAGAATGGAAAAAATGAAGATTACGTCCAAGAGAAAATACCGAAGGAATAGAGTGGTAAGCGGTCACGCTCCACATAATCTTTTGAAGATGGCTCAAGAGCAGGCATTATCTAAACCGAAGAAGGAATCCAATCCCCAGTAAGAACTCGGGATCGATAGTTTCACTTACTAGTTAATTTGAGATTGGTCTGAGGACAAAATAGAGCGTGATGTTTCACACGTCTATGTCTACCAGAGGAGTCAAACTAGAGTCGGGTTTTCTGCATAGATATATCAGACTCCTGCTGGAATCGCTCACGTCATGGCCAATCACCTGGTCATTTAAATCCTTGATTTTATTGGCGATACCAAGAATATCTGGAATTGTCAGACCTAGTCGTTCGCCTACAAGTATCAAGCTGGTCTGGGGTCGTTTCATCACTATATCTCGTACCAACTGTTCCCAATGGTTCTTGAAAGATAGACGCAGGCTGGAAAGAACAACAAAATCAAGCAACCATCTGTTTGATGGATTGCCAGGAGGAGTAGGAGATCCTTTTCGCTCACCGTCAACAGTAGGAGCCACTACATTTCGATGAACTATTAGATCCTTTGCGAATAATGTAGTTCCCGTTCTTTTTGAATACCAATCGGGATTACTAGCTTGAAGTGTTGTGGTATCAATACTCGGATATCCTTCGTCCTTCCAAAATGACGCTTTGAATTCAAATTTCTTCACCCATCGATTCCATTTTACATAGCGAAACTCGTCGAGATGCTGCATCTGTTCTCGTGCTGTTTTAGCTTCGGAAGAAATGGTTCCTGTTGAGAATTTTACTAACAGAGCTTCTGCTATTCCGTCAGTTCCAGCGAGAAATTCTTTCTCTGCCTGTTTCAAAGACTCTTCTGCAAATCTCAATTCATCGGGAAAATCCATTAAACTGACTCCAATCTAGTATAGAATTGTAATAGCGCGTGTGCACATAAAACATCTGCAATAGACTATCGTTCATACAATCAAGAGAGACAGATGTAGTTCATGGTCCACCGTCCGAAGTCGTCATGGTTCGAGAGATTCTCTAATTGTTCGAAGGCTTTATAGAAGGAGTGATAACAATCTCGAATATTGCGATGGTTTTCATAAATTTGACAAAGACTCTCTAAGTGATACTCATGATTAGAAAGAAGGGCTTTGATACTTCACGGTATCTCTCTGCTCAGATTCAACGGATTATGGAACGAGTAAATCAATTTGATAAGCTCTATCTTGAGTTTGGAGGGAAACTCAGATATGACCATCATGCCTCAAGAGTTCTTCCTGGTTTTGCTGTCGATACAAAGGTCCAGATGCTCAAAAAGTTGGGTAATAATATCGAGATCATTCACTGTATCAGTGCAAAAGATATCGAGCGACGAAAAATAAGGCGTGATTTTGGTCTAACATATGACGATCAAATACTCAAGGACATAAGTGACCTGAAACAGTTGGATCTAGATGTATCTGCTATAGTAATCAATAGGTACAGTGGAGAGCATACTTCTGACAAGTTCAAACAACGTCTTGAGAACAGAGGAATCAGGGTATTCACTAATTATGAGATTCCCAACTATCTCACAGATCTAGACAAGGTTGTTAGTGATGAAGGGTATGGAAAATTAAACTATGTGGACACTGAAAAGAAGATTGTCATTATCACGGCGCCAGGACCTGGAAGTGGGAAGATGAGCTTCGCTATGAGTCAGATCTACCATGATAGACAAGAGGGTATAACGAGTAATTTTGCGAAATTCGAGACTTTTCCCATATGGGACCTACCTGTGGATCATCCTGTAAACATTGCATATGAAGCGGCAACGGCTGATATCGGTGACTACAATTGTGTTGATCCCTTTCACAAAGAAGCCTATAATATTGAGGCAACCAACTACAATAGAGATGTAGAGAACTTCGCAATAATAAGAAAGATCATTGAGAAGATTATTCCTGCTGGCGACCCCTTGACAGATATCAAGAGTCCTACTGACATGGGAGTCAATATGGCCAAAGAAGGAATAATCGACGACAGTCTGGTGAGACAAGCAAGTATTGATGAGATTGTACGAAGGTACTACCAATACCAGAGAGATTTCATTGAGGGTAATGTTACACATGATACACTTGACCGCATGGATAAAATAATGCTCAGTGTGAATGCTAAACCAGAACATCGTGTTGTCGCAGCTCGAGCAAATGAAGCTCTAAAAGAAAGCTCGAAGAAATCAAAGATGACTCAAATAAAGATGTATACTGGAGCCGCCATCGAGATATATCCGAAGGATAACGCTCCGATTATTCTTACGGGAAAACGGTCAAGGATTCTCAATTCAGAATCTGCTGCACTACTCAATGCTGTCAAATACCTAGCGGGGATTCCAGATGAAATTGATGTTCTTTCACCAATTATCATTGGGAGTATAATGAAACTCAAGGAACAGATGGGAACAGTTGATACCAGTCTCGATGTTAAGGAAGTTCTTGATGCTCTTGCCGTAAGTGCTGTCTTCAATCCAAACGCTTCAGAATGTATCAATGCTTTGACAGATCTACATGGATGTGAGATGCATAGTACTCATCTTATTGGCCGTGGATGTGAGAAAGCTCTGAAAGAATTAGGTCTAAACCTGACAACAGATGCTAGAATCCCCTTAGTTAGCAATTGGTAATTCTTTTCCTTTACAGAATCCCATTATACTTTTACTACTGATTGGAGGATTACCACTGAATGTCCGCCCAGTATGCAGGATGATCTGATTGTGGATCTGTGACATATTGGCAATCCGAAACGATTGTCCCTGGAGAGAGGAAAATGTGGTCAATTTCCCCGCTGTTGTTCTCTCCTAGGCTGTCCACTCCTGTTGGCCACTTGACCCACCATGAGTCATCTAGAACTGAGGTTGTGAGGTTGTATGGTTCGGTGTTCGGTCTAAAATTGAAATCACCCATGAAAATCACGTCGCTTTTCCCACTAGACGCATCAAGAATATCATTCTGTAGAATCATCTTGGTTGATGTCCGTCCGTAGGTATGTGTTACATAGACCGTGAATGTTCTCGACCCGACAGTAATCTCAGCCTCAATTGTTGCGGTCTGTTTGCGATCCACATCCTCACTGTAGTGATATATGGTTCTAGGATTCTCAATCGGATACTTTGACAGTAGCGCAACCCCTGTCGTCCCTGTGACTCCTTTTGGTCCAAAGTATGAAAAGAGGTTCAATTTGTTCGCAAAGAATCTCACAACATCACTGCTTCCGGCAATCTTACTTGATTCTTGGAGACCGATAATATCAGCATCAATATCTCTAACGATCTCTAACTGGCCATCGTAGTTCTTGACATCAACATCGTTTACTCCTTGCGCAATATTGTAAGTCAGGAGTCTCAGAGAGGTCGCATCACCCGATTGTACTATTGGGCGAGCCTCGAATGCGATTGATCCGGTGAGAGTTCCCAAGAACATCACTATCAAGAGCCCTGCGACTATGGTTTCTGTTCTGGGGAGTTTGCTTGGTGCATCAAAAGAGGGTATATTGTCCTTCACTTTGTAAATCGCTATTAAGAGCACTAACCCTGCAATGAGAAAGATGAACCAGAACATGTCCCTGAACAACAGTCCAATCACCGGAACGAAACCCCAAACAGAAGTGAGTATCAAGGTAAATAACAACACAAGCATGTACAATCCACCTCCAAGTGTGAAGGCTATGCCTGCAGCTCGTGATGTTGGCACCAACTCAAGACTTGCTAGTTTATGAGATAGGAGCATGAAATCGATTAGAATAATCGGGAACGCAGCTATCATCAGGTACAGTGGTATATGAAGCAGAAATGATGTTGTGGGCACTATTATTGGATAGGTCGCGGAGATATCTGGAAAAGGGATTTGATTGACATAGACTGTCAAGACAAACAAAGCCACAAATATGAGATTCCAAATTAAAACCACTTTTGGAGTCAATCTGCCAATGAGGTTTGGACGATAGAGCATGATAAGGGCAAACAAAGCAGTCATCAGTGCAACGGCGGATACAACAGCTACATAGCTGCTTTCTGTCCATCTAGAGAGTACGACGGGGCTACTGAATACGAAACTAACAAAGAAGAGAATACTTGCCAACCCAAAGGTGATCCCTGCTAGACTTCTCTTTCGTAATCGCGGGGGGGCACCTGCTGATGCATCAACGCGGGGCTGAGGATCAGGTGATGCAACATCTTGCACTTTCTTTGAAAAGCCTGCAAGCATGAAGACTCCTATCACAGCCAATATCCATCCAATTGCTTGACCCCACCCATGGGTAGAGAGATCGATAGTGAAGTTCAGGGTCCTAAGCAAGACAGATGCTGCTAAAGCCAAAGACAGACCTATCCCAAACGTAAGGATACTTTGGTTCTTTTCATCCGACTTTACAAACAGCAAGAGGGCGGGAAACAGGATGAAGAAACAGCCAACACCAAGCCCTGACAATACCATTCTCGCAACAGAATCAAAGAGCGGCTCAACCACCCTGCAGGCAATCATGACCCCTCCAGCAACAATCAGTAACTTGTCAGGGATAGTTCTCCTGAATACAAGGAAAATGATGGGTGAGAACATGAACAATAGCACTAAGACATTCTGGTTCAGAGACAATGTCATGAGAAGGAGGATGTATGTGGTTTCCACAAAGTCAGAGAACAGCTGGAGGAAAAACAGCAGCATAATAGTAGTGAAGATGAGTTCAGAGTAATATTCCTCAAACAGTTTGGTGTTGAATGGCATAGAGGATGGACCAGTCTTCCGGACTAAAATGTGTGCCGAGGAAAGGAAAAGATGAGTTTTTTCATGGTAAGGATTGAACACTAGTCGTATTTGCTATCAGCCCAAGCAACGAGAGGATCCCACGCACCATCAGGAAATTCAGCATGTTTCGCACCCTCAACAACGTAGAACTCCTTCGAGTCGGAAGGAATCATCTCGTATAGTTCTCTACACGAGTCAACTGAAAACAGCTCGTCAGAGTCACCAATACCAACAAACACCGGGAAGTCTAGCTTCTCAGGGAACCCGATGTCGTCGAAACTTACCAGCCTAATGAACCGCAAGGTGTACCTGAAGTTGAACAGCGGGTCGTCAAGCCCCACCATCCCCTCTCGCTCATACTTGATCACCGGTCTGCTGGGAGTAAAAATAGAACTGAACAGTATCTTGAGCTTCTGAGCGAGTGACATCCCTTGACCTAAACCAGCTCTTGGGGTCATACCTCCACTTAGTAGAACGGAGCCGCCGATATTCTTCAGGCAGTGGTTCATGGCAAATATGGAAGATAGAATTCCCAGACTATGGCCAATCAAGACCACAGTCTCATGTTGTTCATTCAGATATGCTATCGTTTCACAGAGGTCCTTCACGAACCGCTCCTCGCTTGGACTGTCGCCTCGGTTTCCGTCTGACAACCC